>NZ_CP069213.1:2772500-3072500 GCF_016834455.1 Shewanella litorisediminis
TCGACGACCAGCGGCTGGCTGTAAAGGCCGTCGCTGTCGACTTCGATGCGACCGACGATGCTGCCATCGTTGCGGTCAATAAAGTGCAGATAACCTTCAAAATCACCCACTACCAGGTAGTTATCAAACACCACGGGTGAGGTCAGTTCACGGTTGGCCAGCTCTGAATTGCTCCACAGCTCCAGACCGTTGCGACGGTCAAGGGCATAAATGCGGCTGCTGTCGGCAACCAGATACAGCTGCACACCGCTTGCGGCCAGCTCGTTGAAGCTGGAATATTTACGGGTCCAGAGCACGCGACCGGAGCGCATTTCCATGGACACCAGATTACCGTTGTAGCTCACCGCATACAGGTTGTCACCCACGGGCAGCGGCGTCATGTCCACATCCGCCATGCGGCTGAACTCATTGCCACCTTTCGGGGTGTAAATTGGCTGCTCCCATGCTGGCTGACCGTTGTCTTTCACCACCACGGACACCTTGCCATCGGCTGTGCCTACAAAGAAACCGCCGGCCAGAAAGGCCGCAGAACCTGTGCCGCGCAGCGTCAGGTTGGGCAGGGTATTTTCGTAGCTCCAGCGTTTCTCGCCGGTATCTACATCAAAGGCATCCAGTGAACCAGAACTGGCGTTCACCACTACGATGTTATCACCGACAGTGGGGGCAGACAGCAATTCTCCAGAGGCCTGAACACTCCAGACAACCGCACCGGTTTCGGCATCAAGAGCCGCCAAAAGGCCACTCTCACCACCCACAAACACCTTGCCACGAGCCGCTGTAACACCGGAAGCGAGGCGCGCACCTTTGTTTTTGCCAAGCAATCTGTCTTTGAACAAATCACTGAAATCGACTTCCCACAGCTTTTCGCCACTGGTTTCATCGAATGCCACGACCAAACCGTTACGCTCGGCGGCAAATATCTTGCCGTATTCCACTGCTGGACGCAGGCGTGAGTAATAATCGCCTACACCGCTTCCCACACTGGCACTCCAGTTGATTTCAGGGAAAACGGTCGCGTTAAGCTCCTTGAGTTCGCTGACGGGCTCTTCGTCCACGTCATTGGAGGAGCAGGCTGACAGCACGGCCAAACTCAGGCCGGCCGCCAGCAAATTCTTGCACCAAGACTTCATCGGCGACTTCCTTATGCCTGATTCAGGTTATCCAGCTTCATTTTAAGAAGTGGGCTGGCAGAAATGCCGCCCTTATCCAGCGCAGCCTGATAGGCAGCCTTGGCTTTGTCGGTTTCACCCTGACTGGTCAGGATATCGCCCTTGATTTCGTCGCGCTGTGCTTCGAAGGCGGTGTCGGTAATGGCGTCCAGCGTGGTCAGCGCCACAGCGCCCTGCCCCTGCTCGGCCTGAATACGTGCCAAACGCAGAGCGGCAACGCTCCCCAGGCTACCGGCATCCTTGGCTGCAATGACCTTTTTCAAAGACTCTTCGGCCTTGGCATAGTCTTTTGCTTCAACGGCACTCTTGGCCACCATCATCTCAACCAGCAGGCTGTAACCTTGCTGATCATGCTCGGCCTTAAAGCCTTCGGCGGCCTTGAGCATGGCGGCTTCATCGCTTGTGTTGGCACTCAGCTGCTGATACGCCATAGAGGCGGCTTCTGCCTTGGCAACTTTCATGTCGGAATAGGTGTTCCAGCCATAAAGGCCACCCAAACCAACCACTGCACCCACCAGGATAGAGGTACCGTATTCTTTCCAGAAGCTCTTGATGGCCTCTACCTGTTGTTCTTCTGTGCTATAGATTTCCACGCGCACTTCCCCTTGTAATCAATTCCGATGTGGGAATTAAATCAATGCTTTAATTGTTTCTGCCAGCGCCTCACGGGCCACCAGCTGTTGTTCGTTGTCATTGCGAAGCGGCTTGATGGCCACCTTGCCCTCTGCCAGCTCATTATCACCAATGATAAGGGCCAGGGCTGCACCGCTCTTGTCGGCGCGTTTGATTTGCTTCTTGAAGTTACCACCGCCGCAGTGGCTCATGATACGTACCCCGGGCAGCGCCTGACGCAGCTCGCTGGCGATGGCAAAGGCGGCCGGTACACAGTTGTCGCCCATGGCAGTGACATACACATCCACTGCTGCCGGTACATCCTTGGCAAGCTCCAGGGTTTCCAGCAAGAGCACTATGCGCTCAAGCCCCATGGCAAAACCCACGGCAGGGGTATCTTTACCACCCAGCTGACCCACGAGGCCATCGTAACGGCCACCGGCGAGCACTGTACCCTGGGCACCCAGGCTATCGGTGACCCATTCAAACACAGTCCGGTTGTAATAATCCAGCCCGCGAACCAAACGGGGGTTAACCCGGTATTGGATGCCTACGGCGTCCAAGAGTTCACGCAGGGTCGAAAAATGTGACTTGGACTCCTCACCGAGGTAATCCATCAGGGCCGGCGCATCAGCGAGAATGGCCTGAATTTCGGGGTTCTTGGTGTCCAGCACCCGCAGCGGATTGCTGTACATACGACGCTGGCTGTCTTCGTCCAGCTTGTCTTTATGGACTTCCAGGAAGGCTATCAGGGCGTCGCGGTAGGCTGCACGCTCGGCGCTGTCACCCAGGGTGTTGATTTCCAGCACCACATGCTCGGTCAGCCCAAGCTTTTGCCACAGCATGTTGGACAGCATCAGCACTTCGGCATCAATATCGGCGCTGGCAATGCCATACACCTCAACACCAAATTGGTGGAACTGGCGGTAGCGGCCCTTTTGTGGACGCTCATGACGGAACATTGGGCCCTTGTACCACAGACGCTGCTCCTGATTGTAGAGCAAACCGTGTTCGTTACCGGCACGCACAGTAGACGCAGTACCTTCGGGACGCAGTGTCAGGCTGTCGCCGTTTCTGTCCTCGAAGGTATACATTTCTTTCTCAACGATGTCGGTGACTTCGCCGATGGAGCGCTTGAAGAGATCCGTGCTCTCAACGATGGGGGTGCGGATTTCGCTGTAGCCGAAGGCGGCGACGGCGTCGCGCAGCACTGCTTCGAGCTTTTGCCACACGGGAGACTGGGTTGGCAGAATGTCATTCATTCCGCGAATCGCTTGGATCTGTTTTGCCACTGTAATCGACTCGTTGGATAGCTAATATTTCAGAAATTCAAAATGTTGACCTAATGCCAACCTGGATGCCCTTCCCGTTTGAGCCGGGCAAAGCGGTTAGCATTATAGGGGGTTGGGGGCCAAAGGTAAAACCAGCGCCAGCCCTAGTCGGCATCGCCCTCTTTTACGGGTATCCGATTCGCCATCAGGCTGGCCTTGGCGCGAATCTTGGCTTCCAGAGCATCCACCAGATTGTCGTTATCAAAACGCTCCTTCTGGCGAATGCCGTCGTCATAGTAGCCACTCTTCTTGTGACCACCCGCCAGCCCCAAATGGGATACCAGGGCTTCCCCGGGGCCGTTAACCACACAGCCAATGATGGACACGTCCATGGCTGTGGTCACGTCTTCAAGGCGCCGCTCAAGCTCGTTAACAGTTGAGATAACATCAAATTCCTGACGCGAGCAGGAAGGACAGGCGATAAAGTTGATACCCCGTGAGCGGATACGCAGCGACTTGAGGATATCAAAACCCACTTTCACTTCTTCCACCGGATCGGCCGCCAGCGAAATACGCAGGGTGTCACCAATGCCCTCGGCGAGCAACATTCCCAGGCCAACGGCGGATTTCACCGCGCCGGCACGGGCACCACCCGCCTCTGTAATCCCAAGGTGCAGTGGCTGTTTGATTTGTTTGGCAAGCAGTCGATAAGACTCCACCGCCAGGAACACGTCCGATGCCTTCACGCTCACCTTGAACTGGTCGAAGTTGAGGCGGTCGAGAATATCCACATGGCGCATGGCGGACTCAAGCAGCGCCTCAGGGGTGGGCTCCTTGTACTTGTCCATCAGGTCTTTTTCAAGGCTGCCACCATTCACACCGATACGAATGGGAATGTTTTTGTCACGGGCACACTCAACCACGGCGCGAATTCGCTCTTCGTTACCGATATTACCCGGGTTGATACGCAGACAATCCACGCCGTATTCGGCCACTTTGAGGGCAATACGGTAGTCGAAGTGGATATCGGCCACCAGAGGCACCTTTACCTGCTGTTTAATCAGCTTGAAGGCTTCTGCCGCATCCATGGTAGGCACAGAGACACGCACAATGTCTGCGCCGACATTTTCCAGGGCGCGAATTTGCGCCACTGTAGCGGCCACGTCCGTGGTGCGGGTGTTGGTCATGGACTGCACAGCGATGGGCGCGCCATCACCAATGGGCACGTTACCGACATAAATGCGGCTGGAGGGACGACGCTTGATGGGATTTTCGTTGAACATGGTCAAATACTTCTCACGCAGTTGCGCTTAACCGTTTTTAGGCAGGCTGAACCTGGCCACCCTGCCCTTTGGAAATTCGTCGAGGCTGGCAGCCTCACCATTGATGCTCAGGCTAACAGCCTGGGGAGCACCGAGAATAAAGCTGAAAGGCGCCTTACCGCTGAGATTGATGGTCTGACCGGCCTTACGCAGGTCACTCACCAACAGTTTACCGGTGGCATCCTTTACCTGAACCCAGCAATCGGCACTGAATGACATCACCAGTGCAGCCATTCCTTCACCGGGCGCACTCTGGGCAGTGTTTGGCCTTTCAGCCACTGTCGCCTGGGGTGTTTCAGTATTCGCTGCTGGCGCTGGGTTAGTGTTTCCCAAAGTGCTGTTGGCTGTGGTTTCAGCGGCAGCGGTTTCAGCCGCGGTGTTTGTTTGCGGCGCAGATGTTTCTGCTGTAGTGCCCACTTGCGCTTCTTCACCGACAACAGACACACCAACGCTGCCCTCGGGCTGCTCGTATGCTGTCTGCATGTCTGCCTGCGGCGCGGTTTCTGACTGTGCTTCGGCGTCGTTGCCAAGGCGCTGCATCAGATCGTCCTGAATCGACGTTTGCCCTGCGGCCGCCACTTCTTCAGCCGTGGGTCTGGAGAAATCCACTGCCGCGGAGTTAAAAAACTTACTGGTTTGAAGCCACCAGAACACCAGCAACGCCAGCAGAATCACGATTACCAGATAGGTGAGCATCAGGTAACGCTTATCTCTGGCCTGACGCACCGTTTTTCTGGAAAAGCTCTGCATGGCCGGTTGGCTGACACCGGGCACCTGGCTTGCCAGGCAAGCCTCCACCTTCTGCTTATCGGCTTCGACGATGCGGGCAAAGTTTTTGATGTATCCACGCACATAGGTGGTTGAGGAAATATTGCTGAAATCGTCAGCTTCGAGATCTTTTACAACGGAGGGCCGCAAATGCAACGCCGTCGCCACATCGGCGACAGACATCCCCTTGGCTTCGCGGGCGGCCTTGAGAATTTGCCCCAACGATTCTGTCGCTGGCGCTTCCTGCTCTTCGGAAGAAGGCGTTAATTCTTCATTCATTGATTCAAACTGGCCCGATATTCTTTGGCTTCTGGTGAAGCGGGAAATTTCGCCAGCAGCATAATGCCATAACGGCTGCTGGCGTCTCGATTATTCAATTGGCGTTCAATTTCTACACCCAGGGCGAGACTGGAAGCCGACTCAGGGATAACCGAATGCAAACGCTCCAGCATTCTTTTGGCCCCCTGGAAATCCTTGCTATCCATGGCAATTTCGGTCATTTCCAGCAGTGAGGTGGCTCGCCGAGGGTCATACTTTAGCGCCATATCAAAGTAGTGTCGCGCTTTTTCTATCTGTCCCGCATCGCGGCTGCACAGGCCTAGGTTTTCATAGCTTGATGCAGTGCGAGTGTACTTGGGTTGGTCAATGGCTTTTAAAAACATTTCTTCGGCTTCACCGAAGCGTTTTTGCTGGCACAGAAACACCCCAAAGTTATTCATAGAGTCGCCGCTGGCGTTACTGGAACGCACGGCATGGCGATAGGCCTCTTCAGTGCGGGGAAGGTCTCCTACGGTCTGATAGAAATAGGCCATGGCGACATGCACTTCTTCAAGTTCCGGTGCATAGGCCATGGCTTTATCGAGGTTAAATTTGGCGAGTTCTGAATTGCCACGCTGTAAATAGGTCAGCCCTAACTGGGTGCGCTCCTTTGCCGCCGCCACTTTATCAAAGGTGCGCTCGGACACAGGAATATCTGTGCCCGTGTAGGTTTGTTCGGTAACGCACCCCGTCACCAGCCCAGACAGGATGGCGATCAGGGTTAAAGAAGGCAATCCTTGCTTCATGTTCAGACCTATTAAGCTGTGCAAACAATGGGTTAATTCATTGTGACTGAAATCTGGCTTTCTTGCATGCGTTTTTTTGTCAGACGCTTGGTGCGATCACGGATATCGCCGGCAAGTTGACCACAGGCGGCATCGATATCATCGCCACGGGTTTTGCGTACTATCACGGTCAGATCGTATTCCATCAACACCTTGGCAAAACGATCAATACGGGAGTTGGAAGAACGCCCGTAGGGAGAACCAGGATAGGGATTAAAAGGGATTAGGTTGATTTTGCAGGGAGTATCCTTCATCAACTTAGCCAGTTCATGGGCTTGATCCGTGCTGTCATTGATATGATCGAGCATCACGTATTCCAGGGTCACGCGGCCACGGTTAGCATTGGACTTCTCAAGATAGCGACGGATGGCAGCCAAAAATTCCTGTAGCGGATACTTTTTGTTGATGGGTACCAGCACATCTCTGAGTTCATCATTAGGCGCGTGGATACTCACCGCCAGAGCCACATCAATCACATCGCCAAGCTTATCCAGCGCCGGCACCACACCCGAGGTAGACAGGGTCACGCGGCGCTTGGACAAACCAAAACCATAATCGTCCAACATGATGTTCATGGCCGGCACCACATTGGCGAGGTTCAGCAAAGGCTCACCCATGCCCATCATCACCACGTTGGAAATAGGACGCTCGCCGGTTTCTTTCTGGAAACCCAAAAAGTGCGATACCCGCCAGATCTGGCCAACGATTTCTGACACGGTCAGGTTACGGTTAAAGCCCTGCTGCGCGGTGGAGCAAAAGGTGCATTCGAGGGCACAGCCCACCTGAGATGACACACACAGGGTGGCCCGGTCTTCTTCGGGGATGTATACCGTCTCGACTTCCTGGCCCTGGCCTACGTTGATGGCAAACTTAATGGTGCCATCAGACGATTTTTGGTAACTGGTGATTTCAGGCGCAACAATTTCACAACGTGCAGCAAGCTTGGCACGCATGGCCTTATTGATGTTGGTCATCTGTTCGAAGTCGCTGACACCGAAATGATAGATCCATTGCATTATCTGCTGGGCACGAAAGGGTTTTTCGCCCATTTCCGTCAGCAGTGCTTTCAGTCCCGGCAAATCCAGGTCCAGCAAATTGATCTTCTTTTCACTCATCAGACAAACCTCAAACCAGTTACTCCCACCACGGGGGCCGCGAATTATACCGATCTGCCACGAAATTCGCCAGCAGCCAAACCAAGTCTATGGTACCATGGCCGCCGGTCGATTTTGGCCTATGCTATGGAGCTATTTTAGCCTTTTATGGTTACCCTCATTATTATCATACTCGTTGCCGTTGGCGTTTCCTTTCTGTGCAGCGTGTTCGAAGCCGTGCTTCTGTCTGTGACCCCAAGTTATATCGCCTCTCTGGAGGAAGATAATCCCGCCGCAGCCAGCCGACTGCGCGCCCAAAAAGACAATGTTGAAGCACCATTGGTGGCCATTCTGACGCTGAACACCATTTCCCATACTGTCGGTGCCGCTGTTGCGGGTGCTCAGGCAGCCTATGTCTTTGGCGATCACATGCTGGGCGTCTTTTCCGCCGTGCTCACCTTTATTATTTTGTTCTTCTCCGAAATCATCCCCAAAACCCTGGGCGCCAACCACTGGCGTACGTTGGCGCCGGCAGTCAGCCTCGCGCTGTTATGGATGGAGCGTGCCACCAAGCCGCTTATCTGGATGTCGCAGCAGGTGACCAAACTGTTGGGCAAAGGCGAAGAGGGACAGTATATTCGTCAGGAAATGAGTGCCATGGCGCGCATGGGGCACGAGTCCGGTGAATTGGATGCTCAGGAATCCCGTATTCTGACCCAAATTCTGTCGGTAAAAGAAATGCCGGTTACCAGCATCATGACACCCAGAACCGTGATGTTTACTGTCCCCATGTCCATGACATTGGAAGACTTTGCCAGCAAACATATGTCCAAGCCCTTTAGCCGACTGCCGGTGTATGGCGAAGATAATGATGACATTCAGGGTTTTGTAAATCGCACCGACGTGTTGCTTGAGGTGCGCGACAATCCCCAAAGCACCATGGCCAGCCTGAAGCGCAATCTGCTGGCAGTGCCCGAAACGGCCAAGATTCTGCCTCTGCTTGAGCTGATGATTAAACGCAACACCCAGATAGCCGTAGTGGTGGACGAATACGGTTCCGCTCAGGGTCTGGTGACTCAGGAAGACATTATCGAGTCTATGCTCGGTCTGGAAATCGTTGACCTGAACGACCCGGCCATCGATATGCAGCGTCTTGCAAGACAATTGTGGAAAAGACGCATCAAGGAAAAAGGCATTCGACTGTCAGACGACCAGGACGGAGACCTTTAGTCATTCTGCTTTCTGCCCGGCTCTTGCCGGGCATAGTTAATAAGGCGTTTTGTGCATACCCCAGCTTATTGCCTGCAACTGGCACACATCAACGATTGCCACAGTAACTTCGACCCCGTCGCCCTGAGCCTGTCAGTACCTCATGAAAACACCATGGTGCGCGTAGGCTGCCACAGTGGCGGGTATGGCCGCATCGCGACCTTGCTTGAGCAAGCCCGCGAACAGGCCCAACGCAATAACCAGAGGTTTTTGTTTCTCCACGGCGGCGATACCTTTCAGGGCACCCTTTACTTTAACGAGTTTAAAGGCCGCGCCAATGCCAGGCTGCTGAACATGCTCAGACCCGATGCCATGGTACTGGGTAACCATGAAATCGACAGTGGCAATGCCCCGCTCTACCGCTTTATCGAAGCCATCGATTTTCCCATGCTGGCCGGCAACATGGACTTAAGCGGCGAAGATCCCACCAAGGCATTTCCACTGGCCCGGTTGCCCAATCTCTATTGCCTCGACTCCAGCACCGGCTGCGCCGGGGTGATAAAACATCCCCTTGGTGACCGCGAGCTTGCTATTGTCGGCATCACACTGGATCAGATGAGTGTGATAGCCAGGCCCGATCCGGATACAGAGTTCGCCAATGCGGTGGAGACCTGTGAGCGCACGGTAGCCGCACTCAAGGCGCAAGGCATAGATCATATTCTGGTGCTCAGCCACCTTGGCCTCGACGGTGACCGCAAGCTTGCCGCATCGGTGGATGGCATAAGCCTTATCGTGGGTGGTCACAGCCATACCCTGATGGGGGATTTTGCCGGGCTGGGACTATCGGCAGTGCCCTGGGGTGAGCGCGTCAATGGCACCCCCATATTGCATGCGGGCAAGTATGCCGAAACCCTGGGACTTGCCAGCATCTGCTTCGATGACAAGGGACAGGTCACCTCCCTCGATGGCGCCAATTACCTGATGCTGGATGAGCATCTGGTTATCGATGGCGGCGATGAGATGACACGCAATGCCATCATTGCCAAGCTGAAGGCCCATCCAAACATTCTCTGGCCAGCGCAACATACCCATGTTCAGCAGGTGATAGATACTGAGTTCCGGCCCGCAATCCGCGCGCTGGACCATCAGGTGCTGGCCATGGTGCCAAGGGAACTGGTGCATACCCGCTTGCCCAGCAAAGCATTGCCCCATGGCAGCGAGGTAGCGCCCTGGGTCAGCCGCGCCATGTATGAAGAGTCACGCATTCTTGACGGTGCGGTCCAATTTGCACTGCATAATGCCGGCGGCGTGCGCCAGTCTCTCAGCCGGGGGCAAATCACCCTCGCCGATGTGCTTGGCCGCTTGTTGCCCTTTGAGCTGCCTTTGGTGAAATACGCCATCGAAGGCCAGTACTTGTTTGAGGCGCTTGAATCCGCCATCAACAGTGCCACCAACAACAGCGTAGTGGGCACGGGCGCGGGCAGTTTTCCATATACCTTTGGGCTTAAGTATCACTACGATGGCCGTCGTCCCATGGGAGAAAGGGTGTTGTCGTTAACGGTCGCACAAAATGGCCTTTGGGTACCGGTTAAACGCCAACAGGTCTACGTGGGGGTTTCATCGGCTTACACCGCATCGGGAAAAGAAGGATACGATGCCCTGGCTTGCTGCCATTGGCAGGAGTCCATCGATGGCCTGACGCTGCCCGGCGCCTTTATTCGCTTTATTCAGCGCCATGGCGAAATCGCCGATGAGCTGGCACCGCAGCTATCCTATGTCAGCCATCTTGGCTGACGACAGGCTCACCCCACCTCTGGGCGGGTGAGCCACTTTTCCATACTGAAATTCACCAGTACTTGCCCGTGTCTTGGGTGTTCGTTCCGGCAAAGCTCAGTGAATCCCCTGCTCAGAAAAAACGGCCGGGCGAAATACGACGCTTCTACGGTGAGACGCTGCACGCCGTCACGCCACGCCTGCTGTTCAAGCACCCGGTAAAGACTGCCCGCCACACCAGAGCGCGCCGCTGCGGGCGCGGTAAACAAACAGTCGATTTCAGCTTCGCCGTGTCCACGGGGCAGTAAATTGATAAAACCGACAATCCCTGAGTCGCCGCGGGCAACCCATACCTTTGATGGCGCCAGCCGCGACTGCCAGGTGGCCTCGTCCCGAAGCGCAGGTGACCAGGCGTTACGCTCGGCTTCGCTGTAATACTCAGATGCTCCCTGCACCGCCTCGTGAAACAGCCGGGCAACCGACGCCACATCCGTGCCCCTCAGGCTATCGATATGAAAAGGCAAAGACAGTGTCATGGCAAATCCGGGCAGTACCTGTCCTGACTTTTGTTGGAAATAGCGCCCTTTATCACTGAACCCCTTGGCTGCAAAAAGCCGGTGAGAGAACAATGAGGCATCGGTAGTAAGCGCGCCAACACCAAAACAGGGCGCCTGACGGACGAGTGCGTCTATCAATTTACCGCCAATCCCCCTGCCCTGATGTGCCGGCGCGACATAAAGATGACCTATGTATCCCTTATCGGGATGACAAAGCTCACAATCAATAAATCCCAGTACCTCATCGTTATCCCGTGCCACCAGCACCAGACTGCGGCGAAGCCTTGAGCGCCAATAGCGTTTATCCCGGATGCCGGCACTCCAGGCCTCGCATTGTGCCTGGGTGTAGCCTTTGCCAGCAGCCGCACTCACCGCCTGATGGAAGACAGTGGCAATTTGCGGGAAGTGGCTGGACTTGAGGGGGACTATCTGCATTTGGTTGTTACCGACCCGAGCTTATTGATTATGGGTTGAGTGTCTTTGATAGCAGGTGATGGCACATTTTCGCTGAGGCGTTGCTATCCCTCAGGCATCATCCAGCAGCGGTCGCAGCATGGCTTCCAGTCCGTTGAGTTTCACTTCATAGATAAGCGCCAACTCTTCACCCAGGCGCCCCTGTGGAAACCCATTGGCCTTAAACCACACCAGGTAGGGCTCTGGTAATTCCAGCAGTCGTCTTCCGGCATATTTACCAAAAGGCATTTTGCGATTTATAGCCACTTTCAATGACTTGGTATCCATATCTTCTCCGTCACGACGTCCGATGGAGGCAAAGAGTACTTCAGTGCGGTCAGTTTAACCCATCCACAGAAAGAACATTTAGGAATATATTTAATATTTTTAATAACCAAAACCAATAAATGATTGAAAGAAGTAGACTAATCAAGGGAACCTCAGCCGAATCTACTAAGGCAACCGAACAAAAAGACACAGTTAACAGCTTGTTTGTTAACAATATTATCTGTTTGTTATCGCCAGAGCGATGACGCGACGCCTTTTTGACGAATGACGGACAAATGTCAAAGTCATGGCGCGGCGCCAAAAATAAAAAAGTGTCAAAAATCAGGTAATTGACCATATGCACCCCAGACACTAGATTGAGTTTACCGTAGGTTGTGCGTATGCACAGACCTCACTGTAAATCACAGGCCCAATGGCAAACACAGGGGTAAAAAGATGATTATTTTGGTCGGCGGGGAAAAAGGTGGCAGTGGCAAAAGCTGCCTGGCACAAAACATAGCCGTATTTCTTACCAAGGAATGTGGTGGCTCAGTGATCATGGTTGACTGTGATCCCCAGCGAACCACATCAGACTGGATCCAGGCCCGCAACAATAATCCCAAGCTTCCCGCAATCAATTGCGTTCAGCTGTATGGCAAAATTCGAAACGATTTGCTGAGCCTTGAACAGCATTACGATTATGTGATTGTGGACTGTGGCGGTCAGGATAACCTCGCGCTGCGAGCCACCATGTCGGTTGCGTCTCACATTCTGATGCCATTGCGTCCAAAGCGCCGCGACCTCAAAACCGTGAGCCACATGGATGACGTGGTCGCTACCTGTATGATGATAAACCCCAAGATGAAGGCATCTTTTGTCATCACTCAGTGTCCGACGCTGCCCAATCAGTCCAACCGGATTTTGGAAGCCAAGGAAGTGTGTCGCACCTACGACATCAATGTGCTCGACGCCATCACTTACTCCCGCAACATCTATGACGACAGTGAAGAGTCTGGCTTGTCTGTGATTGAAATCGATCACGAAGGCAAAGCCGCCGACGAAATTCGCGCCATCGCCTGTGAAATGCTGGGCGCCGCCAATGCCCAGGAAGTGCGGAATCAGTTGCAGCAGACTCAAATCAGTAAAATGAGAGGTCAATATGGGACTGGCAGATCTCAAGAAAAACTCTACGCCGTGTGATAACCGGCTGCAGCTGGCCACCTCCATTGAAGATTTTATCGACGGGGCCAATCTGTATGCCATGGGGCTGCCACAACAGCGGGGCGCAGTAATATCGCTGGAAAACCATCGCCTGCGCCATGGCGCGGTAAAGCCACAGGCCAAAAAGCGCAGACCCAATTTCAGAAAAGCAACCTTTACCTTGAGCGAGCCTGCTATCGCCCATCTGGCCGAGATGGCCAGTGACTGCGACATAGCCAAATCAAAGCTGGTGCGCTTTTTAATCGAGTACCATTACCAGTTAACGACCGAGGAGCGCCAACACATAGAACGCGCCCTTTGCGTGGACTGAAGATTCAACATCAACCTCCCGCCCCTTTTGCTGGCAGCACACAAGGTTTTTAACAATGAGCTGCCAGATTTTTTTATCCATTAAACAAGCAATCTGGTATTTGCCCTGAACTGACTCTGCATTGGGATTGATCTCACCAAGCGAGTTGGCCATTGCATGACAGCGCCCCACATGACAGCAACACCAGTTAGTGCGTTATAGCGCGCAAAAGGCCCACCCAAAAACTGTCGTAAATGCACGTATGTCAGGGCTGGACACGAGACCAAACCCCGCGTTCCCTTGATTTACTTGTCGCCAACCCCCATTGAGAGAGAAAGGAAATCAATCGGAAGCGAGATGGCGGCACTCATCATTGTGAGTTTACTGGGGATGCTCGGCATATATTGGATAGCCTCGGGTCCTTCTCGCCGCCATCGGCGGCATAAAGCCCTTGCCAGCGGGGTATTTCCAGCGAGCTGGCGCGCGATTCTCAAAAAGCGTGTTGCCCATTACCCCTTGCTGCCGGATCACCTGCAACAGGAGCTCAGGCGAAAGATCCTGATTTTTCTCGGCGAGAAGCAGTTTATCGGCTGCAATGGGTTTCAAATCACCGACGAAGTCAGGCTAACCATTGCCGCCCAGGCCTGCTTGTTGCTGCTCAACCGTGACACTGACTTCTACCCGGGCCTTCGGCAAATTCTGGTGTATCCCAACGCCTTCTACGTTAACCGCAATGAGCAGGATGCAGCCGGGGTTGTCTGGGAGCGGCATGCGCTCCTTTCAGGTGAGTCCTGGAGCCAGGGACAGGTGCTGCTGTCATGGCACGACATCATTGAGGACTGCGAGCATCCCTTTGACGGCTTCAACGTCATCATCCATGAGTTTGCCCACCAGCTTGATCAGGAAGATGGCCGGGCCGATGGCGCGCCGCCCCTGCCCAGCAGCGAACGTTACCAAAGCTGGTCCACTATCATGCAGCAGGAATACGACCAGCTCTGTCATGCTGCAGACGCCGGGCAACCAAGCCTGTTCGATTATTACGGCGCCACAGCGCCCGCCGAGTTCTTTGCCGTCGTCAGCGAAACCTTTTTTACCCGCCCCGACCCCTTTGCAGCCCAACACCGGCAGCTCTATGAAGAGTTTGCACGTTTTTATCGGTTGGATCCGGCGCAGTGGCGGTGATATGGTGGCAAAAACACCATAAAAACGAGACCAATCAATGATAAAGAAAGCATTGTTTCTGGCAGCCCTGCTTGTTGGCAGCCAGAGTACGGCGGGAGAGCTTGAGCAACAGCAGGCCACCAATGTACTCGACGCTCTGCATCAGCACGCGGCAAGCGCCAATTGGGATGCCTATTTTGCACTTTACACTCAGGACGCTGTGTTTCTTGGTACTGATGCCGGCGAGCGCTGGGGAATGGACGAGTTTCGCCGGTACGCGAGTCCCACCAAAGGCTGGACTTACGAACCACGTCGCCGTGCCCTGATAGAGCACGGCGACACCATTATGTTTGATGAGCTGTTATTTAACGAAAAATACGGGCTCACCCGAGGCAGTGGCGCCCTGGTGAAAACCGCAGAGGGCTGGCGGGTGTTGCAGTATCACCTGAGTTTTGCGGTGCCCAACGAGGTATCCAAAGACATCGCCCGGCAAATCATGGCCTTCGAGGCCAAATCAAAGACTCACTGACGCACGGCCACCGAGAAACACACATTGGCGAGTTGGGTAAAGTGGGTAAAACTGCCAAACTCATCATCGCCAAAGTGGCGTCCCGATAAGCCCCTGTCGGCATAAAACAGCCCTATCACCTTGCCATCCATTTCAAGCGGTGCCAATAAGAAGCCGCTCTTGGCCAAGCGCTTACGCAAGGGTTCATCCAGGCTAAGTCGCCAGCGTGGCGAATCTGGAGAATCCACATTCAGGGGCTGTTTCAAATCAATCACATGGCGAAACAGATGATCGGGCTCGGTAATATCGATTACAAAGTCGCGCTTGATGTTGTCGGCATTGTCTCCAAGCACTATGCGGGGCTGCAGCATCTTGCGACTGGGCGATAACAGCAGCACGGCGCAGCTATCCACACCCACACCGTTTAGTATTCCCTCCAGTGTGGTTTGCATTACCTGATTAATATCGGCTTTGGCCACCGCAAAGCCTGTGAGTTCGCGGAGCTTTTTAAGCTGAATATTCACATCGCCTTCGCGCCAGCGTCCTTCATTGAGACTTTCCGGGGTTTCCAACAAACGATTGGGGCTTGGCAAGAACTCCACCAAGACCTTGGCGCCATAGGCGTCGGCCAGCTTGTGGGTCGCCTTGGCACATTGAATGGCCCGCGCCTTAAAATCATCGGGTTTCAAGCCCATCATTTCGGCGCCCTGACGCACCCGCTTTTCAAGCTCGGCATGGTCGGGGTAGGTTTCTGCCAGCTCCTGCACCAGCTTGTTGGCAACAAAGATGGCGCGGATTTCGGGCATGCGCTCGTCGGGATTGTTGAGCGACTTGATGAGCACTTCCCCAAGCCCCCAGTTACGCGCCAAACCTTGGGTCAACTGGCCAAAACTGGTGCCCAGATGTTCTCGAACCTGGGTGAGTACGGCGGCAGGATCCTCAACGCCGTCAAGGGCTCTGTCCAGCTCGTTGGCAAGAGGTCCCCCCATGCTCCAGAAGGCGCTTTCGCCAAGGTGATACAAAAGCGCTGCGATAAAGGCTTCTTCCTGCATTTCTTCATCATGTGCGCCCAGCATCATCCTGGCCAACATGGCGGCCTGAAATGAACGCGCCATCAGTTTCAGCAGCCTTTGATATACGCCGGGGGTGAGATTTTTGTTTTCCAGCAGGCTGGAGAGCAATTTGGCAGTAATACAGATATTACGAATGGTATCGAAACCCAGCACTACGGCGGCCCGGCTCACTGTCGTGACCTGGCTGATGCCCTTATTGTAGGTAGCGCTGTTTGCCACGCGCAGGATCCGGGATGTGAGGGCATTGTCGTGCATCACACTACGGCCTAGTATCGCCATGGAGGAGACATCATCCTTTGCCAACTTTTCAAGGGTTTTTACCGTTGAGCACAGGGCAGGCATTTCCTGCTCACTGATCCTCTTGGTCCAATAATCCACACCCTTGGGTTCACCAACGTTGTTTTTCAATGGAGTTTCACACGTAAAGAGAATGTTTTCCGATTATAGACAGGGATTTGCCGGTAAGGCGACTGCCTGACGTCAACTTTTAACTGTCAGGGCAAATTTACGGCGCCCAAAGGCTAAAATCAAAAAAAAGCGGCCCAAGGAAGGCCGCAAAACACAAGCAACGTGGTTGAAAACAACAGCATGGGAAGTCTCACCCAGAGGGAGAGAAAAGCCCCGCACGGCACGTAGGAAACCGTGCAGGGTAAAAGGGAGCAACGACTATCAGTGGAACTGTTCTTCCTCGGTGGAACCGGTCAGTGCGGTCACTGAAGAGGCGCCGCCCTGGATGATGTTGGTCATCTTGTCGAAGTAGCCTGTGCCCACTTCCTGTTGGTGCGCCACAAAGGTATATCCCTTGCTGGCGGCAGCGAACTCGGCTTCCTGAACCTTCTCAACATAGTGCTTCATGCCTTCGCCACGGGCGTAGTCGTACGCCAGGTCGAACATGTTGAACCACATGTTGTGGATACCGGCCAGAGTGATGAACTGATACTTGTAGCCCATGTCAGACAGCGCCTGCTGGAACTTGGCGATAGTGGCATCGTCAAGGTTCTTCTTCCAGTTGAACGAAGGCGAGCAGTTATAGGCCAGCAGCTGGTCTGGGTACTGGGCATGGATGGCCTCTGCGAAACGGCGGGCTTCTTCCAAATCCGGCTTGGCGGTTTCACACCAGATGAGGTCGGCATAAGGAGCATAAGCCAGACCGCGGGCGATGGCCTGATCCAGACCGGCACGGACACGGTAGAAACCTTCACTGGTGCGCTCACCTGTGATGAAGTCGCTGTCGTATGGGTCGCAATCCGAGGTCAGCAAATCGGCAGCGTTGGCGTCGGTACGGGCAATCACCAGCGTCTCAACACCGGACACGTCAGCCGCCAGACGGGCCGCAACCAGTTTTTGTACCGCTTCCTGCGTTGGCACCAACACCTTACCGCCCATGTGACCGCATTTTTTCACCGACGCCAGCTGGTCTTCAAAGTGCACACCGGCGGCACCGGCATCAATCATGGACTTCATCAATTCGTACGCATTGAGTACACCACCAAAACCGGCTTCTGCATCGGCAACGATTGGCAGGAAGTAATCGACAAACTTGTCATCTTCCGGGCCAACACCGTTGCTCCATTGGATCTGATCTGCGCGGCGGAAAGAGTTATTGATACGACCAACCACAGCAGGCACAGAGTTGGCTGGGTACAGCGACTGGTCTGGGTACATGGTACCGGCCAGGTTGGCATCGGCGGCAACCTGCCAGCCCGACAAGTAGATAGCTTCAATACCGGCCTTGGCCTGTTGTACGGCCTGACCACCGGTCAGGGCACCGAGGGAGTTCACATAGCCTTTCTTGGCACCACCGTTGACCAGCTCCCACAGTTTGGCGGCTCCGCGCTGGGCAACTGTATTCTCTGGTACGAAGGAGCCGCGCAGTGAAACCACTTCTTCGGCAGTGTAGGGACGGCGCACCCCTTTCCAGCGTGGGTTTTCGGCCCAGTCCTTTTTCAGTGCGTCAATTTGTTCCTGGCGGCTGATGTACTTGCTCATGGTGACTCTCCTTTGGGGTGTTAGGGTCTGCCCGCCACGCGTGTGGCGGGTAAGATGTTCTTATATTCAGGTAGTTATCAGTGTTCTTGTTTGGTCAGCAGCTCATAGCCTGGCAGCGTGAGGAAGTCGACCAGCTCGTCGGCGGTGGTGATTTCCTCCAGCAGCACAGCAGCCTGAGTAAACTTGCCATGGGTAAAGCGCTCGCTGCCCACTTCTTCTTTGACGTTGGCAAGCTCCTCCACCAGCATTTCCTTCAGCAAGGCCTTGGTTACCAGCTTACCGTTGGACAGGTGCTTTTGATGGTGGATCCATTGCCAGATAGAGGCGCGGGAAATTTCCGCCGTCGCCGCATCTTCCATAAGCCCGTAAATGGGGACACAACCATTGCCACTGATCCAGGCTTCGATGTATTGCAGCGCAATGCGGATATTGAGTCGCATGCCATGCTCGGTGCGCTCACCTTCGCAGGGCGCCAGCAGCTCACTGGCCAAAATCGGTGCATCCACGTCACGGGTAATGTGCAGCTGATTGCAATGGTCATCGCCGATGAACTGGTTAAACACTGCCATGGCCGTTTTAGCCAGACCGGGATGGGCCACCCAGGTGCCGTCATGGCCGTTACGGGCTTCCAGTTCCTTGTCTTTGCATACCCGCTCAAGTACCAAACGATTGGCCTCGGCATCTTTGGCAGGAATGAAAGCCGCCATCCCGCCCATGGCCAGAGCGCCCCGCTTGTGACAGGTTTTGATAAGCAGACGCGAATAGGCGCTGAGGAAAGGTTTATCCATGGTGACCTGCTGTCTGTCGGGCAGCACGCGATCACTGTGGTGCTTTAACGTTTTGATGTAGCTGAAGATGTAGTCCCAGCGACCACAGTTGAGCGCGACAATATTTGAGCGCAGTTCATAGAGGATTTCGTCCATCTCAAACACGGCCGGCAGGGTTTCAATCAGACAGGTACACTTGATGGTGCCTGGCTCGAGACAGAAACGCTCTTCAGTAAAGGCAAATACCTTGGCCCACCAGCGCGCTTCAAGATGGCTCTCAAGCTTGGGAATGTAAAAGTACGGCCCACTGCCTTTACTCAGTAACTGGCGGTAGTTGTGGTAAAAGTAGAAGCAGAAATCAAACAGGGCTCCGGGAATCGATTGTCCGTTAAATTCCACATGCTTTTCTTTCAGGTGCAAACCGCGCACCCTGGCAATCAACACCGCTGGGTTATCGTTCAAACGGTATTCTTTACCCGTGTCGGGCGCTGTGTATTCAATGGTTCCACGCACCGCATCGCGCAGATTGATTTGCCCCTGAACCACCTTTTCCCAGCTGGGTGCCAACGAATCTTCAAAGTCCGCCATAAAGACTTTCACATCTGCATTCAGGGCGTTGATGATCATTTTGCGGTCCACGGGACCTGTGATCTCCACCCGGCGGTCTTGCAAATCGGTTGGTATCCCCCGAATTGTCCACTTGCCATCGCGAATGGCACGGGTCTCCGGCAGGAAATCAGGCAGTTCACCTTTATCGATGCGTACCTGACGACCTTTACGCTTCTCCAGCAAGACATCCACGTCGCCGGCAAACCTGGTACACAAGGACTCGAGCAGCGACATCGCGCCCTCGGTAAAAACCTCTTCCTGGCCTTGAATATGATGACCTGCCAGCTTGAGCCCGGTCAGAGTCTGTGGCTGCTCCATAATTTGCTCTGTCATGGTGATATCCCCGATTGTCGGTTTCTTCCCGGCTTGCGGATTTGTTCTGTGCGTATTCTTACGTCATTACAAGCCAGCAAAAACCGTCAAATGTTCGTTTCGAACCAAAAATTAGCGACAAACATTTGTAATTGCAACAGTCAAAAAGTCGCATAACCGATGAAATAGCGAGCAAAACCACAGAGCGAAATTGGTAAGACCAAAAACAAAAAACCACCACATAGCTATGTTTTTATTGTCATTTTTACAAACAAAGATATCATAAACGTTAGTGAGTGAGAAATTTGTCTTACCAAAATACCACGCCCCACAACATGTAGTTAATTAGGTAATTAAATTTCATTGTGTATATCTTTATTTACTGCAAAATAGCCGTTTGACTTTGGTCGTAACCATATAAAATGTTTCGAACTGCCCTCTGCGTAAACAAAAATAAATCAATATTTACAAACACTTAAATCAAAACCCACCCAACAGTAATTCAAACACACGTTTTAATGTTACGTTTACGTAAACGCAATCTCACTGGCTGATAACGCATCCTGATTTCAGACTTGCGTCACCCGATCAACAAGCTGGCAACAATTGGTTTAGTCATGAAAAAATTCAAAATTTTTAAATTTTTTTGCAAAAAACAAGCTGATTAGTGCCATAAAGGCCCTTGGTTTGCTCCTGTGAACCAGAATTGAGCCCAGGAGCGGGTAAAAGCAAGATGACAGGGAAGAATGAATGGCGTGATATAGGAACAACTGCTTAAAGCAAAGAAAAATGGCGCTTTAAACTCAGTGCAGCGCCTTTCTCAGGCTTTCTCAAGTTAAATGGACGCCCAACTGGAGGATAAGCAAAGACAAATCCAACTCCGCCGAAGCCTGAGCCTGAAAAGTCAATGTCCCACTGCCCCCATGTACGGCCACCGGGCATTTAGACGCCAGTCCAGTCTAATTTGAGTCGCAACGGCCTTTATTCGTGCTTGCAGTCTTAACTTGAGCAACTCAGCAGCATCGAGTAGCTCAAAGCAGATAAGCACAGTGCTGAGTCAGCGGGGAAAAGGTGGGGATGTCAGAACGAAAGCGGTGTGGTCGCAAACCCTAATAGACACCTCTGCCAGCTCGCATAGCAATGGCGTCAGGGGCAAGCCCAGTGCATGTCTGTGACAGTCAGCTTACAGGGTCTGTTGAGCCGGAGTCTTTCATTATCGACGGATTAAGGTGTCGGTATACGGCTTTGAGGATAAGTAAAATGCTGGATATTAAGCCTCGCCGGTAAGCAGACGCCTTTGACGAGAGTAAACCTTGGTACGTCGTTTCCTGGGAGCCATCGTCAGGGGGTGGCGACCTTGTCAGGCGACTCCAGGTTGACCTTGGTTTGGGCAGGAGAGCCAGTAAACGCAGCACTCACCGCTGAAGAGGTATCGTCGGCATTTACATCTGACACCATTGCTGTTTGCGAGGGCATTTGGGGACTGGTTTGTGATGCCGTTTTTTCGTGAGTGGCAGAGTGTGCCTGGGTGTTGTCGCCCTCAAGCTCAGCAAAGCCATAGCTGACGACGCGGTTGCGCCCCAGGTGCTTGGCCCGGTACAGGGCCAAATCGGCCCTTTTAATCATGGGGTCGAGACTTAAATCACCATTCTGCCACTCTGTAACCCCGAAGCTGGCCGTCAGTTTAAAGCTATGTCCTGAATAATGGGTGTTTACCCCGGCAATGGCCTCCCGGCAACGGTCAGCCACTTGTGCCGCCTGAGCACCGGATAGCCCGGGCAATACCACCATAAATTCCTCTCCGCCAAAACGGCAAAGAATATGGTCGTCGGCCAACTGAGGCCGAATCACTTCCACGACCTTTTTGAGCGTCCAGTCACCTGTGGCATGGCCGAACTCGTCATTGATCCGCTTAAAGTTATCCAAATCCAGCAAGACAACAGCAGTGAGCTCGCCTCTCGCCATGCAGCCAATCAGGGCATTTTCGCCTTTCTCCTGCCCCGTGGCGCGATTATAGGTTCCGGTCAGCCCGTCTCGCTGAGCAAGGCGCATGTATTTGTTACGCTGAGACAAACCGGTTGCCAGAAACACAGATAGAAACAAGGTGATCCCGGCAAGCACGGTAGAAATCATCAATGAGCCGGAATGCTCCCTAGATATGGTTTCCTGCCTGACCAGATAGCTGTCTCTTTCACTGTTCAGCAAGGCAATTTCCCGTTGCTGCTCTGCAAAATTAAACTTGGCAGCCTGGTAGGCCATTTCCCGGGCCTTGATTTCGTTCAGTAATTGATTGGCATATTCGTTTTCACGTTTTTGCGCTTCATAGGCAGTCACAAAATCGTTGTCACGGGCTTTCAATGTTGCCATCACATACCAGGCGTCTTTCAGCGCCTTATTGTCGGCAGCTTTACTGTCGATGACTTCAACGGCTGCCGCCTCTGCCTTTTCCCAATCACCAATATCGAGATAGGCCTTTGCCAATGCGCTTTGGGTACTGGCAATCTCAAGCTGGAAACCAAGGATGCGGTACTCCGCCAGGGCCTGCTGCATCAAGGCGATAGCATCGTCAATCAGGTTTGACTCATGGCTGATAAGCCCACGGGACTTGATGGTCATTACATTGATGAGGCGCCAGCCATGCTCCTGACAATAATCTCCGGTACGCTGGAATGCCTCCGAGGCACGGGCCAGCTCGCCCGACTCCTGGATATAAGCGGCGATATAGAGATTGGCGTAACAGATATCCTTGGTATTGGCATCATCAGCCAGCTGCAGCGCCCTCTGGGCATAAAGCCCGACCTCTTCATAAAAACCAAGCTGATAGAAGAGACTCGCCGCCCGGATATAGGCATTGCGCTGTACATCCTTGTCTGAAACTGTCTTTACCAGTTCAAGCCCAAGCTTTAAATAACGCAGGGACGATTCATAATCACCGAGCAGCTGATAACCTGTGGCAAGGTAGCCATAAACCAGATGCAAATGTCTGGATGAGAACAGTTGTGACTCCGCCACCTTGAGGTCATTCACCCCGGCTTGATAAGCCCCCTCATACAAATGTTCCCTGCCCAAGATCATTTTCAGCTGACCGAATTCTTCGGCGTCGAGCGCCTTTTCGGCGGTCTTTAAGGTATCAATGAGCTCACTTTTTCTCTCGGAAGGACCGTGCTGCATGTTAATAAGCTCATTCAGCATTGCTCGATAGTCACCATCTGCCATGGCGAACCAGGGCAGCAGTAACCAAAGCGCAAACACCATTGCAGCACGGTAACAGGTCATTTAGGCATCATTCCCGTTATAAATCACAACCAGGGACTGGTATTGCTCTTCGCCGCCAAACGCCTTGAGTTTGGCTTTATCACCACTCATGATGGCCTGAATTTCATCTTCACTCAGGCCATGCTGGCGCATCACGCCTTCGGGGTCCTTCTTGTATGCCTCCAGCAGGGCAGCATCTTCCCCAAGCTGCTTTAAAAAATCTGTCAGTTTTGACACCTGGTTCTCCTTATTTTCCGCTGTTGTTGTTTTGTCGCAAAAGCACTTGCCAACTCAGGCAAGATCCTCCGGGCTCAGCCCAAGTCGGGCCAACACCTCAAGATTGTATTCAAGCCGCCTGGCAGGCGGCACCAACAGGGTTGTTGCAGGGCTCATTGGTGCGCCGGGTAACGCTTTGAGCATGACTCTGTGAACACTGGGCGCATGCACCGGCAAAAATGCTGCCTCATACAGCACAACTTCATGCTCTGGCGGATACCACTGCATCAGATGCTCCACCAAGACCTGCAATCGGTCTGAGCTGGTATGAAACTTGGTCAGCGTGTGTTCACCGGCGAGGGCGATTTGCCAAAGCAACAAATGACAACATGGGTTGGGCACATGTTGGTAAAACAAAAACTGGCTGGCTTCCATACTCTGGTGGCCACTTTGTCCGGGGTCAATCCCGAGGTCGGCCCACAGGCAATCTTCCGCCGAAATACCAGGCTCCATCCAGGCATCAAATCCTTCACTGCGGGCACGACGGATGGCCATATGAGGGACACAGGCAAACACCCCTGGGTGGCCATAAAATGCCCCCACTACTCTTTTACCGGCGCGCACCGCGGCCAGCATGGCATTCGTCATTTGCTCGTAGGTTAAGCGCCTGCTTTTTACCTCATCCCCCTGAGCATAAAATTGCTGCAGATTGACGATGTTGGGATTGAGTTCTGCGAGATACTGTTGAGCAAAACCATCCGGCAGCAGGCTGAATACCAGTTCAGCATGGATGATGTGACTCTTGGCCCGGACGCTGATCTGCCCAGCCAACCCAATCCCTGTGCCCACACAGACCAAACTACCCAAGACCCACTCCGAGTTCCTGCTCAAAAGTCACATTTTTATAACTTTCCATGCGCATTGCAATACGCAGCGCACTCTTTTTCGCGGTAAATCCTTGAGCTAACTCTATTGATATTCAATTCTTTTTTAAGAACACGCTTAACTAGCCCATTTAATTCAGAGCTTATCAATCCTAAGTATGAGTGATAACAAGATAGAAACCAGCGAACCTTCTGACGCAACCATGGTCAAATTCCGGCAAATGATGGGTTTTCGGCAGCCGCCCTTGTCAGTTTGACCCAGCCTTGGGTATGATGGCCCGCAGTTTTTAAGGAATAAGCACTCACGATGTTGAATAAGAAGCAAAGTCTTACCCTGCTGGGGGCCGCAGCCCTCTCACTGTCTCTCTCTGGCTGCAGTGTTTTTGATTGGCTGGTGTATAAGCCCGATATTCCACAGGGCAACTACATGGAGCCGCAGCAGGTTGAAAAACTCAGAATCGAGATGACCAAGGAGCAGGCCGAGTATGTGCTGGGCCGTCCCGTGCTAAGAGACAGCTTCGCCGACGACACCTGGTACTATGTGTACCACTTCAAAAGCGGTCGTGATGCCAGCATCATCCACAAAGAATTAGTGCTGTATTTCAGAAATAATCAGCTGGTTAAAGTAACAGGTGATTATGAGCTTTCCAGCGAATTTAATACGCCATTGGAACAGAGCAAACTGCCAACCGTGAATGCGGCCGAAACAGTGCCCTTGGTACCTGAGCAACGCGGCGACGAAAAGCCCTTGGTGGAAGAAGGCAAAGAAAACGATCCCAGAGCGATTCGCAAATTCTGATTCGAAGTGATTCCCCCAATAACAAAGCGCCTGCAGGCGCTTTGTTATTGGGGGAATCGTTCAATGCCATGGTGGCAGCTGCCTGCTCCGGCCATCCTGTTACTTATGTCAGTAATGGGAGTGACTCAACAATACACTTTCAGGATTGGATTTTACCACCCGTCACCTTACTGGCACGCCCCTCATCTTTGGCCTTTTCCGCTCGCTGCCGTCTCACATCTTTGGGATCGGCAATCAAGGGGCGGTATATCTCAACGCGGTTTCCAGGTTGCAATTCATCATCATGTTTAACCAAGCGGCTGAAGCTGCCAAGCTTTACCGAGTCCAGGTCTATCTCTGGGAAAAAACTACAGATATTGCTTTGACGGACAGCCTCAATAAAGGTGGTTCCCGGAGACACCATCACATGGATAACTTTTTGCTTATGGGGTAAGGCATAGACCACATCCACCCCGAATTTTTCTGTTTCACTGGCCATAAATCACCTTGGCCCTGTTGGTAAAGGCCGTCACCATAGAAGAAGCCAATTCTTTGAATACTTTACCAAAAGCAAAGTCAGCAAGGCCGCTGGAAAATTCAAAGTCCAACTCAAAATCCACCTTGCATGCATCTTCGGCAAGCTCGGTGAAGCGCCACTCGCCAATCAGATGCCGAAACGGGCCGTTCTCCAGCTTCAGGGATATTTGCTTTGCCGGGATCACCTGATTGCGGGTGGTAAAGGTTTTGGCGATACCCGCCTTAGCCACATCCACCGAGGCCACCATGGTTTGTCCATCAAATGAAATCACCTTGCCGCCGACGCAGCCCGGCAAAAACTCCTTGTAAGACTCAACATCATTGACCAGATCGTACATCTGCCGGGCACTGAATCTGACCAGTGCACTTCGGGTAACCTTAGGCATTCGTGTGTATTCAAACTCTTGAAATTAGATAGCCGCAGATTGTAACACGGCTTGCCTTAAACGCAGCAACCGCCAAAACGAACAAAAACTCACCAATAAAAACATTCGCTTGGCAAAACATGTAAATATTCACCAGTGGTCAATTCCAAATTGCAGGCCCCACGCTATAATAGCCGGCCTATGGTAAAGAAAAACGCAAAAAAAGCCGCTCAGCCGGCTACCATCGCCCGCAATAAGCGTGCGACATTCGAATACAAGTTCGATGAAAAATTCGAGGCAGGCCTGTCCCTGATGGGATGGGAAGTGAAGTCTATCCGCGCCGGAAAAATCAACATCTCAGACAGTTACGTGATGCTGAAAAACGGTGAAGCCTACTTGCACCACTGCCATATCACCCCACTGCACGCCGCCTCCACGCACGTGGTCTGCGACCCTACACGCCCGCGCAAGCTGCTGCTTAACCGGCGCGAGCTGGATCGCCTGGCCGGTTTGGTTGAACGCCAGGGCTACGCCATCGTGCCTATCTCCATGTACTGGCGGAAAGGCGCCTGGGTCAAGGTGGAAATTGGTCTGGGTAAGGGCAAGAAAGCCCACGACAAGCGTGATGATATCAAGCAGCGCGACTGGGCCATTGAAAAAGCACGGGTGATGAAAAACAAATAAGCTGCCTGTTTTCGAACGTAAAACAGACAGTTGATTGTCACTGCCAAATTAAGCCTTGGTGTTCAGGGCCCCATGGGAGTACAATCAAATCATCTTGGGGGCGATTCTGGATTCGACGGGATTCGCGAAACTCCGGGAGCATGCCGAGGGGCGGTTGGCCTCGTAAAAAGCCGCAAAGTTATAGTTGCAAACGACGATAACTACGCTCTGGCTGCTTAATTAGCACCAGCCATCTACCACAGGTCTCGCACATGGGCAGTGGATATGATGGTCACCTTACATCGTGCTAGCGAGGGAACCTTGTCTGGGGGTGAACCGCGAAACAGTTCCAGGCTCACCGTTAGAAATCCTGTCTTTCGGAGTTCGAGCGGTTAAATAAAAGAGAGACTAAGCATGTAGCGCCTTGAGCGTAGGTTTTTCGGACGCGGGTTCAAGTCCCGCCGCCTCCACCAAACCTCTGAAAAAAGACGTCCCAGGACGTCTTTTTTCTTGCCTGAAATATATATAAATCAATAACTTAGTGTCTCACAAAATCTCAAGACATCTCACCACATCTTAGGCAATTGGTATACCAGTTGGTATTCCAGAGCAAAGTGTCGTACATTTCTGGAATACCAAACTCGGTGCGAGGTGTTTATGGGCCAGTTAAATGACGCTAAAATCAAAAACTTAAAGCCAGGCGAGAAAGACCAAGTCATATCAGACGGTGAAGGTCTGCAGCTCAGATTGCGTGTGAACGGCACAAAACAGTGGAATTTCAACTACTACCATCCGGTCACAAAAAAGCGCGTTAACATCGGCTTAGGTCGTTACCCGGCCGTGTCGTTGGCCCAAGCCCGCAAACTCGCAATGGAGCAGCGTGAGCTGCTTGCCATGGACATAGATCCCAAATCTCACCGAGAAGCCAAGCTTGAAGAGCGCAAGCAGCAATCCGAGTACATATTGGAAAAGATTGCAGCCGAATGGCTCGAAGTGAAAAAGCACGACGTGACAGCGGACTATGCCACCGACATTTGGCGCTCGTTGGAGCGCTACGTCTTCCCATCCATAGGCAACTCACCTCTTGCAGACATCACAGCGCCCAAAGTCATCGCCCTCTTTCGCCCACTCGAGGCCAAAGGTAACCTGGAAACCGTCAAGCGTCTTAATCAACGCCTGAATGAAATCATGACCTACGCCGTCAACTGCGGTTATGTGCATTCCAACCCGCTCTCAGGGATCCGGGCTGCGTTCAAAAAACCGAAAAAGCAGAACATGGCCACGATCGACCCCAGTGAGCTGCCTGACTTCATTAAAACCGTGGCACAGGCCTCGATTAAAATCACTACACGCGCATTAATCGAGTGGCAACTGCACACCATGACACGCCCTTCAGAGGCAGCAACGGCCAGATGGGAAGAGTTGGATCTGGAAAAGAAGGTGTGGACTATTCCTGCAGAGAAGATGAAACGGCGACGCGAGCACACTATCCCTCTTACACCACAAATGCTGGGTATTCTGGAAGCCATGAGGCCAATCAGTGGCCACAGGGAATACATCTTTCCGTCAGACAAAGATCCCAAGTCCCATAGCCATACACAAACGGCCAACATGGCCATCAAGCGCATGGGCTTTAAAGACAAACTGGTCAGCCACGGGCTCCGGGCACTGGCCAGTACCACCCTCAACGCCCAAGGATTTGAGCCAGACCTTATCGAAGCCGCCCTCGCCCACGTTGATGCCAACCAGGTTCGCGCAGCCTACAACCGCACCGACTACCTAGAGCGCCGCCGCTCCATGATGGAATGGTGGAGCAAGCGCATTGAAGAAGCTTCACAGGGAAGTTTGTCGGTTTCGTTTCGTCGAGTTGGTTGAGTTTTTCGCTGCATCGTAGATTATAGAGATACCAAGGCCTCACTCCGTGCCTTGGTATCTCTACTAAAATATTGTTTCTAAGTTGACAGATTACTTAAATTTCAAGCTACAAAAAGACAACTTTGCATTCAATATACAGTGAAGGCTGTGTAATCAATAAAATCCCTTAAGATCTTGGCGCAACTACTATTGCGCCAAATGATCATATTGCACTACTTTTGTTTTCTCTTAGCTATCAACGAAATTAGACCGCAGTCATTTGGCTTATCAAACGAAGAACTGCCTCCAATATAATCGACTACTAGTTTTCCAATTCTAGCAACTGTATCTGGGTCAGTTGAGATAAATCCCAATGGCATGGTTACAGGTAAAGATTTTGGTTGAGTAAAATGATAAATAACCGCTACCAATTCATCTTCTAGATGGAGAATCTCGACATTACCATCCAAGAAGCCTTCAACCAGCCCTTTAATATCACCATTAAACTGGCCGATTTCTGTCTCCCATTGCCTAGCTGCACGGTAATTCCCTTCATCGGATATTGGTAAATACAGGGTCGGCTTATAAAGGCTTTTGAGTTTTGTACTCGACTTGTTGCCAAAATCACTTAAGCAAGAAGTGAAACCTTCACTCTTTGCCCAGTATGGATCTGAAGGCGCAATCCAACGAAATCGAGTACCGCCAGTATCTACTTTTGCCTTGATTCGTTTTGCAAGGATCGATGCCAGTGTCTTCTGGAATTTATCCCAGTTGCTTGTCGAATAAATAGGACCTAACAAGGTTACTCTTGCTGATTTGTTATGCTCTTCCAACATCCTCAAATCCTTAACAAAGTTAGGATTGACAAGGTTTGTCTTGCTATCAAATACCTTCAAGGTGTCTTCATCACCGAGTGTGACCATTGCCTTAAAAAGGCTCATCATATTATCAGGTCTTGATAAACGAGATAACTCTATAGTCACCAACTCATGAACATACTCAGAGCTATTTAGCTCGTCAAAGTCTTCACGTTCGACAGCTTTGCCATCGTTGTCCATCTGAAATTTTGATTTCAAACGCAACGGTAGCTGGCGCAGCTTATTGACCGAGTTCACAGTATATACAGAAGGACGTTGATTGCCCGCCAGCGTCAATAGGTTAGGTAGATAGTCTTTATCAAGAATCTGGTTAAACTGATGCTGAAAGTGCTTCTCCACCAGCTTTTCGCTTTGAGATACCGTACTATCGTCAATTTTCAGAAATATACCTGCTTTCCACTTATCCTGAATATTCTGATTACTAAAACAGCTGAACGTCGCTAAATCAAATGATAACGAGGCGCCACTATCCTGTATGGTAGAAAGCAATGGGATTTCACCGACATCAGAAAAGTAACCTTTTGATTTTTCAGTCAAAGCAAGTCTGCCTTCCAGCGACAGTTCCAACTCTCCGCGCTGAACAAGATCAGAGATAGCTTCTTCAGTCTCAAGCCGACTCAGTCCAAAATAGGTTGCCACATGTGACTTACTCATTGGAGCAACATGTATAAGCCTCAGCACAAACTCTCTTATAAAAGGCAACCCTTTTTGCGAAATATATGAGAACTGAATATTAAACCTTTGAGCTGGAAGTAAAAAGTCAACCTCATGATAAGTAAAAGCATTTTCCAGACTCATTTCAGTTACCTCCCTGCTTAACTGCAATAAACTTGTACCCAGCTTGCTGACCACCTTCATTCATATAGCGTATAACGGAACCTAACGGAAGTTCCTTGTTAACACCCTTCCATAGGTCCGCATTACCAACTATTAGCAGACGGTCCATGGCTCGAGACATGGCAACGTTAATTCGATTTGGTGCTCGCAGGAAGCCTGGAGAATGTCGCTTATCAGACCGTGTCAATGACAAGATAATTATTCTGTTTTCCTTTCCTTGGTAACTATCAACTGTGTCAATTTTGACAAGATCCTTAAAGCCATCACTCCAAATTTCTTGATTGAATTTTTGACGTATTAGCCTTTTTTGTTCGGCATACATGCAAATTACACCGATTGCAGCTTCATCCTTATGTATTAGCTTTAAGAGTTCAGCGACGAGCTCAGTATTCTCCGATACCTGTTTGAGCACATTAATAATTTGATCAGCTTCGCAGCGGTTGTAGATACTCATCCCGCGGTCTTCTGAATGATGCGACCGCTGCCCCAAGCTAGATGTGTCAAGCCAGGTCACGACACTGCGAATGGCTTGTGGCGCATTCTTATAGACATCTGGTACAACTCGCGCCCCATTTCGCAGTTTTCCGTCATAAAAGGTCTTGGATACCAAATCACCAATTGGCGGAGCCATACGGTACTGCGTCAGCAACGCTGCGCTGGCCTGTCTACCATAAACAGAGTTAAACGCACGAGCAAAATCACTTTGTAATACTTCATCAATCTCTGTTCTAGAATTGTTTATGCCTAATTTCCTTGCCAACGCAGCTTTATGTGCATCGGAATATAACGGAGGAAGCTGCAGATGATCTCCCACCAACAGAATGCGTCTAGCAGACTGCATCGCGATGGCTAATTCACTCGCAATTGAACGCGCAGCTTCATCAATGATAACCCAGTCATAAATGTTGTCCTGTATACCAATGTGCCCCTGCCCAATACCAACACATGTGCCAACCACCAGCTGTCTGGAGCGTGCATAAAACTCATCAATGTTAACTCGCTCTCCCGACAAGGCATCCTGCATATCCCTTGATATTTTTGCTATCGCTTTGACACGACGAGCCTCATCAGGCCTTACCCCATAATCGGTACATAGCTTGGAAATCAGTAAGTCTTTGGCATCAGAGACCTTAGCTTCAGAATCTAAGCTAATGCCATACACTGAACTCAGTTTGGAGCGGATAGAAGAGTCGAGTTCTATTGCAACATCCTTCAACTTTTTTCTGTCCGTCTCATCAACCAAGTCATTGACTTGATATAGTAATGACTCTAGATGGTCAATTTGCTTAAAAAGCTTGAGCTCTGCTAACACAACACTTGAGATAAACTCTGGTTCCAGACCAATCGCATCGCTCAAGGCTTCAACTCGGTACTTACTTTCAGCATTGAACAGTTCACGCTTCTCCGTTGTAATCGCATTTGAGTAAACGTCTTTCAGCCCTGGCGATACAGCGCCTTCGCGGTTACTAAATCTAACAACTTCCAAAGGTGTATTCAGGCGAGCACAATGCTTTCTGATCCGCTCTGCCGCAGTATTCACGGCTTCATGTGACTGGCTAACAAGCAAAATTCGTTTGGTGTTCTGCTTTTCTACCAAATAGTGCACAAATGCGGCAATAAACTCTGTTTTACCAGTCCCTGGCGGTCCTTGTAATAAAGAGAGTGGGCCATTATTGACCAGTTTGGCAAAAGCGTCCCGTTGCTGCTCATTCAAACTAATCCTATTTCCGTGTTGGTCCTCTCGGTCATACCTCGAGAAATCTGCATCGCTTAAGGTGATACCGTAATTTTGTGCAGTCGTTTCGCAAGAGGGATCGAAAAGATCTATCAAATCAGGCATTACACCTTCACGGTCGAGCAGTCGCTCCAAAGCTCTTTTGCGCTTCTGGTACGATGCCCGATCCTGCTTGGTACGAAAGAACACAATATCTGACTCAGACAACGCGTAAGCTGCTTGGCGGGTTTTAACCAGACGGATCTCATTTAGAGCAGATTTCTTGAGTGATACTTCGCCAATGACTCGCTCTGCCCCTTCTTGATCAACGACTAATGCTTGGACTTCATCGCTACTGCTGAATCCACCGAGAGGGTCTACATCCGCTGAGTAGGGGACCAACAATTCGCCTTTAGCGTCTGTAACGGGAACAATTTCGCCACTCACTTCAATATTGGGATACGATTCTGTTTCAGTATCCAAAATTGATCGCCAGAGTTTCGTTGTCGGAATTTCTAGCCTTTTTGCCGAAAAAGGTTCCAAAGCTTGTTGGTCTAGCCTTGCGAAAGCTTCCTTTAGCTGAGTCGTCATGTCATCTTGTTGCTGCTCTTCTGGTTGTTCTTGCTCGTATTCAGGTTCTAACTTTTCTACCTGTACAGTAGCCAGTTCAATCGCACGAGCAAACGACTCTTGCTCATTCAGCAGCTTGGTTAAAGCAGACATATCTTGAGGCCGACCGGGAATGATCTTTATTCCCGTATCAATTTCAAACTGGCTTTCATCAATATCCTGTTTTCGAATCGATGTACGTGGCCATGGCTTTAACCCAACTTGCAGCACTCTCTGCTTTTTACAGTAAAATGCGGAAAAACTACCACCGATCCCCGAAAAGGTCACTTTGACTTCATTTGGATTCTTCTTACTTGGCTCAACTTTGACGTAAAGGTGTCCATTATCAGGTAAGAGAGTGATAGCTTCATCGGCAAGGCTTACTGTAATCTCTATTATTGATTGCTCTGATGAACCTATGCCACTAGAGATCGCCTTCTTAAAGCGACCCAATCCCCTGAAACCAAATTGAAAGTCCTCCAATTCAGCCCTAATTGCCGTCGCCAAAGCTGGATAAGTTTCTGACTCGTGCCCCCATTCCAGGCCTAACAACTCACAAGACATCTTCATCACGGCATAATTATCACGCTCAAAAGAAGTGCATCCATCAATATATTCGGGGCTGTAAAGGTGATTTTTTTTATCCTCGCCTGACAGTGAGAAATCTGGAATATCGACCAAGTAAAGCGAGCGGTTTTCAGTCTCAAGCATCACATTACCTGGATGGATATCACCATGAGATATTCCAAGGCCGTGTAAATGCTCTACTGCCGCAACAAACTTACTAATTGTTTCAATTTTTTCATCATCAGCAATTTGCGCTTTATCCCAAGTTTCTCCTTGAATTTGATCTGTGACCAGGTACAGACTCGAGGACTTAGACGCAATACCATACTCACGGATTTGCGGCAGGTATGTCGGTTTGACTGAGGATAACTTGTCCAAAAGCTTGAGAAACTTTAGAACCAGGAAGTTTGTTGTCGGGTGTTCTCCCTGCCCACCAACATTCAACCATGCCTTTACAAGTCTTCCGTCAGATACGTAGACTTCCTTTTCGCCAGTTTCGACTAAAAAATCATCATCTTCGCGATACTGACGCGAGTGGTTGATGGGATGTCTATAGGGGTCAAGCTCTGCGTCATCAAACGTTGGAAAAGCGTCGCTTTCTGGTTCTGCTTGCTTCAACGCATCAAATAACTCTGTTGCAGACATGAATCTAGCAGCAACAGCATCCAGCAAAACTTCAGAGTACCATCTATCACTGTTTAGCATATCCTCCTGAACAGTTTCTAAGCTCTTGGGAGACATGCGCTTTGCACTCAGCAAGTGCCATGCAACAAGCCCCAAGGTATGAACATCCTGCTGAAAGGGCGTCAAATCGGTCTGGTCAAGCATGTCTAGTGCTTCAACAGCGCCAACAGAAAGACTTTTACGATAATCGCCAACGGTGCCGATAGGTTGGTGGTACGCCGAAATAAAGTTTGAAAGCGCGACTTCTTTTGAAGGAGAAAGCCAAAGACTGTGATCCGCAATATCTCTGTGAGCGATTTTCATCTCATGCAGATCACCAAACTTGGCAATCAAAAGCTTAGTGATGTTTAAGCGGTCCAAGTCAGAAAATGCATTACCATATTTTCCGATGAACTCGTTAAAGCGGACATGACCAGGTGGAAGTTCGTATACTTCACAGTATTCTGAGGTAACCGCATCTTTTTGGACGCTTGTCAGCGACCGCAAGCAGTGGTTGTAAAGGTCCCTGTTCTGGTGATTGATATAGTGCAATACTTCACGTTCCCGTGAAACAATCTCAACTCTTCCTTCTGGCGTATATCCTTTACTTCCAGGGACATTCTTGAAGTTCCAGACACGCAGTAATACTTCTGAGCCGGACGATATCTCAGACTTTGCAAGGTACTCCCGATAAACATTTTTTGGATGATCGAAAATCTTTTCCTTGGCTTCATAGCCATCTACTCTGAGCGCTTTGGGTGCAGTTTGAACACCTAAGAATAACGTATCGAAGATTGGGAAATCTTTATTCAAATTCTGTGCGTTAGGGTGTGGCCTGAATTGGTTATTAAAAATATTTCGATCAGCAAATTTAAGGAAATCGTTCAATGAGACAGTATGAAGGAGCTGATCCGCTGGCAACTGACTAAAATCGGCATTCCCAGTCATCACAACGAAGAAATGCACATGAGGAGGGTAACCTTTGTTTGTAAATTGATTAGCAAGACGCTTCAACTTTTTGTCGAGCATGAACTTTTTGCCACGGGTCACACTGACCGGCGAGCGTCCCATATTTTGCTCACCTTTGTACCAAGTATCACCTCGTTGCGTCACCGGCTGATGGTTCCAGTTTTTCAACTCAACGATGATGACATTGCAGTGGGTGACAATAACTAAATCGAATTCACCTTCTTTTTTCGCCTCAACAAAACGAAATCCTGCGTAACCCTTCCAAGGGAACATTCCATTGCTGCCATTTCCTTTGCGCGGGTCCTTTACAAACCCAAGGTTTTGCAGTTGATCGCCAAGTGAGCCCCCGGCACGTTCCTTTGCCAGCTGAGAATAATTGCCCGAAAATACACTTTTAATTTTTTCAATTGCCTGAACTTCGTGTTCTTGAAGACCGCCGTCCCAAATCTCTACTTCCAACGTAAATTCCTTTTAATATTAACCAGATCGCATAGCGTCAGGCCGTTGCAATGAGGGCCCCCGCGACTAAAACAAATAAAAAACGTCTCTTAACTGAAAGGCACCTGTCGTATGCAAAAAGACCGATTGGCACCTCAACAAGAAGTCATGAACAGCATTGCCATGGGTTTCGCTCTGGAGGCCTGCAGGTGAGAGCGACTCGGGTTGGTTGACTGGTTGCACCACATTCAAACCGAGTCGCTCTCACCTTCAAGCATGATGCATCAGATAACGTCGCACCTAATCTCTGTCAGCGAACTAAGTCCATCAAGCTCTTAAAGTTGTCCACAACGCTGTAAGAAACATTTTTGGAGGCAATTTCAGCATTAAGCTTGTTGAAAAAACGCTGAGCACATTCAATTTTTGCCTCCTCCATGCCCTTGAGCTGGAGTGATGCCATGGACCCTTTCGTTTCCGCAACGAAGTAGACATGTTTCACAGCCCCCTCTTCGAATGCGATGGCCCAATCCGGGTTATAGTTACCAACCGGAGTCGGAATAAAGAAACCTTTGGGTAACTTGGCGTAGACACTGACCTCTTTTGCCAGCTCCAATCCACCTTGCTCATCTGATTTGGTATCACCAAACACAAACTTCCGCTCAACCTCTGAATCAGTCACCAGGTAGTCATAGATATGCTTTTTCAGTGGATTACCTGCATTTGTGAAGTCTTGCTTGACCTGACCAGCGGTAAAGATTGAGGTATCAAACCTTTCTTCCAGCAGATCATAGGTCAGATGCTCAACGACCATAGTCGCCTTTTGCTCATTAATGAGCAGCGCCGCCTTACTGATAAAATCTTCCGGATTGTGCCTGAATTGGGCAAAAACCGTGGGATCTATTTTTTGCAGAATGGCAGCAACCGTACTGCGTTTGAGTTTAGTCAGCTCACTTATCTTACCCAGCAGATCATATTTCACCGACGAGTGGACCGAGTGTTGGTACTCCTCACGCTCAGTCTCTGAAACCATAAAACCCTGTCCCGCCTTAAGCTGCTCGACAGTCGTCGAATCAACTTGTTCACCCCGAACAATGTTGAAGTGCAATTTTTCCACCCGTAGCTTGGCATCCAGTGCACGACTCGCTTTATTAACAAGTTCACTTGAATCAAACTCAACCTGATAGATAGCTTTATGGTTAATTCTTGACCAGAGCTCTTGGAACTCCTTTTTATCGAAATTACTGTTGAGCGGGTTTATCTTTCCTTTACGGTCATCACCCACATCAGGCAAGCGCTTATCACTATAGACGGCATCCAACATAATGACTATCTGATCGGCAAACGGCTGCAGTTCCTCTGGCAATTGTGCCAAGGTACCTTCTTCTTTTGCCTTCAAATAGGTATCGGTAATTCGGTCCTGCTCATCGGTGTAATCATTCTTAACCAGATAACGTTCTATCTTTCTGGCCATCTCTTCGGAGATCTTGATATCGCCTTGCTCTGTATGCAGCACCAAACCTGTAAAATATTTCGCATTCGCTTTCTGTGGTCTTTCAGAAAGCGAATCACTGATGTCTCTTTGTAAGGCTGCGACGAAATCCTTATAGCTCTCACTCGCCACAACCGTTAAGCGGTTAATATCATGGACTCGTAGAGGGTCATCCATGCGGTCACCAAACTGGTTCACCGCCAAGCGTAAACCCCGGCCCACTTCCTGGCGGCGTGAAATGGTGTTGTCACTGTGCTTAAGGGTACAGATCACAAACACGTTCGGGTTATCCCAGCCTTCACGCAACGCGGAATGGGAGAAGATAAACCGAGTCGGTTCAGAAAAACTCAGCAGTCTCTCTTTGTTTTTAAGGATCAGGTCATAGGCATCAACGTCGTCTGTTTCTGTCGCCTTTTTGCCAACCACCGGGTCAACCAAGCGTTTTGACTTTTTGTCGATAGAAAAATAACCATCATGGGTTTTCTCAACCGCAATTTCCTTCAGGTAGGTCTGATATTCGCCATCAAATAACCCAAGGTGATTGTCTCGCTCCTGCAGGTATTCTTCTTCGAATATCCGGGCGTATTCACCCTTCTCATCCGCCGCTGAATAATCGCGGTACTTGGCCACTTCATCTATGAAGAATAAGCTCAACACCTTGATGCCTTGCCCAAACAACTGACGCTCTTTCTCAAAGTGTGCTTTAACCGCCTCACGGATCTGCATCCGGCGCAGCGCCGACTCACTGACATCTCCACAGGCATCACCGGCGGTCAGCTCAATGCCATTGGTAAAGCTGATGGTATCGGTATTCGCGTTAATGTCTGAGACAACGAATCCCTGATACTGGTCAAGTCCGTTGGACTGCTCAAACAAGTTGTAACCCTTGTTAACCTTGCGGACCTCACGTTTTATCCCCCCACTGGCCAGGCTAACTTCAAACTCGAGGCGTGCGACCGGTGCTTTTTTCGCTGAAACCTCTATCTGTTCCAAATAGAGGTATGCATTGGTACCGTCAAGCCCTTTGGTTGTGATACCTCGCACAGCAATTTTCTTTACCAGCTTCTGGTTGTAGGCATCCAGCGCGTCGAGACGAAATACCTTGTTATGCTCAGTCTTGTGCGTAGCTGAATAGCGCAGCATAAATAGCGGGTTAAACTCGGCAAAAGAGTCTAGGGTCTTCGTGCCCTCCATCTTCTGCGGCTCATCGAGGATCATAATAGGGCGATTAGCCTTGATGATATCGATGGGCTTTCGCGATTGAAAACTGTCCAGCCCTTCGAGCACCTTGGTACCATCGGCAAGCGTTCGCTCCTGACCATAGATCCGACGTGCATCGGCTCCCCGGGCGTTGAAGGCTTGTACGTTGATGACCATGACATTGATGCCGCCATCAGATGAGAAGGTTTCAAGCTCATGCAATTGCTTGGAGTTATAAATAAAGAAGCGGGCTTTTTTGTGGTAATCCTCAAGGAAATGCTCAGCGGTGATTTGCAGCGACTTATACACGCCTTCGCGGATCGCAATACTGGGCACAACAATAATGAACTTGCTCCAACCGTACTGCTTGTTGAGCTCGAAAATGGTTTTCACATAGCAGTAGGTTTTACCGGTACCGGTTTCCATTTCGATATCCAGGTTAACCGGGCTTGCTTTAGTCGCAACCAGTTTAGTGGATTGTGGTAAATACTGCCGGGCCTGCACCGCCTGAATATTAGCCAAAAGCTGATCGCTGGTTAACTGCAATTCCGCGTTTTTAAAGCCCTCGTCAACCACAACCGTTGAACCAATATGCCCCTTGGCATCCAAGCCGGGATCTATTCTGTACCGGCGCGCCGCGTCATCGCGCCGCTGACCTTTAAAGCAATCAACGACAGCCTGAACCGAGTTGGCCTGATAGGCCTGGTGTTTAAACTTGAGTTTCATCACCTCACCCCGTTAGATAGTCTTAACATCGGTGGTGGGGCTTAACTGCTTAAGCAACTGCTCCACGTTGATTTTGGCAGCATCAGAGGCAAAGCCCGCATCGCGGAACACCAGTCGCAGCGGTGAAAAAGCCGCTAACGCTTTGATGAAAGCTTCATTCACAGCCCCGGTTTTATCAAAACAGGCTACCAGGGCACCGTGGCAGTTATTCGAGTCGGCATCGACAAAGAAAACTGTCTTACCGGCAATGGTTTCATGGCGAATGGGCAGTGCAAGATCTACTCCCCAGTCCAACATGACCTGGAACAGCAGATCCTCTTCTGTACGATCTTCTTTAACATTTTCGACTTGAGCAAACAGATCGGTTTGCGCAATCGCATCAGGATTGTAGTACACCTCTGACATATTGGACGAGTCAATTTTAAGGACGCGGAAGCCTATATCCTGGTTCCACTTATCATGACATGCCCCAGACAGCACACTTTTCCCGGCGCGACGGATGCGTTCACGGCTGACTTCGGGAATGGTCTCGAATCCAGCTTGAAACGCAGCGGACTTCTCACTCGTCTTCTCATCCAACTGAACCATCACAAATCTTCGGTTGCCACCGTCAGTCGCGTTTTGCAGCATGACCGAGTGCGCTGTTGTAGAAGAACCAGCAAAAAAATCGACAACGATGTCGTCGCTCTCAGTTAACATTTCGACCACTTCCTGAAGCACGATCTCGTCTTTCGGAAAGTCGAACAGATCACCATCCATGAGAGCACGCAACCGTTTTGAAGCTGCACGTCCATCCTGATAAAACACGCTGTACGGCGTTTGCTGTTCTTTGTCCTTTAGGTACGACTTGATGCAAGGCACAGAGTTTTCATCATCTCCAAAATGCACGCGATCCTCATCTACCCATTCCTGCATGCGTTTGGGATCGCTAGTCATCCAGCCCCTAGAAGGTACTTTAACGGGCTTCTTTGTAATGGGGTGAAGCACCTCGTATTTTGGTCCACCACCGCCTGGCCACGAAATATCTGCTGCGAAGTAGATCCCACGCTTATCTATGTTGTTGTAGTGCTTGTGATTTTTTGATGGATGGCCATCAGCGAGAGACCGATACCACTCCCTCAACCCCTCAGTCATAACCTTGTAATCGTTGACATTTTGGCGTTTCAAACGTTCAAACTGAGCGTAGATTTCATCCAAGCCTTTCTTGCGCTGCCGCCATGTAACTTGCTTAGCACGCAAATATTCGACATCGCGGGCATAGCACACAATGTATTCGTGGGAAACAGACACTAACCGTGAATCATTTTTCCGCCCAGCAGCCCATACCATATCAGCGACGAAATTGGACTGACCGAATATTTCGTCCATTATCAAGCGCAACCTGGGGTGCTCGCCTTCATCGCAGGAAACAAAGATGGCACCGTCCTGTCTGAGCATATTTTTGGCCAACCGAATGCGTGGTGCAATCATGGTGAGCCAATTGGAATGGAAGCGACCATTATCTTCCAAATTGGCAACTAGGCGAACACCTTCATCGCTGCGATCGCCCGATGCGACTTGATGTGAAATCTGATCAGATGCGAAAGTATCCTTGTAAATAAAGTCCTTTCCTGTGTTGTATGGTGGGTCGATATAGATCAGCTTGACCTTGCCGAGATATGTCTCCTGCAACAACTTAAGCGCGTCGAGGTTATCACCTTCGATAAACAGGTTCTTGGTGGTATCGAAGTCCACGCTTTCTTCCCGACAAGGCCGCAGCGTCTTGGCAATCGGTGCATTAGCAGTTAGCAGCGCTTCGCGCTTGCCGGGCCAGTTGAGCTCATAACGCTCCTGTGGCCCGTCGACGATATGGTCCGAGAGCTCCTGTTTAAGCAGATCGAAATCGATGGCCTGTTTGAGTTTGCCATCTTTACCCCGTAATTCGGTTACGCAATTCGGAAACAAGGCCGCCAATTGCTCGATATTCTGCGCCACCAGATTGGGGCTATGCATTTTTAACTTTTCCATTGTCGTTCCTTTAAGTACCACGCAGCTTTTACTTTGCATGGCAGACTATCTGTGTAAATTAACTTAGCTATGTTCAATCGGCTTGCTGCCAGCGTTGGCAGAAATGCGTCCGAAGACTTTCGATGCTTGCTGGCAAGCATGTCTGGCAGGTTACGCCCAGATAAGTAGCCGCACGGGTCGTCCCGACATACAGGTATTTATCAAACAAGGCTGGTTGTTGTGCAGAAAGCTGATCAATGCCGATAAAAAACACCGCTTCAAACTCCAGCCCTTTGATGTGTTGGATATCGAATACCCGCACACTGCTCTCCTGCCCTACTGCCTGGCCCTCATGACAGGCAACCACCTGAATGTTGTGTTCGGCCAATACCCGGTCCAGCGCTGCAGCGACAGGTGATACCTCACTCTCGCTGTTAACGAATATTGCGGTTGACGGTAGCTCGCCAACAAACTGCTCAATTTCACGGATACGATCCGCAAGCCAATTAACGACACTGTCTGTCGTCGCGGCGTCTTCCAGCAGCGCTGGGGCAACCCCGGTGTTATCCATATGGGCCGGTAAACTGGCGTGTTGCTCGTTACCGCCCATCACCCGGATCATGGCATGAGCCAATTCGTTCAATTGCTGACTTTGGCGGTAGGTAATGGAGACTTCTTTGATGTCAATGTCAGGGTAAAGCCATTTTAATTCGTTAACTGAGCGTGCCCCCCACGTGGTGAGACGTTGGTTAAAGTCGCCACAGGCAAAGAATGAACGCAGCTGAGGGTGAGCCAGTGCGGCCATACAGGCTAGCTGAACAGGTGAGAAATCCGTTGCTTCATCCACCAGAATTTGGTTGCAGTAATGCCCTAATACAGGCTTCAGTGATGACCATGCTGGGGCATCTATGTCACGCAGCACATTAGGGCGACTCAACAATTCCCATGCAGACCGCAGGCTTGCAAGTAAGACGATGTCGAGCTCCAAAGGATGGATATCACGTGCATCAAAACTGCCTTCCTGATACCAACGATTTGCTGGTTGGCTTTCACGCCTGAAAGCACGATATCGTTTGGGCATCCCGTCGAGGTAACGTTTTACCGGGTTAATGAAACGACGCGCACTGGTCTGTATCAGAAGGCTTGCACCGACTTCAGCACTATCAGCCTGCGTTAGGCCCCGCTCCCCCAGCCACTCAATTATCTTGCCATTACGCGAGTTTTTACTTAGTGCACGTTTTGAAGCTGTAGCCTTGGCATGAGCACTGACCGCAGCGTTGTATGCGGCGATCATTTTTTCTACCGGAGTTTTTTGCGCTAAGAGCTCCTCTTCATCTTCATCCAGGTCTTCATCAAACTCAGCAGTGTTTGCTTGCTGTTGCAAACTATCAACAAAGACACCAAAGCTCGACTTAAAGTTGTTGTCACGGTTTAACTGGAGATTCAAAGAGGCTCTTATCTTCTTATCCGAGGCCTCTTTCAGACTACTTACAATAGCTTGTATTTTCGGGATCTCTTGTACCAGTAAGCTGAATATGGAGGCCATTGAACCTTCAGCCTCCTTTGACACAATGCCTTGAAGACGCGAGCCCAGTTGATTGACGTTGGGGATTTGAGTGCCGGTCAGCAGATCCGCAGCATCTCGCAACTCCTGAACGAAGGTATTAAGCTGCCAGGTGTTGAACTCATTAAACCATTGAATAGGTTGTTCTATTGCTGATTGCAGCAGATTATTCAAACTGTCTCGAAGAATAAAACCGCTACCGGAAGAGGTACGAAGAACACTAAATGTGCCTCGGGCCAGCTCTCTTTGATAGTCACGCCATGTTTTGATGTTTTGATCGGGAGCGGCAACACCTTCCCGTGCAAACGCTTCTTTGAGGTACTGCTTGAGCAACTCCGTTGGGGTAAACATAAGCCAGCTGTGGGTATGAGCCTTCCCTTGCTTGGAGACGATAGTTTCTATTAAGTGTTGTTCTGACTCATCCAGAAAGGCAGCATCCAGCTTTTGGCCCAGACGGCGGATCAGGGTCGTGGTTTTACCCGTACCTGGTGGGCCTAAAATCAGCAAGCGCTGGTCTAATGGAAGACGAAAAATTTCGTCCTGATATTGGTCGAGGATGGGCTGATCCCTAAGCCCCATCTTAGTGATAACGCTACGACGGAGGCCTTCTACTATATTCGTTGTCGCCCCCTCCTCAGCCAGCAACTGACTCAGAATGTCTTCGGTGACCTCTTCTCCAACGACCTTAGTTAAAAGCGCTCTTAGCGATTCAACCGTAAAAGGCCCAAAATCTTCAGCCTCCACAACTGTGTTTCGTGCGTCCCAGCCTTCTGGCGTGATGTTCGGACTCAGTGTGGAGCGAGCAAGGACCTCAAAAACAGAGCCATCCGGAATCGTAATCGTACTTCCAATATCCAGAGACGCTAAACGGCCTAAAGGAGCTCGATAGCTGACCATATTTGGAATGCCCGATAACGCTGTCGTTCGGCATATATAGAAGGTTCGCTCATTCCCTTCTTTATCGCCAACAACAACACGAGCAATGGCCGGTTCTTTGGACAGCGTGTAGTAACTATCGCGATTTGCTTGGCTAATCTTTCCTAAAGATTGGAGAGCTTCGCTTGCCATCAATGTATTGACACTTGCCAACGACTCGGAACCAAGCATGTGCGCGGCTTGTAATTTGTTCTTAGCCGTCTCAGAAATGCGTTCAAACTGTCCTAACACTTCCTCCGCTACAAATTCGATATGTTGCCTTGGCGCATCTTTTAGATCCAGCGTCATACATCCTTCCTGTCAGTCAATTGTTCAAGCTCATTTGTCAGCTGCCGCAGTACGGCATTCATCTCCACCCTGCGGTTGAATTGCCTTTCTTTGGCAAGCTTACCGGCAATCTTTTCAATCTCACGCTGCTTTGACTTTACAAGAGCAATCCGCTCAATCAGCTCAGCCAGGGTTTCATGCGTTCGTGCTGAAACCGGGAACAGTCGCATCAGGATCTGCTCGTAAAGTACTGCCAAATTTAATACTGTTGGCATGGAAGCTCTGACACTATCGCTTGGCAACCAGGCTGTGGCGAAGTAATCCGTCACAACCCAGCGATTAGCATCTGCATGATGTGGGCGTTTGTACGCCGCAACCACTTGTGTTCTGCCAGCAAAACTCAGTTCAAAGATAATCGGATACGGTATTGCGCCATCAATGCAGCGCAGTACATCCCAATGCAGCTCTGGCGTTTTAAGCTGAATACTAAATATTTGCAGTTCCGGCACATCAGGTTTGGCCGGCAGGTTGATGGTTTCCGGCGCAAGCTTGTATTGCCAGACTATCTGCTCAACCTGTTCAATAAACAGCTCTTTTTGCTTGGTATTTGCGCTGCTGTGCTCATAAATCTTGTTTTTTGGCACCACACGCCCAAATTCAGCCTTTTTGGGATAGCTAATCAAGGCAGTCTTGGCAACTGCCGCCAGAGCATGACTCATTCAGTCTCCTGAATAACCAAAAAGGTAATAAGCTCAAAGTCATCCAATCCTGCGATAGTGTTAGTCAGCGCTGAGGTTTTACCTGAGCTGAAAAGGCTATCGAGGTCTTTTTCTGCTTTTACTTCGATCATCGAGCGGATTGTCATACCCAGAAGTTCCGAGTAACGCTGCATGTCTCTGCCATCATTGGTTTCTTTGTTGAAGGACTGACAGGCAATAGCAACGGGCAGTGCCTGCCCCTTGCAGCCACTGCGGACCAAGTCAAGCAGACGCTTTACTTCTGTATGATCGCTAATTACCTTACCGTTGCGCGCAATGTAGACAAGATAATAAGGATGCAATCTGTTATGTTGGTTCACATTCACGTCAGGATTGCGATTTCGCAGGGTAAAAATAACCCCAGGCTCAAGGCCTAATGCGGGGTTTGCTGAAACGACAGCATGCATCCCGTTAGGTATGTGCCTGGGTTCACCGTGTGCTTTTACATAGTTGAGCAAATCCATCCTGAAGTCGTTGAGTCCAAGGTCAGTTATTGACACGCCAGTTTTGAGATCTTCGAGCTCAATAACCTCTTCCTGAAGGCGCCTCAGTTGTTCTTTACGGTAAGTAACATCATTTGCCTGCGCCGAGAGCACGTTATCATCACCCGTTGCCGTAACGTCAGCGATCATCATCCGGCTCTCAACCCGTTCTTTCAAGTTGATATACTCGTCAAGCGTGATATCCGGCCAGTAGTTAACCAATTGAATACTGGTATTCAGCGAACCAATACGATCAACGCGCCCGAACCGCTGAATAATGCGAACAGGGTTCCAGTGGATGTCATAGTTAATCAGGTAGTCACAATCCTGAAGGTTTTGACCTTCGGAAATACAGTCGGTACCAATAAGCAGGTCGATTTCTGCTGGTTCGTTAGGCAGTACAACGGCCTTTTCCTTTGAGCGTGGTGAAAATAGCGTCAGTAATTCCTGAAAATCATAACTTTTCTTTAAATGGCTGTTCTTTAGCGTTGATTGCGGCGCTCCTTTACCTGTTACTTTAGCGCTGTGCAAAGCCTGGCTTGCCAATAACTCGGGAGCCAAGTTGGCATACAGATAATCAGCGGTGTCTGCAAACGCAGTGAAGATCAATATCTTCTTATTGCCGGGATTCATCGGCGCATTGATTTTACTTAACACCAAGGCCTTCAGGTGTTGTAGCTTTGCATCATCGGCTGGTGTAATTTTGTTCATCGATGTCAACAGTGCATCGATGATTTCCAAGTCAACTTTCAGCTCATGCTCCCACGACGGTAAGTCCATGTCTGCAAGGCTGATTTTAATCTTCCCGCCAATCTCGTTATCACCAATCAACGGGAGATCGTCATCGTCGGCGTCCAGATTTTCCAGCTGCTCAGTCAAATCTCCCACGCTGTAGCCATTGCCAGCAATACCACGGTTCTGATTGAATGCACTGATCTTATCCAAAGTATTCACATGGTTTGAACGCAGGGATTGGAGCGTTAACCTGAAGGACTCGATGGAACTTTCCAAGCGCTTCAGCAGGTTTGTGGTCATTAAAGCCTGTAGACTTCTTTCGCGGTCCGCTTGCCTGAGCTTACCTTTACCCCCACCAACCTGAGTGTCGTACATCTCTTCATATTTTCTGAGTCGACTTGGGAGGATGTAGCTAATCGGCGCATATACCGCGAGCTTGAGCAAGGATAATTGCCCAAAAATCTCATTAAAGCTCATCACATCGGTTCGATTTGTGAGCTGGCAGTGAAATGATAAAGGTTTACGACGCTCAGGGAATTGGCCTATATCCTTGGTATCGTAAAAAGTTTGGATGTGCTTTCGTGAGCGCGCAATCGTGACGCTATCGAGCAACTCAAAGAAATCAAAATCCAACGAGTCAAGAATCGCCCGAGCGGTACGCTCTTCAGGTGGCAGTTTTACCCAAGCATTAAAACTCGCTTGAGCGCCACGAAAAATCTCCTCAACGGTCTTTTCAGTTCGCAGCCGCTTAGTGAGATTCTCGGACTCCCCCTCGTAGGCCAACGCCAACTGGTTACGAAGATCATTGAAACGGTTATTCACCGGTGTGGCTGAAAGCATCAGCACTTTGGTTTTTACGCCCTCCTTAATGACCTTGTTCATCAGCTTTTGATAACGGGTTTCTTTATCTTTATAGGCGTCGTTATTACGAAAGTTATGCGATTCATCTATCACCACTAGGTCATAGTTACCCCAGTTGATACGGTTCAATGGTGTGCCAAAGGACTCTCCGCTGGTGCGGCTTAAGTCGGTATGGCAAAGCACATCATAGTTGAAACGGTCACGCGCAAAGATATTCGTCTTGAGGTTACGGTTGTAATTCAGCCAGTTGTCTGCAAGCTTCTTTGGGCATAACACCAGCACAGACTTGTTGCGCAATTCGTAATATTTGACGACGGCCAAGGCAGTAAACGTTTTGCCCAAGCCTACGCTATCGGCCAGAATGCAGCCACTGTAGGTCTCAAGCTTGTTAATGATGCCAGTTGCCGCATCTCTCTGATAGTTAAATAGTTTCTTCCAAATTAGCGTTTCTTGGTAACCTGTTCGATCATTTGGTAACACATCTTCGTTAATATCATCTAAAAATTCATTGAAGATGTTGTACAGCATCAGAAAGTAGATGCTCTCTGGCGAGTTTTCCTGATATACGGACTCTATGTGTTCACATATCTGTGAGGTCACGTCTTCTAGTTTCTCTGGGTCCTGCCATATCTGATTAAACAGATTGAGGTAGGTAGCTGTAAACGTTGGCTCATCCATTTTGTTGACGAAGTTGGAGACTGCATTGCCTGGCTGATAGCCAAGATCTACGGCGGTAAATCCATGCAATGGCATGTAAGCCGTCACTTCGTCGCTGGTTTGAACACTGGCAAACTGCTGCATCGGGGCCTTACTGCGATTGGACCTGAACTTTGCCTTACGCCTCATCCAGTCCGCACATTCTTTGGCAATCGCTCGCTGAGTGAGTTTATTGCGAAGCTGAATCTCGAACTCGCTCCCATATAGGCTTCGCTCCCGGTCAGCTTTTGGAATGTGAAACTCTCTGCGCTCCTTACGGATCTTATCGGTCACCTCATTGGCGGTAAACGTTGGCGAGGTAAAGATAAATTGAAGCTCGTCAATCTTTTCCAGTTCAGCTTTCAACGCTTCGAACGCATACATAGAGAAACAAGAAGCGGCGATTTTCAGCCTAGCACCTGGTTTAAGGGTCTGCCGTAGGTCATCACCAAGTAGCCGATTAATGTTATCTATCAGTTCCATTGAAACCTCGCCTTTGTTATTCCAGTATTTGTTGAGCGTTGCTTTGGGCTTAAATTTTAAAGTGGAGACTTACAAGGAAATAAGAACAACCCTTAACATGGCTCCACTACTCTTCTGCAAAATAATCCGAATCTATAGCCTTTACGGCATATAGCTCGCGGGTCGATACGCCGACATTATGCTCTATCATCAGCGCCGCGAGTTCGCGCCCATCGATGAGCACGATGCGCTTTTCAATCATGGAGACGAATTCTCGGGCATCTTTGCTGAAACTGGAGGTAGTAATAAATACCCCTTTGCGGGCGCGGTGCATATCCAGCGCGCCAGCGAAGGCTTGAATGTCTGGCCTGCCAATCGTGTTATCACGGTAGCGTTTGGCTTGCAGGTAGATGGAATCAAGCCCGAGCTTATCTTCCTTGAGGATGCCATCAATACCGCCATCGTTACTGTACTGAGTCGCCTGCCCTGCATCCTTTTGGCTGCCGCCATAGCCCATGGCCAGCATTAAGTCGACGACCAGTTGCTCAAAGAACTTGGGCGAAAGACTGTGGATTTGCTCCAGCAGTTCATCGGCAAGTGCAGAGTTCAGGGCAGCAAAGGCTTTTGATATTTGCTCAGAAGGTGTAAGAGTCGAGTCGTCTACGGTTTCAGGAGGTTTGGCTTTTAATGATTGCGATGTAGTCTGGTTTGACATCTGTTTGTACTGAACAAACTCATCAAACTGACTTAAGTATTGGTTATTTACCTTGTGGCCAGAATGCAACGCCACCAGCCCTCGCTCTGTTATGCGACAAACGCCACGGCTTGGCTGCTCAAGAAGCATCGCTTTTACCAAATATTCCTTGGCCCATCCAACCCGGTTATAGACGTAGGTTTGTTTGCCACTTGGAAGCGTCAGCGCCAGTTGCTCATCACTGATACCATATACCGCTGCAGCTTCTGCTGTAATTTGGCGTAATGACTTGAGTTGACCGTCAGCAAGCACCTTCAGCACGGCTGGCATCATCTCTTCGTAGCTTGGAATTGTTTCGACCATCCCTGTGCCTCTTGTTAATTCTTAGATTAAGGTAGTGTTGTAAAAACTGCTCGTCATTGACATTCAAGCAATCAGTAACTGATTTATTGATTGGTGCCAGTGACTTAATCATCCTTAATACTGTTGGATGATTGTGCCAGACTCAGCGAACCGTATCCAGTGCGGCAGGCCACAGAATCCAGCTTTCCTTCAGCCATATCGACCCAAATAATGGCGTGATTAACTAGTCGCGATTCGTATCTTGTTTGCTGATTTTATCTGCTATCCATTCATCAATCTCTTCCTCACCCCAAGCAACCAGCCTCGGGCCAAGCTTCACTGGCCTGGGAAAGTAGCCAGCTGCCATGCAGTTGTTGATGGATGAGCCGCCTAGACCGGTACGTTCAGTGACTTGCTTCAATAGGATGAGTTTCATGCTTTGCTCCGGTTCAGACTCCGTGCCCCATGTTGGCAGACTATCTGGTCTGCCAACATGGTTTGTGAGTGAAGCGAGAGGCGAATGTATCGAGTAGATGAAAGGGATTCGTCATTCAAGTTTGACTAATAGATAACGTCGGCAACGCCCCTTTCAGTTGGCCTTAAAAGCCATCTATGCCGCCGCTTTAGATGTGTTTAGGTCATCATCTCTGGCCGCGATTCGCTCTTCAATCCAGTTCAGAACTTCCTCTTCAACCCAGCCGACAGAGCGTTCCCCCAGGGATACCGAGACCGGGAATTTGCCGTCGTTCATCAGACGGTAAACACTGGCACGGGACAGGGCGGTAAGGTTAAGTACTTCTTTCAATTTGATAAGTCTCATGATGAGCTCCGATTATTGAGTCATCACATATGCGGTGGCAGTAATTTTTAACTGCCCGATGCCAGGCACTGTTCCACTTCCTGCCTTCCAGTATCCCTCCTCCCCTATTCGTCCACCTTCGGCCTAGGTTTCGAAAGTTTTTCAGATATATATCCCCCCTGTGCATATACCCAACGTCTTGCCAAATCCATGGAGGCCCTATGCACAAATCCTTATCAACGCCTAAGGACTGCTGGTCACTGACCGCCAAGCAGATCCTCGAAACGGCGGCCAACATAGTCGCAGAGCGCTTTGTCCGCGAAGGCACCTTTAGCAATCCGCAAAGCACCAAGGAATTTTTGTCTTTCAAGCTCAACCAGCATGAGCGCGAAGTGTTTGCTGTGATGCTGCTCGATAGCCAGCACCAGCTGATTGCGTTTCGGGAGCTGTTTTTCGGCACCATCGATTGCGCCAGTGTCTACCCCCGCGAAGTGGTTAAGGCGGTGCTGGAGACTAATGCCGCAGCGGTGATATTTGCCCATAACCACCCCTCGGGCTCACCGGAACCCTCGCAGGCCGACCGCAAGATCACTGAGCGGCTGGTGGCCGCACTGCAGACGATTGATGTACCAGTACTGGACCACATCGTCATCGGCCAAGACTGTATCTCGTTTGCAGAACGCGGCTGGCTGTAACGGCTGCGGTTGCCGTCCACCAGCAAGCTCTCGCTCATCACCTATTGTGGGTTTCTTCACTGCCATGTTCCAGCTGGTAAGAGTGTTCCAAGTGCCTAGCGCATAACCCCTGCCCGCTCTGGTACCCCAAGCGGGACCAGAGCGCGGCAACCACACATCTAAAAGTTATCGACACACATCTACGGACATGAGCTCCCAGTCAGAGCCAATTCCATTAAGGAGTCATCATGATTGAGTTTACCGACAGTTTTTCTCAGGCTGCGGTAGCTGAGGCTTGCAGCGCCTCGCCGCAGCTGCTGAACCTGTTAGCCATCCAGCTCACGCTACCGGTGTTTTTCCGCCCGTTTGACGATGAGGGGCATATCACAGGCGCACCCGAGGTCAGGCCGCTCTGCAGTCTGCGTAAGACCGTGCTGTGGGTATCCGAGCGCGATCTGGTGGGGCATCTACCTAAAGAAATCACTTTTGTGCGCCAGAGTTGCACATGCAATGACTACGGCCAGCCTGAGGGCGAGTGGCAGCGGATCATCAACGGCGTTTACTACAACCACGGCAGTAACGAGTCACCCGACTGGCGCTGCCATACCTGAAGCAACCCGCTAACCCTATTAACAGCAACCCCAACTACCTCACTCACAGTTATCCCACACCCAGCTACCCCAACCCTAAACCATCGCCCATCGGGCCAAGGAGTTTTTATGACCATCATTCCCTACCCCCATCTCACCCTGCCAACTAGCTTCTATCAGCTGCTGGGCAGTTACCTGAATCAGCGTATTGAAGATATCGAAGACAGTGAAACCGACATGCTGACCTTGCATTTCCGGGATCCGGATTACAGCGCCGAGAATGGCGGCTTTCATCCGGTCGAGATTGGTCTTGAGCGAGAGGGCAAAGACTGGCAGCTGTGTTACCTCACCGACTTTGCCTGGTCAGGCGGACCGTTTCCGGAGCTGGAGAAAGAAATCGACTTTTGCTTCAGCGATGACCGGCTCTACCACAGCTTTATCGGCAGTTGTCATCTCACCCAGGCCAATGAGCTGCTGCAAACCTATCTGCAGAACTTCATCGGCTACGTCCAGAACGAAGTGTTCAAGGTTGAACTCAAGCTGCATTGAGCTTTGCTGCATTGAACTCTGGCGGTACTGAGATTTGGCTACGCCAGTTCACACAGCATGAAATCAAGGCCGTTTGCTGAGTGGGCACCGGGCGTTAGCTCAGGTGCTCAAAAAAGTATTGTGGGTACCTGCCAAGGCCCGTCCCATGCGGGTTTCACAAAGGCAGGTGCTCACAATGATGAAATAGCATTTTTTAGGAACCTGAGCCCATAGGGGCCTAAGGAGTGAACCATGAAGGAAGTCGATGCCATTAAAGATCATGACACCATCAAGCTTATCAGCTACCTGCTGGAGCGCCAGTGTGGTGAGCAGATGCGTGATGTGTGGGAAATAGGTCTCAACCTGGCGCTGCGGATAAGCGACTTGCTGGCTATCCGCTTCAGCGACATCGAAGGTGATACCCTGCGGATCCAGGAGTGTAAAACCGGTAAACAAGCCAGGATAGTTCTCAACGCCAAAACCCGCGAGCGGATCGCCGCCATTCGGGCAGCACATCCGCTGCATGTGTACCTGTTTCAGTCGTACCGCAGTCAGGGAGCGGCTAACCGGCCACCCAGGCCACTGACGCGCCGCGCCGTGACCAAGGCATTTATGCTGGTGGGTGAAGAACTTAAGCTCGATCTCGGTACCCACTCAATGCGTAAGACCCGGGGCTATTGGTTGTATCAGCAGTGCAAGGACTTGGGCCGGGTGATGCGCATGTTGCGCCATCAATCCGAAGCCGTGACCTTAAGGTACATAGGGATCAGCCAACAGCAGGTCGATCAGGATTTCCTGCAACTGGAGATCTGAGCTAGTACATCTGAGTTCAGCGGTTACTCCCCGCAGCTCTGTCGTGTATAGCGGCCACTCTAGTCTCCACTACCAACCTATTACCACCGCAGCAACTGAGTTCGACCACCAGCAGTACCACTGATACCTCCCCATTTCCCCACTAACTCACTCAACTCGCACCGAGCAACCCAAACACTGTCTGGCATTTGTCGCCGGACCAAGGAGCTTTTATGCCTGCGTTTTTCCCCGGTGATCATCTGGTCACCAACATTGATATCCCCGGCTTAACCGAACATCATGGCCTCTATATTGGCCATGAAACACTTATTCACCTTAGCAAGGATGGCTCTATCACGGAAATATCACTGATAAGCTTTGCAGGAGAACAAGAAGCCCGCTGCATTGATACCGCCGAAGACAGCGAACGAGCTATCAGCCGAGCCAAGAGTAAACTTGGGCAGCACAATTACCAGCTGTTTCACAACAACTGCGAGCACTTCGTAAACTGGTGCCTGGATAAACCCTACTCATCCGATCAAGTCAGTAACCTCACCCACCTTGTCGCCCAGGGCATTGCCCGCAGCGGCCTGGCAGGTGAAGTCGGCAAACGGGTAGCTGGTGGGCCACTTGCCACCACCGCCCTGGTATCCACCAGCGCCAAACTGGCAGCCGACTATCTGGGCGCACCGAAGAAGGTCAGTACCTTGATTGGCTATCCAGGTGATATGGTCGCCAAACCGATTGAAACCCTCATCAACGGTGGCCGAGATACTCTCGATGACACCGTCCACCATCTGCAGCAAGCCGAATTTGGCGAAGCGGCAAAGGCATTGCTTACAGGCAGTGCCAAAACGCTAGCCAAAGCTACTATCGTGACGCCAGCAAAAGTCACCGGGCATGCCATCAAAACCGTTGCTGAGATCGGCAGGGATATCTGGTGGTGGCTGCGCTACTAACGAGCTAAATCAAGGGGAGAAGACCTCTCCCCCGTAACTTAAAACACATGAACCTTCTGGCTACAACCAAAATTCCGACATTCATCATCAAGGATCTTAGTTTTATTTTTTGCAAGATAATTAAGCGCACTGTCGACTGACTGTCGCTGAAGAAAGTATTCAGGCGAGTTTATATTTAGGTAAAACACATTTCTAACAAAGTGTGCGCAACCATCAACCTCTATTTCATTCAAACCTAAAGCTGAAGCCCAAGACTCTATTACCATCGAACTTAGATTGCAAAAATTTAAATCGAATACTCCCCACCCATAAAAAACATCCTTACTGACAACTAATGCCAGATGATAATGATAATTCCATGCTTCATCTTTCTCTCTGACCCAAATGTACCCAAATGTCAGTTTATGATAATAGCCTCCATCCGCCCTCTTTTTATCCATATATCGCTGAAGTCGATACTTCAATGAATCGAAGAAGCGTCTCATGTATGGATGATCATTCACGGTATAAATTTGTGGAAATCTCAAGTCAAACCGAAATACTGCCAATCTAGATGACAACATCAAACTCCGGTCAATCACACAATTAATCCGCGACTGGTAAACGGCATTATAAACCTTATTATTAGCAACTCTCATGACAAACTCCAAAAATTGTTACATACAAGAGTTCATCCATGTAAAAATAAACAGCAAAGTAAACTCAATACAATAGCATAATATTACCATACCGAAGACCAAAAATATTAAAATAGCACCAACCAAAGCGTCTAGCCCGATATTAAATTAAAAATAAACAAACAAATCATTTTGAAGTTAACCAGTAACAAACCTTATTATCCAACTGAAATAAATTAAAAACTGAAAGAACCAGACATAAGATCGGATTGAGAATGCCAATAACAGAAAGCACATCAAAAGTACCGCATCCATAGCCATAGCCATAGCCATAGCCATAGCCATAGCCATAGCCATAGCCATAGTCCGCCAAACCTGAGCTCACAAACAACCTGGCCCAACGTACAATACCGCTTGTAATACACCACAAAATTAGACTAATATCACTACATCAATCACCACTAAGTAGAAATTCAATGATTGCAAACAAAGATCACACAAGAAAGACAATTGATGAATTTTGCAAGAAACTCTCACTGAGAGAATCAAATGCTTGCATTAGATATCTTGGAAATTCTGTTGACTATAGTGATGTGGTTGCGTCACAGGAAAAACTATGTTCGATACTTTTTAACAACGCACTAGCTGACAACATGATGGATATGGGTCAGCTTTTAATTGGAAATAAAATTCAAGAACTTAAAGATTTTATAAATAAAAATATCATTCCTGAATCAAGAGTGTCATGGATAAAAGAAATTAAAAGCGAAGAGTTATTCTTCTTTTATTTTATTTTGTTCGATTATGAAAAAACTCACTTTCCGATATTGAAACCTAAAATTACTCCCATATCAAACTATGATTTCGTTAATTTATTCAGTCAAGCAGGGGATTATAATTTTCAAGTAAAAGATCGCGACTATGCTGACAGAATAATTTCATTCTTAGACTCTACAATTTGTCCAGTAGAAAGTAAGTTGGCACTATTAAATAACATTAGAAGTATTTATCACACTTATCTATCTGAAGACTTACTGTCAAATTGGCTGAATAATAGAGATGCCGAAAAAATATATTGGACCGAATCATATCTAAAACAGAAGTATAGTTTTAATATCGAGCAATGGTTAAACCTAAATCAAAAAATATATAGGATAAAAGCATTTATATTCTTTCTGTTTTATGGTGATAGCACTAGTGATAAAGAGCTTTTCAAAATAAAAATTAAAAAAGCATGGAGTCAAGCAAAGTTCAGAGGGCTTGATAATCGCAAAAAGCCTTTCAATATCGTCATGGATAAATCAATAAAAGATAAATTGGACTTTCTTTCAAATAGTCAAAATAGACCACGAAATGAAATCGTCGAAGAGTTAATTAATACTGCTTACAATGAGTTGAATAAGTGAATGTGCAATCAGGCGGCAAGGTAACCGTTTGCCGCCTGTCGTACTGTTCTAAACACATCCCCCCAACATTCACCACACCAATACACCTTTTAAAAACAAAATCTTGTAAAATCCAGGATTTTCCCGCCACTCGCCTTGCTGCGCATCTTAGCCATTTCTGTTTTGATCGACAGCGCTCAATCCCGAGCGTTCAAAACAAGGAAAACATCATGGCAAAGTCACAATCATCAGCACCATCTCAAGGTTCTTCACAGGGCGGCGCACGCGGCCCATCCAGTCATCCTGGGCCAGGCGGAAACTGGCCCAGCACTACTGGTGGTAAGTCTGGCGGTGGTCGCGGCAACGCTCCATCACGGCCACGATAGTTTAAGGACGTCGGCCAAATAACGGATCACTGAACCCGCTTCATCGGTCCCCTTCAGCGCCTCTTTAACAAGCGGTGCAAGGTCTCGCTCAGCTGGCTTGATGACAGATAGCATATGCCTTTCCCTAATGTGAGTGAGCAAAGTGAACCCCTTCACAGTGGTTCACTTCATTGGCATTGTTGCAACAGACTGCATTACCCGCTGACAGTAGCGACTTTCCAGGGCGAAGCCTTTCGCAGCAGTTCGAGCACATTCTCAGACAAGTGCACCTGCATTTGCTGTTCTCGTACCCAGCGGCGCAATACTCTCGCCGCTCTGGGTTCAGAGACTTGCTCAAGTATCAACATCAGCAGTGCCATCGTCCATTGCTCTTCATCCAGGCCGTCATCCAACAACGCCAACAAGTCTTCGTTGATGCTAATTGCCAAAAATTCAAAGCTTTCCAGACTCAAGTCAAAATCATCATCCGCAATCGCTTCATTTAATCTATTAACAACATCGTCCACCGCAGCCAAGTTAATCAATGCCATCTCTGGCAAGATCGATAGGCAATCCATATCTTCGAAAAAAGAAAGTCTCAAAGGCATTGGCTCAACGATTGAATCATCCATTTGTGAATAACAGATCTGCGAATCATATCTGCCTACAACCTCAAAAGCAGGGAGACCCACAGAACAGACCACCGAACCAAAGCCATGTTCACCTGCTGGTAGCATCTGCTTCACATTGCGTAGTTCAGGCAGCCCCTGGGCTTTCACTTCACGCTCGGCCACCAGCACACAACTGGTGTAACGGCAAAGAAGGTGATATTGCAATGCCAACGATAGCGGCTCCTCTTGCTGCTCAAGTCGAACCTTGGCCGCAATACGAGCTAAGGTCCCATCCATCATTCCTTGATATGCTCGCACCGGCAGCATTATTTGCCGCTGTTCGTCACCCGCCTTAAAGCTCACGTTAAGTGCATGGACAGCGCTTTCTTCGGCAGAAATTGATAGCGACAGTCCAGCTTCGGCCTGAGCATAAAGCGCGACACTATCCCCTGCATAATAACGGCATGCTTCTGTTTGAACCTCTGCTCGCTTCGGCCACGCCACTGTCAGATTTTCCAAAGGTACACCACGGCAACGGCTAAAGTGCGCCACAATCGCATCGGCCATGGATTCATTGGGCGAGACAAATGTCGCCGCACCGCCGGTTCCCCGGGAAAGTCGCTCGAGCAGGGGTTGATTAACCGCAGAGCCCACACCAACGGTAAACACCCTCACATCAGCCGCCGCAGAATCCGCTACTATGCCTTCTGCATCCCACACCTCACCATCAGTGATAAGCAGGATATCTGTAGGCAGCTCGGGATGGCGACCGGTGCTTCTGGCCAGCGCCAATGCTGATTTGGTCTCGGTACCGCCCATGTTCGCATCCAAATGGTGCAAACACTGTGCTAAATCAGATAAGGACGCCTCATTAACTGCCATTGGCGTTTCAAACAAACTTTCAGATCTGCTGCCATAGCGAACCAGGTTGAAGTAATCCCCAGGCTGCAACAGCGTTGCGATGGCCTGTATGGCTTTACGGGCCTGGTAAATGGAATCTCCCATCATAGAGCCGGAGCAATCCACCACAAACTGATAGCAGCCAGCAGGCTTGCGCCCGGCCACCTCAGGTGCCAACAGCAGGGCTGAATACTGCTCACCGAATTGACTGTGCTCCAGCAGCACCTCGCCAAGATAATCCAGTGGAGCCTCGAGTGTAATGATGATGTCCCGGTCGGGTCTGATATTGTCGCCGGCCACCAGCAAAGCACCATCTTCGATAATACGACTAGTAAATCGATGGCTCGGGGACTGCACCAAAGCCTTAGCCAGTTCACCGTACACGTGCAACGAAAATCCCAGAATTAACCCCGTGTCCAGCCCATGCTCAATTGGCTGGTGGGGTGCCAGTCCAGCCTGGGATGTCTCCCCATAGCGCTGAGCTATGGTGGTCGGGAAATAAAATTTAAGCTTGCGGGCGTTCCAGCGTAGCACCTCAGCATAGCTGATGGTCACAGTGATCCTGTCATTAGGTTGCAGATTGCCAACGCTCATGCTGAACAGACCTGGCTGCACTTCGGTCAGCAGCACAGCACTGTCACCATCGGTCACGGCCTCCTCATAGCGCGTTTCGCCTGCCGCTTTTGGCATGACTTCAGCGTGATATTGCTGCTCTCCAAGCTGCATCGACAAGCTGAGCAAGGTGGCATCCAGCGGCAGAGCAAAGGTGTATACCGCCTCGATGTCAGTGGGTTCATGGTTAATGAACTCGTGGTTGATACTCACCTCTGCCACGACGCCATTAAGACGGGCATCCACCCGACTGTCCACCAGCACTATGTCACCGGAAAAGCCCAAACGCATGTCATCTTCATCCAAATAATCGCGTTGATAGTTAGTCATTACTTATCCCCTTCCTTGTTGAGCACCGTGTCAAAGGTGGACATCATGGCTGCTGCCAGCGTCCGCAACTTATCGCTGTCAAGTCCAGCCGCAATGGGGTCGATCACCAAGCTCAGCCCTGGGGCCAACTGTAAGTGACTGCATACTCTCAGCTCACCTGGCTTGGGATTGAGTAGCGGCAACATTGGCTCAGCTTCCTGTTTCAGCAACTCGCCAATACGCTCCAGCGACAACCCGGCAGCTTGCCACATTTGCAGTTTGATCAACTGCTCCAGATGATGATTGTCATACCAAGCACCGCGACCAGCGCCATGGGGAGCTGTCAGTAACCCTTTTTGCAGATAAAAGCGGATGGTTCGAACCGGGATCCCGGTTACCCCAGCCAACTCATTAATGCCGTATTGTTGTTCCATAGTGTCAGTCCCCACCACATCGATACAGCAATACTACACACCACAAATGTACAGATCAACTGTTTAGAATAATTTTTATCCAAAGTTTTTTGAGTGGGGAAAATCTGATCTGAATAGTGACTAGTGAATTAGGCATTTTTCAACCGCTCGCAGTTTCGGTCTCTTCCCAAGCCTAGAGGTGGTCATTGTGATCATGCAAAAACTTGAAAACATCATGTTTTGCACGCATCATTAAAAAATGATACTTAGACCATAATTAACATTATTTACAGCAGTAATTTCACCAACAAAACCAACTTTAATAGAAAAAGCAAGACGCCTGTTTTACTGACAAATCGGGAACTTAACCAACAACACTGAAAGTTTTGCAAGTTTTTGATATAAAAATATAAATAAACACCATTTTTTACAGTATCCAAAATGGTATTCCACACAAAAACTGAATCACATATAAAAATTAAATAACAATGAATTATGACTCAAATTCAAGTCCCGCCGCCCCCCAAACCTAAAATAAAAAGACGTCTTCAGACGTCTTTTTATTGCCTAATATTCTGCCCATAAAGACCGCGAACCGAGGGGTTAACGCAAATATGAGGGAGCGGCCAGCGCTCCCTCCGTCTGTGCACAATCCGCACCCCGTCACTCAAGCGATCTCAAAGGTTCCCCGAACCAGTGGCTGACCGTTTGCGACCATGGTTTTCCCCCGGCACCAGACAAAATCTGGTTTCAGCTGGTCATTCAGCAGCACGAGATCAGCGTCTTTCCCCTCCGAAATAGCCCCTTTGGTTGCAAGTCCCAGGATCCGCGCAGCATTGGTGGAGGTCATGGCGATGGCATCGTCCATGGCAATGCCCTCACCAATCAGGCCACGAAACACCTGTGCCAGGCTGCCGACCCGACCCACTTCGAGCCCGGTTAAACGCCCATCGGCATCGAATACCGGCAAACTGGCATTACCGTCGGAGCTTAAAGTGATGTGTGATACTGGCACGCCAGCCGCCAGAGCATGCTTTACCGCATCTATCGCACTGATTTCGTCACTGTTTAAGGTGGCGCTGTTTTCAGAGGCTGTGAAATCAATCACGCCACCGGCCAGGGCAAACGCTACGCCCTGCTCGAGCAATGCCTGTGAGCGGTTGATGTGGGTGGGATAGAATTGCGACAGCGGAATATCGGTGGTGCTGGCAACGTCTGACAGGATATCCAGCCCGCCTTTGCCATCCCCCACATGCACAAATACCACGCCCCCCTTACCGCTTAACATGCCGCCCACCCTCGCCTGACTGGCGACCCGAGCAAGCTCTGGGGCAGAAAGCTGCGAGCCACGGTGATCGGCAATGGCGATTTCACCTACACCAATCACCTTGTCGATAAGCATCATATCCCGGGTGATATCCCCTGTGAGCGTCTTGACCGGATACTCATAGGAGCCTGTGTAGATATAGGTCGTTAGGCCTTCATTGCTCAGAGCTTGTGCCTTGGCAAGCAAGTCCTCCAAACAGCGACTGACGGCATCCGTCCCCAGGGCGCCCACCACAGTTGTAACACCGGCAAGGGTGGCCTCCGTCAGTTGCATTTCAGGGGTGCGGGTATGAAAACCGCCTTCACCGCCGCCACCACTGATGTGCACCAGGGGGTCAACCAAGCCTGGGATGAGTGCCCGGCCATTGGCATCAAGCTCATCGCAAGGCAAGGAGCTTACACTCAGGCTGCCGGGTGAAGCGATGGCGATAATGCCACCGTTACTGAACAGCACATCCCGAATGCCAACCGGCGCAGGCGTGAAAAGGTTGGCGTTTCTAATCAAAGTCAACATCAGCTATATCCTGTATAGACGGCAATTCCCACGGCAGCACTCGCCAGGGTCATCAGCAAGAGCTGCAATCGCCAAATCAATTTAAGCCATTGACCAAAGGAGATTTTGACTACACCCAGACAGCCCATAAGGGACGCGGAAGTTGGAATAATCAAGTTGGTCAGTCCATCGCCAAGCTGAAAGCACAGCACGGCCAGCTGCCTGCTGAGCCCGGCAAGCTCTGCCAGCGGCGACATCAATGGCATGGTCAGAGCTGCCTGGCCGGAGCCAGACGACACAAACACGTTAAATGCCGATTGAAATACCAGCATCATTTGCGCCGAGAGCCAGTCAGGCAAATCACCTATGCTGCCACCGGCACCGTACAACAGGGTGTTGAGCACCGACGGCGCCGACGGGTTATCGCCGCCAAGCAATATCACCAGCCCTTTGGCGAAACCCACTATCAGCGCGGCGGGAAGCAGCTCGGCAGCCCCCCGCTGGAAGGCTCCGGACACCTGATTCAGGGTCATCTGCCCACTGAGCCACAACACCATTCCAATCGCCATTGCCATGGCAAAGAACTGGCTGGCAATCTGGGCAATATAGTAGCCCCCCGCCACCACACCCCAAATCACCCACACCAGGGTTAGCAGCAAAATCAACAGAATGCCGGCATTCACCTTGCCAAGCCGCTCAGGGGTAGACTGCCGGGCCATCATGGGTAAACCCGGCGGCGCCTCATCGGACAGCTGTGCCCCTTGGCGGCGGGTTCGCCTGGCAAAGCGCAGCGTGTACACCAGGGCGCAGAGGGTAAATACCCCCCAGCACAGGGCCCGAAGCCACGCCCCCGACATCAAAGGCAGCCCGGCAATGCCCTGGGCAATGGCCACACTGAAAGGGTTCATCCAGGAGGTGGCAAAACCAACCTGGGTGGCGACGTAGGTTACCAGCACCACCACGGCAGGATGGTAACCCAGCGCATTGAAAAGTGGCATCAGCAACAGGCAAAAGGCGATGGCTTCCTCGCTCATGCCATACACGGCGCCGCTTAAAGAAAACACCACAAACAGCACAGGCAACAACAGGGCTTCCCGCTCTTTTAGGTGTTCTATCAGCAGTGTCAGCGCCTGATGCACGGCGCCACTTGCCAGCAGCACCCCAAAGGCACCGCCGACAATCAGAATAAAGGCCACCACCCCAACCGCAGAGCTGTCACGCCCTCCAGAGGTGAGCCCGTCAAATGCCGAATTGAGCAGCCCTGGCGCCCCATTTGCGCTGAAAAGCGCACTGCCAAGGTTCTGCCCTCTATGAAAACTGAAGTTTTCAAGCCGGATCCCCTGCTCTGCCACTCCCATAAACTGGCCTGCGGGCACGATAAAGGTCAGGCCCCATGCCAGCAGCATCATCAACATCAAAATGATGAAGGCATCCGGCATTTCCCGTTTGGATAAAGACATATGTCCTCCCACGATGAAAAAAGGCCGGGCAAGCCCGGCCAGGGAGAGCATCAGAAGCGCAGGCTGTAACGCAGGTTCCAACGCTGGCCGAGCCAGTCATGGGCTGAGCTGGCGTAACCATTGGTGGGCGACGAAGCGTAGGGTGGCTCCTCATCGGTAAGGTTACGAACCGACAACATCAGTGAGTGATTCTCCATCAGGGTCACACCCACACTGGCGCTGAAGGTAAGCCAGCTGTCCACCGTCTCGTTATCAAACTTGAAGTCACCATCGCCCATGCTGGAGACATAATGGGCACTGAGGCTGGCACTCCAGTCACCCAGACTCCAGTCAGTGCCGGCATCCAGCACCCGCTCGGGTCGGGCGATTTCGTTGGCACCGGACAGGCGGCCAAGCAGGTCCTCTACGTCAGCATCCGGGGTAACCTGGCGCTCAAAGCTAAAGGTCTCTGTACCACTGACGTAGAAGCTGAACTCGCCTGCCGCCGCTGTCTCAAGGCGATAGGTCATCCGATAATCCAGGCCATCTGTGGTCTGGCTGCCAACGTTAAAGTAGCCGGTACGCAGGAAGCTGATATCGCCATTGCCATCTACGACACAACCAAACTCGCCCTTAAGCTCGCTCACCGAACCCACAACAGGTGCACTGCCTTTCACGCACGCATTGAGGGTGGTGGAGGCATCGATATCCACTATGTCTTCGTGATCGTAGCGCCAGTAATCCACGGTGAGCTGCCAATTGTCGGTCAAATTCCACGACAGTCCGGCGTTGATGGCTTCAGAGGATTCTGCATCCAGCCCCTTGTTACCTATGGTTTCCTGATCAAATTCCAGCTCACCATCGATGGCGCCGTTGGTGCCACAAAGGGCATTAAAAGGCTCATCGGCGCCGCAGTTGATGTATTGGCTGCCAAGGGAGGTACCCGCCCCCAGCTGTGAAAGCGAAGGAGCCCGGAAACCCGTACTCCAGGACGCTCTGAGTACCAGGTCCTCTGTTGCCTTATAACGCAGCGATACCTTGGGATTGATGTCGCCACCAAAGTCACTGTAATGGTCGTAGCGCAGGGCGGTTATCAGATCCATATTCTCAAACAGCGGCAGGTTCACCTCACCGTAAACGGCATACTGGGTTCTGTCGGCGGCGGCATCGCTGGCGCCAAGGCCAATCACATCGTCGTTAACCGCTGATGCGGCCGGATTATCCACTATCTCTTCGCTGCGAAGTTCGGCGCCAAATACAGCGCTTACCAGGCCGGCATTCATCTCAAAGAGTTCACCACTGATGTTGGCGTCCAGCGACATCACCTCTGACTCGCCGCGGCGAACGGCACTGTCGCGAAGCGCCGCAATCGCCTCGTCGCTGTTATCCATCCCCAGGTTAAACGGATTAAAGCTGCCGCTGGCAATGGCATCGGCCAACGCATTGCGGTTCATATAGCCCGCTACATGGGTCACTTCGTTGGTGGACTTGCCATAGCTTGCTGCTGACTCCCAACCCCAGTCGCCCCACTCGCCGCGAAGGCCGGCAAGAACACGATAGCTTTCGGTATCGTATTCCTGAATTCTGCGCTCTGGCATGCGGGTACGCACACGAATACTGTCGCTGTCATCGCCATCCGCGGCGTTGATGTCGCGCACATAGTCAGGCACGTAGGCCGCATCACCCGGAACCGTGACAGAGTACCCCGCAGGCGCCTCATAGGCATGGCCGGTGTTTTGCTGATACATGGCCTCGGCAAAGAAGGTCATGTCATTGTCAAGTTGCCACTGGTGATTCAAGGTGGCGCCGATATTCTCAAAATCCGGTTGAATGGCACGCTGGATAACATAGTCATAGTTACAGGCTTCGCCGCCCCAACGGGTGTCGTCACCACACCAGTCTTCGGCGTAATAATTACCGTCAATCACCATCTCGGTGTAGGAGGTGTAAGTTACGTTGATGGGACGATCGCTGTTAAAAATTGCGTTGCGCTTGGCGTAGTCGAGTACCACTGTGGTGTTGGTATTGTCGGTGGCAAAGCCGCCGGCATAGGTCAGCCCGGTGCGGCTGGCGTCGTGGTCGCTGGTATCGTTGCCGTATTGGGCCGTCAGCTCATGCCCAACAAAGTCCTTACGCAGGATAAAGTTAATCACCCCGGCAATGGCGTCTGAGCCGTAAATGGAAGACGCGCCATCGGTCAGCACATCAATGCGCTCAATGGCCGCCATGGGAATGGCGTTGACGTTAACAAAGGAGTCAGAGCCATTGGAGAAGGAGTCCACCGCGACCCGGCGGCCATTGACCAGTACCAGAGTTGAACTTGAGCCCAAGCCACGCAAACTCACCCCGGCAGCACCGGCCGGCGCCCCATCTGCACCACCAACACCACCGGTTTCGGTAAAGGTGCCTGCACTGGCGGCCTGGGGTAAATCCTTCAGGAATTCGGCAATGGTGTCATAGCCACGTTTAATCAACTCATCCTGATCGAACGACTGCAGCGGGTTAGCGCCCTCCATGTCCACCCCTTTCAGGCGTGAACCGGTTACCTGGATTTTTTCGAGTTTGGATTCAGACGCAGTCGCTTTGTCGTCTTCGGCGGCATGGGCCATGGCAATGGACAAAGCGGACAGGGCAAAACCGGAAATGGCGCAGGCAAATACTGAATCTTTCATGAGAAGCTCCCAAAAATATGCGAATAATTTTTCAGGCGCGCGCCTAAGCCACCGGACGTGGTCAATACGTGGCACAAAATGAATGTGCGTTCACGGTGCAGGCGTGCAGCTGAGCAAAAAAATGAGGCGTGGGAGCCTTAGCGATGACGCAGGACAGCCCACCGAACCTGGAGGTTCAGTGGTTTATTCGTCCCACCATTCGGACAGATACCAGGTACGGTAATGGTATCTTTCAAGAGAAGTTGATGCCGGAAACATATCCACCAAATGTGAAATCAATGTTGTTGACCGGTTAACAAGCTAGCCGTTATAGTGGCGGCCAGTCAATACGTGGCATGCAAAATTTTTTGAGCAGAGCCATGACCCCAAAATTCCGCTTGTTTATCGGTGCTGTCGCCCTGTCGGTGTCAATCGCGCCTGTTGCCGTGTCCGCCGCGGCCAAACCCTATTTTTCTGGCCAGGCGCAGGTCTCAGATAAAACGCCAGAACTGTCGCTGATGCTCGCAGGGGGCGCCTTATCAGTGTGCAGCTCCATGAGCCCAAAGCACTGCACTGCAGCAACTCACTTCCCGGACAACGCCAAAACCCACCAGATGTATGAGCTGAGCAAGCACAGTCTGGCACGCTTTCAAACCACCCCGGCCTGGGCGCGACTCGACGTCGAGACTCAAAGGGCATTGCTGGGGTCTCTCGGCTCCTCAGACAGCAAAATTCTCGATGTGGATGGGCTCCATGAACTGCTGGGCCCGCTCACAAATGAACTCAATGACGCCAGCTATTTCGCCCTGCTCGATACCCTGGAGCAGGTACAACTCACCCCGCAAGGAGAGCCAAAGACAGAGCAGGTACAACTGGCACAGGGCAAAAACGCCCAGGGAGCAAACCATTTCAACGCCTTTGTCAGGCGCGCAGCAAGGCTTGCAGGCAACCAGCCACCGAAAATTGGCATAGTCACGGCATCAGCACGGGATCCTTTTGAAGCGGCCAGTTTTTATCAGCAAACCTTCACCCAGGCAGGCGCAATCGCCCAGTGGATCCCGTTAAATGGCGCGCTGCAGCAGGCATGGCAATTTGAAGACAAGGTCGCAGGATGCGCAGCGCTGGCACAACTCGGTGAGGCTCATCACGGCTACCATGACAGGCTGCGGGTTCACCCGCAGCTTTGGGAACAGCACCACCTGCTGTGCCGTCACCCCGAGCAACTGCTCAATACCCTGGCATCGTTGGATGGGCTGTTTCTGTCCGGTGGCGATCAGTCTCTTACACTGGCGGCCTGGCTGGATGCCGATGGCCAACCGAGCGCAGCACTTAAGTTGGTAAAACAACGAGTTGCAAATGGCGAACTGATTATCGGTGGCACCAGTGCCGGTACGGCCGTGATGGCATCGGGCGCCATGATCACCGGCGGCACCAGTCAGGGGGCATTGGACTTTGGCGTGATAACCGCGCCTCCCGTCAGCGAGCGCTGCGAAGAGCGCAGCTGTGAAGCGCCCTTCCCCGCCCAAACCCTCACCTACCGAACCGGTGGCGGCCTGGGATTCTACCCGTTCGGCGTGACAGATACCCATTTCAGTGAGCGCGACAGACAAATCAGACTGGTCTTGCTGCAGGATAAAAGCGATACCGGCCTGGCGGTGGGCGTCGATGAAAATACCGCACTGTGGCTCTCAAAAGATGGCAGCTTCGGTGTCATTGAAGGTGAAGGTGGCGTCTGGTTCAGTGAGCCTGCAGGAGAGATGGTGCCTGAAAACGCGCTGGCATCTGAGAAGGCGTTGACGAGCGTGCAGACCTCAGAAACCACCAAAGCTCAGTCTCACGAAAGAGCCACACATAGCCACATTATCCACTACCTGCCCCACGGCACCCGGCTGAGGTTAAACCGCGATGGCGTCACTGTTGACGATACAGGGGCTGGGCTTCAACAGGTCAATTGCGACGGGTTTACACCCAATTGGCTGGCAAACCGGCCATTGAAGCTTATCTTCAAGCCAGAAAGTCGATGTTATCCCGAAGGCTATTACGAGTACCTGAGGCTTGAACACAGCAGCGGCTTATCTTCAGACAAGGTGAGCCATCACTAGACGGGACCCTCTCCATTCAGTCAGAGGCTGGCACTGTCTCCAACACTTCAGCGGCCTCTGGACACATTGGGTTGACGAACACCCCGACAGGAAATTCCATCAAATGAGTGGAAGAGAACTGCAGGTTTTCCCGCATCTCCTTTGGCAGGGTAAGAACACTTAATGCGTCGCTGTCGCCAAACGCGTAGTCAACCCGCCCTTTACTGAGCATCCTTAATCCGGTTGATATGTCGCCGACAAACTCAATAGTCAGCCCCGCATCCGTAAATTGCTGTAAAAAGCTGCCGTCTACTTTTGAACGAAGCAAGGCAATTTTTCCGCCCCCCAGCTCGGATAGATCCTTCCACACGAAGGGGTCTTCTTGACGACGACGAAATATTCCCAGCGAGACGAGGGAGTCTGATAGAAGGACAAATCGCGACTCTTCTCTGACGATATCTGGTGGGGGATAGAAAGATGCACACCAGTTCCCTGCCAGAATCTCACTCTGTGCCCGTGCAGAGGGCAAAAACAAAGGCTGAAGTTCAAACTCAAGGTGTTTTGAGTGTAAATACTTTTGCAAGGCTCTAAAACTACTGCCTTTATCTGCCTGTGTTTCTGTCGTGAATGGTGGATATTCCAACGCGATAACGGCCAAGGTTTTTGACCCCTCCTGCGCTACCACGTCAGATTGCGCGCCAAACGCCAACACAAGCAGCAATGCAGACGACATAAAAGGTACACAGACTCCAGCAGTATTCACAAGGATCGCTCCTTTGATAGCAGAACTTCTATGAGTCTAATGCTGTCTTGCCCTTATCGCGACTCACTCGTCAAAAAACACCGGCAAACTTGCCCTGCTTGTAAGGCCGGCATGCACTTTTATAGGAAAAGACGTGTCGATGAGCGCGGGAAAAGACGCTGCTTTCAGCTCAGACAATCTGTGAAGGACGCAAACTGTGTATGCCAAAAAGCCCATTCTTAAGCCTCAGTGAGCCACTAACACACATGTTGTGTGCAGTGCGGTATACCCGGGCTTTCAGAGCCTATACTTGCTCAGAGTGCCCAGACCACAGCCGGGGAGGCAACGCCTGACCAGACCATGCTGACCGGGCCATGCTGACGAGAGCGGCGCCCTTCTTCTCAAAGGCAGTGATCCCTTGGCTGCCCATGGGCGTATTTGCTGGATTGACGCAGTATTAGCAACAGTTCAAAGGATGTCATCCCCATGACCAAAAAGCGCATGAGCATGCTTATTCTGTCAGGCTGGCTGGTTTCGGTGCTGTTGGCATTTTGGTGGTTGGAGCTTCGCCATATCAGCAAAATGGAGCCGTCGCTGCTCAACCAGCAAAGCGTGGAGCGAGAGGTCGCTGACCTAATCAAAGCCTCTGCCAGCAGCACAGCTGATGGCGGCGCCCCCGTGGTGGTGCATTTTATCGACCCGGGCTGCGACTGCAGCGATGATACCTACGCGCACCTTGAGCAGCTGACAACATCCACACTCAGCAAAGTGTCCGCGAAGCTGCCGCAGCACACCAATTTGCTATACACCCAAAGCAATACCGGGCTTCCGGATACGCTCAAACAAATGAAACGGATTACACTCAATGAGGTGCCGGAAGTTACGCCGGTCGTGGGGGTTTGGAAGGCCGATGGCACCCTGGTTTACCTTGGTGCCTATTCCACTGGCCCCAGCTGCGGCTCGGGAGCCGATTTACTGCGCGAAGCACTGTTGAATGCTGCCGGTGAACCTTTGCCAATGCCTGATTGGCCAATTCAGGTGTCCTGCCATTGCCGTTGGAGCACCTGAGAAGGGCCTCAATCACAGCTCATGTTTTCAGACAACGGCTTACTTGCCCACTCAAATGGAGAGTCTCAACAGAAAATGAATACCTTAAGCACTGAGATGATGCGGGATCATTACATTAAATCAGACACCATTATGTTTTCGGTGCTGGTCATGATGTTCCTCTATGCACTGGGCCTGGCGGGCGTTTTCGGTAACTGGACCGTGGCCATCATAGTTGGCCTGCTGACAACCATAGCGGCAGGCGCCATCCGGGCACTCAGCCCGGGTGAGCGCATAACCCGGGTGACCATGGGGCTGGCATTTATGGTGATGGTCACCCTGCATGTACACCTGTCTCGCGGCATGATAGAGATGCATTTTGGCTACTTTGCCTGCCTCGCGATGCTGCTCTACTGCCGGGACTGGCTGCCTATCATCGCGTCTGCGGCTCTTGCCGCCGTGCTGCATGTGGGACTCTTTTGGTGGCAAACCACCGGTGGCAGTGTCTTTATGCTCGACAGCGCAGAACGCTCCTGGGGGATCATCTTTATCCACGCCGGCTATGTGGTGGTTGAGACGCTGGTGTTGGTGGTGATGGCCAAAAACCTGCACCGCCAGGCGGAGGTTTCTTTTGACATCCAGGCAGTCGCCCACCATCTCACCGGCGAGCAAATCGACCTCACCCACAGAACCCAAGCCAGCAGCAACGATCAAAGCCGCGCATTCAATGGCTTTTTGGACCATCTTCAGGGCATGGTTGGACGAATGGCCTCGGCGGGAGATAAACTGACTCAGCTCAGTACCAGGCTGCACGATTCCATGTCTGGGGTAAATGGCCGCATGAAGCTGCAGCACAACCAAATCGATATCATCGCCACCGCTGTGGGCAATGTCAGCGAGGCGGTGAGACAGATTTCAGACAACGCCAACGATGCCTCGGCCGCCGTGAGCGATGCCGATGCGAAATCCCGGGATGGCTCTGCGCTTAGCCGCAAAACCCTCGATGAAGTCCGTACACTGGCAAACGCCATTGAGCTTGCCGCAGAAGCCAGCAGTCGCCTGGCCGAAGACAGCAAAAGCATTGGCAAAGTGCTGGATGTGATAAAAAGCATTGCTGAACAAACCAACCTGTTGGCGCTAAACGCCGCCATTGAGGCCGCCCGGGCCGGAGAACAGGGACGGGGCTTTGCCGTAGTGGCAGACGAAGTGCGAAGCCTCGCATCCAAGACACAGCAGTCCACCGAAGAAATTCACAACATGATCCAACGTCTGCAAGCCCGCAGTGATGATGCCGTGAACGCCATGTCAACCAGCCAAAAGAGTGTGACCCAATGTGTCGCCTTTACGCAGCAGACCGACGAAAGACTTGGCCAGGTACGACAATCCCTGCAGCAGATTGTGGAAATCAGCAGCCAAATCGCCAGCTCTACCGCGGAACAAATGCAGGCAATCGGGGAAATCAGTCAAAATGCGCTGAGCATCCGGCTGCTCAGCGATGACAACAATAATGAACTTGATAGGGTGGTGGATGAAGTCGCCGAAGCCACCGGCCTTGCGGGCCTTATCCACTCAGATATGAAGCGTTTTCATACCGGCTGACATTCAATACTCAGAAAAAAAGACAGGGAGCCCTGTCTTTTTTTACACCATCCAGTATCTGAAATACGCAGACAGGTTGGCAATTACTTGTAGAACGCTTCCACTTCGCCCTTGATGGTCATCAGCAGTGGCTGACCACGGCGGTCGAGGGCCTTGCGGGAGGCCACTTTAATCCAGCCTTCACTGATGCAGTATTCTTCAACGTCAAAACGCTCTTTGCCATTGATACGAATGCCCACATCGTGTTCAAACACTTCTGCCACGTGGTGAGGGCTGCGTGGATCGATTGAGAGTCTGTCTGGCAGTGCTGGCGGTACTTTGGTATCGGTCATAATCATCATCTTGGGTAAATAAAACCTGCGCCATTGTAGGCAATCGCCTGACCGGGCTCAATAGGCGCTTATCGTTACAGTGCCCCTGTGTGAGCCGGCACACGGCCACATCTGGCGTCTGCGCCGGGCATATCTGTGTATCTGAGTGCCCGAACTGCCATTAGCCGGTAACCCCAAAGTGCAAAAGCACAAGCAACCGAAGGGGAATTGGCCGGGCAAATCCGCGTCCCTGTGATGGCACATACCTAACGCGGCAGACGCAGCTTTGACAATACAAATGCCAGCTCGGCCACATTGCTTGCGGCCATCTTTTCCAGCAGGTTCCGGCGGTGGATCTCAACCGTCCTTTGGGTAATAAACAACTCTGCAGCAATGGTTTTATTGAGTTTGCCCTCAAGCACCCTGTGCATCACATCGGTTTCTCTTGGGGACAAACTATCGAGACGCTGCTGGATCTCTGCCGACTGCTGCAGGCTGATTGCGCGCTCCGTGGCAAGCGTTGCCGCCCGGCGGAGCAATGCCAACAGTTTGTCGCCATCGACCGGCTTTTCGATAAAATCCATAGCTCCTTGCTGTATCGCCTTGACAGCCATAGAGATATTGCCATGCCCTGTCAGCATTAAGGGCACTATGGGGCTTGGCCGTGAAAAGAGCACTTCCAGCAGGCTCATCCCATCCATATCCGGCATTTGTACATCCAGTACGGCAACAGCGGGACGGGAAAAATCGACAGCAGCCAAAAAATCCTGTGCCGATGCAAAGCCCTGCGCCCTGATCCCAAGGCCTTCGAGCATCCATTTCAATGACGCCAGCACATCGGGGTCGTCATCCACCAGATACACATCAATCATTCGCGGCTCCCCGGGGCATCTCTATGCTTATCTCAAGCCCACAGGGGCTGCTGTCGATTGAGGCGTCAATCTGGCCCCCGATTTGGCCGTCGATTGAGGTGTAATCAAAACGATTATGGGCCGAAATTTTGCCGCCATGTTCTTCAACAATGCGCTTGCAAATGACCATGCCGAGCCCCAAACCGTCGGCCTTGGCCGACTCAAATGGAAAAAACAGCCTGGAAAGCTGCGCCTCAGTTAACCCACAGCCATTGTCAGACACCCGGATAAGGTAACCCGAGTCAGTGGTTTCAAGGGAAATACCGAGCCACGGCGTTGGCTGCCCGGCCATGGCATCCAGGGCATTGAGCAGTACATTCACCAACACCTGGGTCATCAGCCCGGGGTCCAGCCTCGCCTCGACCTCAGCCAGCGCCAATGAAGGTTCGAGTTTCAACCGTTTAAGCTCTGGAGAAATCAGGGCCAGAGTCTCTTCAATCAAGGTATCGACGCGGTAAGGCACGCTTCGACTTGGCTGCTGACAGAAACTGCGCAGACGGCCGATGGTCTCCTGTGCCCTGTCGACCTGTGTCAGTACCCCGCAAAGCGCCGATTTGAGCTCTGGCTCATGGTCTTTGAGCCGATACAGGCAGCCCTGGGCAAGATAGCGGATCCCCGCCAGTGGCTGCTTCAATTCATGGGAGATCCCCGACGCCATCTCTCCGGTGAGTAAAACCCGCTGGGCCCGATAAAACTGGCGCTGCTGTTCGTTAAACGCCCGCTGGGTTTCCCGATGCTGTTCAATCTCCGTCTCCAGTGCCCGGGTACGTTTGACCACCAGCCGCTTTATCCGCAAATGATGCAGATACCCCAAAAGCAAGCACAGGAGTATCGCCCCAAACCAGGGCATGGCAGCAGAAGCGACGCGCTGCCAATTGGTTTGAAACGGCCATTCTCTTAACGTGTGTTTGAGCGCAAACACACGATTATCGTTTACCGGCACTGACCAGCCCCGATACCCGCCGCTGATGGCTGCCGCCGTGTTGGCATCCATCGTAAGTAAGGCACCAGCCACTTCGGTTGCCAAGGCACTCTTGGTATGGCCAAGCTTGGACAAGGCGGTATAGGGGTAGAGTTCACTCGACACACCACAGGCAAATCCGGGTGTCGTGCGGGCCAGGGCAATATCAAATGCCCCCTCTGGATATTCGCCACGGGCAATGGCCTGCTCCAATACACAGGCAGGCAGAATGGCCATATCGGCCTCTTGCCGCCACAGCTTTTGCAATAGCTTGGTCTGAGGAAACCCTTCAAAGGTGAGTCCGGGTAAATCCGTGACCGGATCCAAGCCCCGCCTCACCATTTCGCCGGCAAAAATCAAAAATCCGCCAAAGGCCCGTGGATCAGTGGACACAATGTTAAGTTCGGCAAGCTGCTGCCAACGGGTGACCGAGACGCCTGCGCGCACCACCAATGCCGAGCCCATGGCACGGGCAGGATCCCGACCGTCAGCAGGGATCAGGGTCAGCAACTGGCTTGCGCCCCACTCTTTTTTGTACCCCACGGCCACAAACTGGTTGGAGATGATGAAGTCCACGGCCTTGGCTTCAACCTGTTTATCAAGCTCCGATGGCGTCAGTGGTTCGATGCGGATGCGGTGTCCTGTCTGCCGGGCAAGATAATCGGCTGTGGCTTGCCAGGTATTCAGGGTGTCCGAACGCTCGGCAAAGGTAAGGATGCCAATGCGCACCTCCTGCTGGCCCTGTGTTTCTTTGCCGGCAGACACCCCGGCAAAGGCCGTCGCCACTGGCAGCAACGCCAACATCAATAAAAGCCGCCACGCCTGACTCATCATGTTCCCCGATTAGATTACACCGGGATTATCGGCCCTAACCGAGCATCACGCATCTTTAACTTCCCGGGAGTTGATCCGCTTCACAGCCTGATGTGCCTTTCGGAAAACCACTATATAGCCGCCGTCGGCTTTTTGATTCCATGGCGTTGTCATCATTAAGTGAGGCCACTATGAACGAGAAAATCAAACAAAGCCGCCGCGCCTTCCTCAAGGGAGGTCTGGCACTGTCAGCCATGGGGCTGGCTCCTGCCGTGCTGGCCAAGTCCAGCGATAATGCCGCCATTCAGTGGGATGAAACCTTTGACGTTGTCGTGGTAGGCAGCGGCCTGGCGGGCACCTGCGCCGCCATCCGGGCAAAAGAAAATGGTGCCAACAACACCATTATCATTGAAAAAATGCCGGTACTCGGCGGGACGTCAGCCATCTCAGGCCTGAACTTTTCAGTGGTAAACAGCCATCTGCAAAAGGCGCAGGGGATTGAAGATTCTGCAGCCCTGTTTGCCGAAGACATCTCAAAGGCCGGCGGTTATCAGAACCACAGAGACCTGACCCTGAAAATGGCCGATACCACGACCCGGGTATTGCCCTGGGCAATCGAGCGGGGTTGCCGCTTCCATGACAAGTTAAAGAGCCTCGGTGGCCATTCGGTGCCCCGGACACTTTATCCGGTCAACGGGGGAGGCAAAGGCATACTGCGCCCCCTGCGTCGCTTCTATACCCAGGATTTACAGGGCGAAATCCGCCGCAGAGTGAAGTTTGACAAGCTGCATCTGAACGCCCAAGGCGAGGTCATGGGCATTCAGGTAAGGGAGCAGTACTTTTTCGACCCAAATCTTGGGAATGACGACCGGGAAAACACCACTGGCACCATTAAACACTATCGGGTGACCAAGGGCGTAGTCATGGCAGTGGGCGGCTACAGCCGCGATGTGGAGTTCCGCGCCATGGAGTTTCCCAATATTCGCGACTACATACCAACCACCACACACAGGGGCGCAACCGCTGGGGCACTCAAGTCTTTGGTTTCGGCAGGCGCCCAGACAGTTCACCTGTCTTTGATGCGCTTCGCCTTTGATATTCCAACCGAAGATTTGCAGTGGGGCGCCTTGGTTGACCCGAAAACGGGCCAGCGCTTTATCAGCGAAAAGAACAACCGTCAGGTTGTGGCAGAAGCCATCTGCAACATCATGGATCGCAACGACGGTCGCTTCCCGCTGAATATTTACGATCAGGATGGCATCGACAACTTCCACGACAAGCAGCGCCTGCACCTCGCTCTGGAGGAAGGCATGATGGTGAAATACGACTCCATCGAGGCCCTGGCCAGAGGTGAAAGCATTGACCTTGCAGGACTTGAGGCCACGCTCAAGCGCTATAACGAGGATGCCCTGGCAGGCAAAGACAGCCAGTTCGGCAAGGACATGGGGGCGTTAAAGCAGGTAAGCGTCAAGCGAGCGCCTTTTTATGCCATCAAGGCCCGTCCGAAATTCAACTACACCCAAGGCGGCGTATTGATCAATGAAAACGCCCAGGTCATCAACAGAGACACCGCCCAACCCATCAAAGGCCTGTATGCCTGCGGCGAAGCCACAGGTGGTCTGTTTGGCCGCATTCGTTTAACTGCCTGCTCCTGCCCCGATGCGTTCGCATTTGGGGTGATAGCCGGTGAACAAGTAGCCAAGGCCTGAGGAGACACACATGAAAACCCTGATTTTATCTCTGTTGGCGCTGACGCTTGTTTCATCACCATTGCACGCTGGCGACCTTTACAAGGTGATGGGCAAGCGTGAAGGTCGCAGCAACCACAGCTTTATGTACGACGAAAAGGACTGCAAGACCTGCCACCAGGGCAGTCCCAAGGGGCCTGCCACCGAAGCGGCCTGTATCGACTGCCATGGCAGCTACGATGAAATCGCCGCCTCCACCAAGGACCAAACACCCAATCCCCATGATGCACCGCACTGGGGAGCGGATGTGCCCTGTACCGTGTGCCACAGCGAGCATCAGCCAGCCAAGGCGCTTTGCAACGACTGCCACCAGTTTGCCTTTCCAAACTTTTCAAAATAATCCGGAGTAATCTATGAGTGTTTTTCGTCTCTCCCTGATAAGCGCCGCACTGTTGGGTGGCCTCAGCCTGCAGGTACAGGCCACACCAGACTTTTATGGCAGGCTGGATTATTCGGTCACCCATTCAGACACGGGCGCCGCAACCCATAAGGGCCTTGATGGCACAGTACTTGAGAACAACTTTACCCGTTTGGGTGTACGCGGCACTGAGTCCCTGACGGCGGACCTGACCCTCTTCTACCAGGTTGAAATGGGGGTCGACTCGGCCAGCGAATCAGGCAGCAGCAAGCCCTTTACCGCTCGCCCCACCTTTATCGGTGTTCGTCATGCCCAATGGGGTTCGCTGGCCGCAGGGCGCATGGAACCCGTATTCAAAATGACCAAGGGCTTCGTGGATGTGTTTGACAACTACAGTATGAAGCACGACCGCTTGATGGCCGGCGACAAGCGCTGGGGCGATTCTTTCGAATACAAGACCCCTGTGTGGCACGGCTGGCAGCTGGGCGCCAGCCTGCTGATGGAAGATAACTATTACCAGGACAGCGACAAGCGCAAGGAGAATGGCAACTACCAACTGGCGCTGACCTTTGGCGATAAGAAGTTAAAAAACAGCAACCTGTATTTGGCAGCCGCCTACTCTGATGGCGTTGAAGACATCAAGGCCTGGCGCGCTGTGGGCCATTGGAAACTGGCCGCCCTTGGGCTTGAAAACCTGAAGTTCGGCACCCTGATTCAACAATCAGAGCTGGCCAACCCCGCCAAACCTTACTGGCAGGACAGAGATGGCCTGGGTTTTATTGTCAGTGGCTCTTACAAGTGGGACAAGTGGCTGTTTAAAGCCCAGTATGGCAAAGACGAGTCCGGCACCGGACTTATCGCCAACCGGGTCTATTCGGCCCTGGGTCAAGCCGCGACCCAGGTGCCACATGTCAGCCAGTGGGGAGTTGGCGCGGAGTACTTTTTCTCCAAGTCGACCCGGGTACATCTGGAGGCGGGGCAGTTCGACACCAAACAATATGCTGACTTCGATGACAATATCACCAGCATAGGTATTCGATACGACTTTTAAGCTTTCTGCACTATCCAAGCTCAGGTCCGGTGGATGAGTATCTTCGCCGCCGGACCTGACAGCCTGACTGATGATCTGGTCAAGTCGCCGCTTAAAACGGCGCCTCAGCGCTTTGCCAAAGCCCGCTTGCGGGCTTTTTGCTTTTGAGCCGCTTTACTCAGGCTGCGGGGCCGCTCATGGCGGATGGACAAATCGGGCTCAAAACCCGGATACCACTGCTGCGGTAAACGCCGGTCGAGGTAGTGCTCAAGGGCCACCAGCAAAGGCTCGTCGGCGGCATCCAGCAAACTGATGGCAAGCCCGGCGCTGCCGGCCCGGCCAGTACGCCCGATGCGATGTACGTAATCTTCCTTTTTAAAGGGCAGTTCGACATTGATGATGCAAGGCAGCGCCTGGATATCCAGGCCCCTCGCCGCCACGTCGGTGGCCACCAAAATCCGCGCCTCAGCCCCCTTAAAGTCAGCAAGATTTTGCTCCCGCTGGCGCTGGCTCAGGTCGGCGTGCAGGGCAGCCGCGCTGTGCCCGGCCTCTACCAGTTTGGCCGCAAGCTTATCGGCCCCTTCTTTGGTACGGCTGAAAATAAGCACCTGCGACCAGCTGTTTTTACCCAGCAAGTGGCAGATAAAATCGAACTTGCGCTCGCTGTCGAGCTGATAAACCTGCTCTTCAATCAAGGGTTTGTCATCTTTGCCCGCTGCGATTTCCAGCAGCGTTGGCGAGTCCATCAGGCTTTTGGCCAACTGCCAGACATTGTCCCCCAGGGTGGCAGAAAAAAGCGCGGTTTGCCTCGCTTTGGCAAGCTTTTTCACCAACGCCCGGATCTCATCCTCAAAGCCCATATCCAGCATGCGGTCTGCCTCGTCAAATACCAACTGGCTGACGGTATCGATTCTGAGGGTGCGTTTTTTCAGGTGGTCAAGCAGACGCCCGGGCGTTGCCACCACCAAGTCCACGCCGCCCTTGATGGCATTCAGCTGAATCTCCAGAGCCACACCGCCATAGACCTGGGCAATACGCACGGCGCTGCCTTTTGTCAGCGCTTTGGCGGCATCATAAACCTGCTGGCAAAGCTCTCTGGTGGGCACCAGCACCAGTGCTCTTGGCGCAGGCAGGTTGCGAACGGGCACTTCCTCAGAGATAAGCCGGGCAAGTATCGGCAGCAAAAAGGCGGCGGTTTTACCCGTGCCTGTGGCCGCTTTCGCCATCAGATCTTTCCCGGTCATCATCATTGGGATGGCACCGGCCTGCACCTCGGTTGGCTGGGTATAGCCGAGCTGGGAGAGATTTTCAGGTAACGGAGAAGGCAGGTTAAAAGCGGCAAAGGACACGGGGGACTCCGGAGCACAAATCAAAGGGCGCTATAGTAACAAGGCTTAATCCCAGGATCACTCACCAAGCAGCAGCTGTTTCAGCTCTGAGGCCAACAAGGGCCTGGCAAACAGGTAACCCTGGGCCTCAATGCAGCCCAAACGCAGCAAAAACTCGGCCTGGGCTTCGTTTTCTACCCCTTCGGCTATTACCCCCAGTTTCAGCGCATCCCCCATGGCGATGATGGCCATGGCGATGGCGCCGCTGTCCTGATCGGCGGGGAGTTCCCTGACGAAGGACTGGTCTATTTTGAGCTTGTTCAGGGGCAGCTTGCGCAAATAACTCAATGAAGAGTAGCCGGTTCCAAAATCATCCAGCGCCAGGCTGACCCCCATGCCACGGATTTTTTCCAGGATGTCGATAGCGCCGGCGGGATTGTCCAGCACCACAGATTCGGTGATTTCCAGCTCAAGCGCTTCAGGGGAGAGACCGGTTTGTTTCAGTACCCTGGCGACGCTGTCCGCAAAATTATCGCCTGTCAACTGTGAGCCAGACACGTTGACCGCCATGCGTCCGGGGTTAAGGCCCTGATCGCGCCAAATCCGCGCCTGACGACAGGCTTCTTTCAATACCCAAAGACCAATCTCCGGCATCAGACCAATGGACTCGGCAACCGGAATAAATTCCGCCGGTGAAATCACCCCAAGTTCATGATCTGTCCAGCGGCACAGGGCCTCTACCCCAATCAATTTACGGGTGCGCAAATTAATTTTCGGTTGATACACCAAAGACAGTGCGCCATTTTTGACCGCGCCTCTGAGCGCAGTTTGCAAACGCAGCTGGTGCATGGAACTTTGGGTCATTTGTTCGGTATAAAAAGCATGACGATTCCGGCCTTGTTGTTTGGCACGGTACATGGCGGCATCGGCATTTTTGAGCAGGGTATCGGGGTTATCCCCATCGTCGGGGTACACGGCAATACCAATACTGGCACTGAGGCGTACTGACTCCCCCTGACTGGTGTCAAAACTGGTATCGAAGGCCCGCTGTATAGCCGACAGGATCACGGGAATATCGTCACGGCGCCTGACCTGGGTAAGCAGTACAAACTCATCTCCCCCAATTCGGGCAAGGGTGTCTTCGGCGCCAAGCAGGGCGCTGAGGCGCTCAGACAACAACAGCAACACCTTATCACCGGCAAGATGACCAAAGCTGTCGTTGATATGCTTGAATAAATCCACGTCGATTAGCAGCAACGCCAGCCGGGTTTTATGATTGGCGGCAAGTTTGATTTGCTGCTGGGTGATGGTGTTGAGTTTGGAGCGATTGGGCAAACGGGTGAGCGGGTCGTGCCAGGCAAGCTGGGCTACCTCGGCCTCGGTTTGCTTGAGCAGCGAAATATCGGAAAACACCGCCACAAAGCAGCGAATTTGGCCATCTTCACCATACACGGCGCTGATGCTGGTTTGCTCGGCAAACAGGGTACCGTTTTTGCGACGATTCCAAATCTCACCATGCCAGTGGCCCTGGGTTTTCAGGGCTCGCCAGAGGTTTTCAAAAAAGTCCGGTTCGTGACGACCTGAATTCAACAGCTTGGGCGTTTTACCTATCACTTCGTCGCGACTGTAACCCGTGATGGTTTCAAAGGCGCCATTTATCTCGGTGATAACCCCGTTGGAGTCGGTGATCATGACCCCTTCAATGGCGTTTTCAAATACCTTGGAGGTCAGCAGTAATTGCTCTTCGGCGGCTTTATACCGTGCAATATCCCGGGTGGTGCCTATGACGCCAAGTAGTCTGCCATCAGTGTCGTACATGGGCGCCTTGATGGTTTCGAGCCAGATATTGCCCTTGTCCAGACTGCGATCGATGCACTCGGCGACGACGATGGGATGCCCTTCCTTCACCGCCTTGTGATCTGTGTCTGTGTACTCGGCAAAACGCTCGGGAAAGATTTCAGCATCTTTGTACGACAGTATCTGCGCCCGGGTTATATCCCAGGACACCAGGGTGCTCTGGTTGATAAATCGGTATCGCCCTTCGGCATCCTTTATCCAGATATGTTCTTCAAAGGCGTCCATAAAGCTTTGGAGCAGCCCGGATTCACCCGCACCGAGCACAGCAGCAACACCTTCCAGCAGCGCTCTGGCCAATGTCTCATGGGGGGCACTGAGGGCTTTCCCATGCAAACAGAGCTTAAGATCGCCAGCAATGCCTCTGAGCGTCAGGGTGGCAATGGGCTCGTCGTCAGTCCCCTGGTGCCACAGGCAAACTCCCCTGCAATCCCAAAGCCCAGCCCCCAGTCGGGTATGGTCAACAAACCATTCAAGCATGGGAGATACGCTTTCCAAGGCAGCCTGATGATTGCTGTGCGACCGACTGTTCAATACCCGCTCCAAATCCGAATAACTACCCAAATAGTGTAGCCGGTACTCGAGAGTCAGAGAACGGAAACTTACGCCTGCCAAGGACTTGTTGCTGCACAGAACCCGCATAGTCGCGGCACAACACCCAAATGCCTGCTTGAAATTTAGACACTCGCTTTACCGGGGGTTTGCCTTAGTCTCCGGGCTATCTTATTGTCGGTAATAGAAATATTAAATTGGTACTCTAAGGGACCCTATGGCCATCACAACACTCGCCACCGACAAGCTGTACCGGGTATCGACCCTGTCCGGACTGGCGCCGGACTGCGTTTCCACGGCCACCTTGCCGCCACTGGATGACATCATTGGTCAGGAGCGCGCCCAGAGCGCGGTCGAGTTTGCCATGTCTATCCATGAAAAGGGCTACAACATCTACGCCATCGGCCAAAATGGCTTGGGTAAACGCACCATGATGTTGAGGTACCTGAAACGCCATCACTTTGATGCCAATCAGCGCTTTGACTGGTGTTATGTGGCCAATTTTGACGACAACCGGGTGCCGCGGGTGCTACGCCTGCCCGCCGGTAAGGGGAATGGCTTTAAAAAAGACATCGAAAAGCTGTCTTTGCGACTCGTTAAGGCCTTGCCGCTCGCCTTTGACAACGAGATGTACTATTCCCGGGCTGACAAGTTGAAGACCGAGCTGTCACGTCAGCAGGAAGCCGCGCTGACAGCACTGACCGAAGAAGCCAAAAGCAAGAGCATCAGCCTGTCGCTGTCGGTACAGGGCGACTACCAGTTGATGGCCATGAACGGTGAAGAGCCCCACACCGAAGAAAGCTACAGCGCCCTTACGGATGAAGAGCGTGAAATCTTTGAAAACAGCATTAAAGGCCTGGAAAAGCGCCTGAGGGGCATCATACGTCAGCTCACCGAGTGGGAAGAAGAGTTCTCACAAAAACAGCAGGAGCACGACGAACAGGTCGCCAAGGAGGTGCTGGCTCATTTCTTTAAACCCCTCAAGGCCAAGTATCGCGATCAGGATGATATCAAAGCCTTTTTGAATGAAATGCAGAGAGACATCCTCGACAATCTGGATATCTTTCTGGAGGAAAGCGAAGAACAGCTGGGGCTCGCCTATGCCGCTCTGGATAAGAAAATGCCCCGCCGCTACCAAATCAATGTGTTGGTATGCCAGGACGAGCACAAGTTTCCGGTGGTGGTGGAAGAAAGCCCCAACTACCACAGTCTCTTTGGCTATATCGAAAATGCCACCTTCAAGGGCACGGTATTTACCGATTTTTCCCTGATCCGTCCGGGTTCGCTGCACAAGGCAAACGGCGGTGTACTGCTGATGGACGCCATCAAGGTGCTGGAACGGCCTTACGTGTGGGATGGCCTGAAAAAAGCGCTGCGTTCCCGCAGCCTGGACTTGAACAGCCTGGAGCGGGAAGTCACCCTGTCCGGCACCATCTCGCTGGCGCCCGAACCCATCCCGCTGGATGTGAAGATCATTCTCTTTGGCGACTACCAAACCTATCAGCTGCTTCAGCAATATGACCCGGACTTCAACGAGCTCTTTCGGGTGACCGCCGATTTTGAAGATGTGATGCCTAGGCACGATGAATCCGAAGCGCTCTACGCACGCTTTATCTCTTCAATTGTGCACGACAACAATATGCTGCACTGCAATCGCTCGGCGCTGGCCCGCATCCTCGAGTACTCCAGCCGTCAGGCAGACGATCAGACCCGTCTGTCGTTGCACTCAGCCAACATCGCCAACCTGCTCAGAGAAACCAACTACTGCGCCAAAAGTGTCGGCGCCAGTGAGATAGGCCGCGAGCACGTGGAGATGGCACTTAAAAATCAGGAACTCCGTGTGTGTCGCCTGAAAGACATGGTGATGCAGCAGTTTCTCAGTGGCCAAACCCTGTTCAGCGCAGAAGGCGCCGTTACCGGCCAGGTCAATGCACTGTCGGTGATTTCCACCACGGATCATGAATTCGGCGCGCCAAACCGCATAACCGCCACCACCGCCTATGGCAAAGGCGAAGTGCTGGATATCGAACACAAGGTTCGCCTGGGTGGCCGCATACACAGCAAGGGCGTGTGGATCCTCACCGCCTATCTGTCGTCTCTGCTTGGCAAGCAAAGGCCCATTCCGCTCACCACCTTCCTGACATTCGAGCAATCCTACAGTGGGGTGGATGGCGACAGCGCCTCCATGGCGGAATGCTGCGCCATCGTATCGGCCATCAGCGGTGTGCCCATTCGCCAGGATTTGGCCATCACAGGCTCCATGAACCAGTTTGGAGAGTCTCAGCCCATAGGCGGCGTGAATGAAAAGATTGAAGGCTTTTATGATGTCTGTGGCATCAAGGGCCGCACCGGCACCCAGGGCGTGATAATTCCATCAAGCAATGTGAAAAACCTGATGCTCAGGAGCGACATTGTGGAGGCAGCGGGTCGCGGCGAATTTCATATTTATGCCGTAGACCATGTCACCGAAGCCATGGCGCTGCTGACCGGCCTCGAAGTGGGCAATGTGGATGACGCCAGCTTCGATACTCTGCTTGGACGGGCCGTGTCCCGCCTCAATGTGCTGGGTAAACATAAACTCGACAACGAGTAACACCGCTGACATAAAAAAGCCCCGCAACGGCGGGGCTTTTGTTTATGGGGCTATCTGAAACTCAGTAGAGCACAGGCAGCAGCTCATCGCTGTAAGGCTTGAGCTCAGCGCCTTCACGCACCCGGGCCACATAATCGTGATTGGCGATAAAAGGCCTGCCAATGGCAATCACATCAAACTTGTTTGAGGCAATGGCGGCAGCCGCTGTTTCGGCATCGTATCCCCCAACACCCACCAGGGTGTGGCGACTGTGGCGACGCAAATACTCGCTGACCCGGCCGTCGAGGTAATCATAATGAACGCTGTCGTCGAATATACCGCCGTGTAAATAGGCAAGCTCACGGGTATCCAATTCAGACAGCAAGAGATCAAACACTGCCCGGTCGCGGGCATCCGGCTGGATATTGAAGTAGGCAGCCGGTGAAATGCGAAGCGCCGTGCGCGCAGCTCCGATGCGTGATGTTACAGCATCTACCACCTGCAGCGGGAAGCGCACCATGTTTTCAGGGCTGCCACCAAATTCATCGTCACGGCGGTTACTGTCGTAATGCAAAAACTCGTCAATCATGTAGCCGTTGGCACCGTGGATTTCGACTCCGTCAAACCCGGCTTCGATGGCATTTTCGGCCGCCTTGGCATAGTCCTCCACCAACTGGGCAATTTCCAACGCCGTGGCTTCACGGGGCACCAAATAGGTGAGCTCACGCATTCTGGGCACAGTGCCCTCTACACCCACAGCCGACGGGGCGATAACTTCTGTGCCCCCCCAAAAGTGAGGATGTGCCACCCGGCCTGTGTGCCACAGCTGGGCAAAAATCTTACCGCCATTTTCATGCACGGCATCGGTGACCTTACGCCATCCGGCAATTTGCGCCTGATTAAAGATACCCGGGGTATTGGGATAGCCCTGACCATCGGGGCGAATAATAGTGGCTTCACTGATAATCAGCCCGGCATCGGCGCGACGGGCATAGTAGTCGACCATTGCCTGGGTTGGCACCAGCGCATCGTCTGCCATACAACGGGTCAGGGGCGCCATCAGGATGCGGTTTTTCAGCTCGATGCGCTCATTCAGCGCCACTGGAGTAAAGAGTATGTCAGTCATGGTGGTTCCTATTTTTGAACAGGCATTCAAAATAATCATTCTTGAACATACATTCAAGAACTATTTTGAACATACATTCAAAAAAGTCTGTTAACCTATTCTTACCCCAACCACAGGAACCCAAAATGCGCAGCGCCGAATTTGATCGCGAGCAAGTGCTCCGCCAAGCCATGCAAGCCTTTATGCAAAAGGGCTACAGCAAAACCAGCATGCAGGATTTAACCCGTGCCACAGGGTTACATCCGGGGTCAATATACTGCGCCTTCGAAAATAAACGAGGCTTGTTGCTGGCGGCCATTGGTCAGTATCAGGCCGATCGCACCGCGCAGTTTCAGGCATTCTTCCCCGAGTCAGGGTCTGTTGTTGCCGGGCTCGATGCTTATCTGGCTAACCTGGTAGCGGAATGTCAGTGCGGCGCTGACAAGGGGTGTTTGCTGACCAAGTCATTGAATGAACTGGCCGAGCAGGACAGCGAGATTAGTGCTCTCCTTTGCAAGAGCCTGGGCAGTTGCCAACAAGGTTTAGCGACTCAGTTTCAGCGCGCCATGGACAGCGGTGAAATCCCCAACACCCAAACGGCAATGGAACGGGCAGAATATCTGGTGATGGGGATCTATGGCCTGCGCACGCTGGCGCAAACTCACCCTTCGGCGCAAACCCTTAAACGTCTGGCCTTGAAACTAAGGATAGACAGCTGCGCCTGAAAAATAGAAGTCACGGTTCATTGGCACCACCGGCCAGGCACAAAAAGGGCTAGCAGTCTCACTGCGTGAAACCGCTGCACCAGAAACACAAAAATCCCGGACCTGCCGGGATTTTTTGTTGGAAGCAAACCATCAGTCCGTGTCGAGGCCGAGGCTCTTTTGGGCATATACCCGCTCGCCGAGGGAGTTGAGTATTTTACACTCCCCTTCCAGCACAACGATGATGGATTTCCCGTTTCTGAAAGACTGAGGGATCATCACCCGCCCCGTTTCACTGACAGGCAACCCAGTCAGCACCGCGTTGTGCATGATAAGGCCAGCCGGTGCATCGTAGTAGAGCACAGTGACAGTGACGCCCTGAGAGGCTTCCAGATCAAGCAAGTCGTTTGCCGAGTCGGCAAGCTGTTGTTCTAATGTACCGCCTTGCATATAGAGTTAATTCCTTCATTCCTGAGCGACGCTTTCCAGTACGCTCAATCGGGCCGAGTATGGCATCAAAGCATCCCGTCTTCGATGGACGGCGGCCAAATTAGCCACCAGCTGAATTAACATATCACTACAATTTTTAACCAAGCGCAATACTTGTACAGCAGACTGATACATCAAATTCCGCATTCGTGATGCAACAAACGTTTAGCGTCACCCGCCTCGTAAGCTTAGCGGGTGCACAACTGTCAACAAAGCTGATAGAATCCGAAAAATTTTTTTGTGCGTTAACGAGAAAACAAGATGGGCAGAGCATATCAAAACCGCAAAGAATCCATGGCGAAAACCGCCACTCAGAAGACCAGGATTTATTCACGCTACGGGAAAGAAATCTACGTGTGCGCCAAGAATGGCGGCGTTGACCCCGATGGCAACCTGTCACTGCGTCGTCTGATCGATCGCGCCAAGAAAGACCAGGTACCGGCACACGTGATTGAGCGTGCCATCGACAAAGCCAAGGGTGGCGGCGGTGAAGACTATGATACTGCCCGCTATGAAGGTTTTGGTCCGGGTAACTGCATGGTGATTGTTGACTGCTTGACCGACAACGGAAAGCGCACCTTTACCGAAGTGCGTCAGGCCTTTGTGAAAAACGATGCCAAGCTCGGCGGTCCGGGTACTGTGGCCCATATGTTCGACCACCAGGCCGTGTTTGTATTTGCCGGTGATAACGACGAAGAAATTCTCGAAATCCTGATGGCCGCCGATGTTGACGTAAGCGACGTGGAAAGCGAAGACGGCATGATCAGCGTCTATGCCCCACACACCGAATTCTTCAAGGCCAAAAACGCCCTCACCGATGCCATGCCCGACATCAACTTTGAAGTCGAAGAAATCAGCTTCGTACCTCAAACACAAACCGATGTCAGCGGTGAAGATGTGGCGACATTCGACAAGTTTATCGCTGCCCTGGAAGATTGTGACGACGTGCAGAACGTTTACCACAACGCCAATATCATCGAGTAAGATCTCAAACATGAAAAACGCAGCCATCTGGCTGCGTTTTTTATTGCCTGTGCCCTACAGAATCGTCAGGTCTTTGATGACTGTGATGGCCCCGCTGGTGTTTAGCTCGTGAGCCTCTTCGCTGAACCCGGCTTTAAAACAAAAAGCCCCTTCGCCACTGGCAGCCGAGTCTTCTTTAAAGGCCGTCAGAGTCTCCGGCTACAGGCGCTTCCAATGGCCGGGCACTTTGCCCCTGGCGCTTAAGCTTAAGCGCTTTATCCAAAGTCAGGCGGTGGAAGGTGCCGCTGCCTCACGGTAATTGTCCTGCATTCGGTAATTTCTGGCGTAAAGGGCAAATACAGCCGCGGCCACCAAAGCAAAACCGGCAAAAAAGAACATCTGAAACGCCGTCACCGACAAGCCTGTACCGGCAATCCAGTCGGTCATACCCGGCCCCTTGACGCTGGCATTGGCCAAAAGCACCCAGAGGTTGCCCACGGTCACCGACAGGGTCCAGAAACTCATGATGGTGCCCTTCATGGTCTTGGGGGCCTGGCTGTAGGCAAACTCAAGCCCGGTAGCCGACACCAGCACCTCACCAAAAGTGAGCAGCGCATAGGGCAATACCTGCCAGACAATGGAAACGGCGCTGCCGCCATCCATCATCAATTGAATGCTACCTATTACCACCCAGGACAAACCGGAAAAGGCGATGCCTGATGCCATCTTGCCCAACGCCGTTAACCTGAAACCCCAGCGCTCGAGCGTGGGGTACAGCACAAAGTTGTTAAAGGGAATGAGGATCATCACCAGCAGTGGATTCAATGCCTGCATCATGGCCGGTTCAAACCACTCGGGTTTGGTCATCTCATTGGCCTGCAAAATCCAGGTTGAGGCTTTTTGATCGAACAGCGACCAGAAGGGAGTGACCAGTGCAAAGAGCACCAGTATCCGCATCACTGCCCTGACCCCTTCCACGGCATCATCCCCATGGCGCGCCCTGGCTCTGTCAAGCTGCATGGTAGCGCCACTGCCCACAAATCCCATCAGCAGCACCAGCGCCAGGCACAGTGAGGTCACCAGCCCGAGCGACGGCATAAACCCAAGGGCAATCACAGCAAGCACTGTCCCCATCAGCGCCAGTGCCAAACCAAAGCGATTTGCCCCCGGGCTCAACAGTGCGGTTTTGATAACCGGCAAAAAACCATTGGGATTTTTGGGCTCAGGTGGCATATGCACGTAGCGGTGGCGTCCGGCCCAGAAGAAGACAGTGGCAATAAACATCAGCACCCCGGGGATACCAAAGGCGACCGAAGCACCGAAATGTTTCAGCAGCAAGGGCATACTCAAAGAGGCGAAGAAGGAGCCAAAATTGATGGTGAAGTAAAACATGTCGAAGGCTTTCTGGGCCAACGACTTGTTACTCTGATCGAATTGATCGCCCATAAAAGAGGATACCAGGGGTTTTATCCCGCCCGAGCCCAGGGCAATCAAAAACAAGCCGGTATAAAAACCGGTTTTACTGTCCTCAAAAATAGCCAGAAAAGCGTGCCCAACGCAGTACAGCAGCGACAGCCACAAAATGGTGTTGTATTTTCCAAAGAGCCTGTCGCCAATCCAGCCACCCAGCAGCGGAAAAAAGTACACGCCAATCACAAAGGAGTGGAACACATCCTTGGCTTCGCCGGCCCGGAGATGTTCCGGCACCGACAGCAGCAGTGCCGTCATCAAAAACGGGGTCAGAATATTGCGCATGCCATAAAAGCTGAACCGCTCGCAGGCTTCAGACGCAATAATGTAGGGGATTTGTTTTGGCCATTGCCCTGTTGTAGTTGTCATCTCTTCCCTTAAAATTGGTCACCAATCGACCAATCCTACAGGGTTTGAAGACGGAATGCACTGGGCTGCCGGTGAGTGTGTGATGCTTAATAAAACCCGATTATTCAACCACAAACCAAGTCTTGTTTGGGTGCAGCGCCGCCAAGGTAAACGCGGAGAAAAAGCGCGTGGCCAAAGGCCACGCGCAATGTGGAGAAGGTGTTGCAATGCAGCTGTTGCAGCGTACCGGGCAGACTGATGCAGCAATCTGGCTATCAGTTACATTGCTTGTTTTTACCTTTGCAGCTGCCACCACTTCCCGAACCTCCGCCACCGGAACCCTGGCCACCGCTGCAGGGGTGAGCAATCAGGTAGTTATGGGCAGCCGATGCGCGCACCAGACCATATCCGTAAGCATCATCACGTCCTGTTGGCCCCAGGTCTTCAGCTGTGACCCTCAATGCCGTGCGAATTTCGGTGTTGCTGCAATTGCTGTGCAGTCCCCAAACCAGCGCAGCCACACCGGCAACGTGTGGCGTTGCCATGGAAGTGCCACTGAACCTGGCGTAGTTCCCCTGCGCCACATTGAGGGTGGCAACCTGACCTATGGTCTGCTGCAAGGCGGCACCTGTGGTATCCGACACCCCGACAGAAGGAATTGTGGTGTTAACGCCTCCAAGGGTGCCGTACAGTTCACCCGGGACATTGTTATAGATGATGGCACCCACCCCACCGCCTGCGGCGCAGTTCTGTACCTTTTCGGCAAAACTGATGCTGCCACGGCTTATGAGGCAAAGCTGCCCTGATGCGTTACAGATACTGTCGCCAAACCCACAGTTAGCGAGCATGGCTGTTTCGCTGCCATAGGGGCTTCCGTCCATCGCGACGGCATCAAAATCATTGCCTCCTGCCATCACGCTGGCCACTTCGGCCTGTCCCATGGGCAGGGTAGAAAGTACGCCCACTCCCGGCGCAGACAATTCCACCTGACTGGTACGCTGGGAAAAATCCGCGACCTGCTTGTTTTCATCGAGGGCCGCAACCGAAACCACGGCATTGTAGGAAGCCGGATAGGAATGCCGCGTGTTGCCGTCGTTTCCGGCGGCAGCCACGCTGAGTACTCCCAGGGTCTCGGCGTCTGCGAATGCCCTGTCTTCGGTGCGGCTTTTAAGGGGACCGCCCAAACTCATATTGACCACATTGGCACCGGCATCGATACATTTATCGAGTGCGGCCACCAAGCTTGACGAATACGCCCAGCCATCGGCATCAAATACTTTTATGATATGAAGATGCAGGGCACTGCCCGGATGCACACCTATCACACCGAGATTATTATTCAGCGCTGCTATGGTGCCTGCCACATGGGTGCCGTGGTGATTTTCATCGCTGTCCCAATCGCCTGTTCCGGCATCATAGCTGCCGGTGAGCCGATTGTTTGGGAGATCTTCATGCCCCATATCGATGCCCGAGTCTATGATGCACACAGTGCGGTTGGCGGCACTGTCTGCATAGGGGCGCAACACATCAGCCTGCACCATGGCGATGCCATAAGGCTCGGTTTGAGACAGGGGGTATCGCAGCGCATCGACTTCGAGATACTCAATATGGGGATTGTGCTGCAACCCCTTCACGGCGCTGGCTGGCAGTAAAAATGCCGCCGCATTGTGACGACCGAGATCCTGCACCAGAATGCCCCCGGCGGCCTTTACACCGGCTTTGGCTTCGGATGCCATCCCGGGTTTAAACTGCACAACAAAGCGAGACTCTTCATCCGACGCCGCATCGGCCCCCAGACTCAGTCCAGACAATAGGCAAACAAGAAGTGAAGACAAAGACAAGTTGGCTGAATCCATACCTGCTCCCGTGAATGTGATAATGCCCTGCCGTCCCCGCTCCCTGACCCCCTGTCGACTTCCACTTTTTCACACAGGCTATAGCTTCACTTATAGGCATAAGCCACGCTGGCACCAACTTTTGACTGACGAATAGATAAAAATCGTCTGAACAGCCACAATTTGCCGCCAAAACCAATCACGAATGGAATAATAATCAAAGCGCTTGGGCGGGCTTGCCCTATTTGCAAAGGTCTGAACACCACAAGGCTTTGCCCCAAACCTCTGGCTCGCGTATCTTTGTGGATACCGATTTGGGCACCTGACCTCAGATAGGGCCGGTATCGACAGAACCGCCGCCAAAGCGGCCTCATCGAATAAGGAGATAACCTTGAGTTTTCGTTTGCAAACCCGCTGGCACACCAGCGATACCCCTGACGGCGAGTTCAGCCGCGATCATCAAATCATCTTTGGCAGCGGCCAGGCTATTGAGGCTTCTTCGGCACCGGAATACAAGGGGAATCCTGCCATGGTGAACCCGGAGGAAATCCTGCTTGCGGCGCTGTCTTCCTGCCATATGCTCACCTTTCTGGCAATTGCGCACCTTAAACGACTGCCGGTAAAAAGCTACGAAGACAGTGCCGTGGCAGAACTTGGGAAACGCGACAATGGCAAGCTGGCCGTGACCTACATGCAGCTCAATCCCAATGTAGAATTTATGGATGGGGTGGAGGTAAGCCGCGAAACCCTGGAAAAGATGCACGAAAAGGCCCATGCCAACTGCTTTATCGCCAACAGCCTCGATTGCGAAGTGGATATCCGCTTTTAAGCATCCATAAATTTAAGCATGCATAAAAAAGGGCCGTACCGACTGGGAACCACCTTGCCGGTACAGCCCTGAATCCGAGGGCGATGACTGTCGCCCTGTGTTTTATCCTCTAGCTGGTTATCCCTTAGCTGGTTATCCCTTAGCTGGTTATCCCTTAGCTGGTTGTCCCTTACTTGATATCGTCGGCCTCGCCCCTGGGGGGCATGGGCTTGGCTTTGAACTCTGGCACCGGCTCGGCGGTAATCTTCGCCTTGAGCAGGCTGATGCCCTTGGCGAGCTGTGCATCTTCCCCCTTGAAGGTAGCTACAGGCAGGTTATCGACTTCGATATCCGGGCTCACACCCCGGCCTTCCAGCACCCAGCGGCCATCCACGGCGTACTGCGGATACTCGGCAACCCTGGCCATTCCCTTGTCGGTCAGGGCATTACGGCCAGAGAGCCACACACCGGCACCGGCAGTTTGCTTGCCCACCAAGGGGGCCAGTCCCAGCGCCTTAATACCGGCAGAGAAGGTTTCACCGTCGGAGTAAGTCAGCTGATCGGTCAGCACCAACAAATGGCCGCGGAAGGCCTGCTGCATGTTGCTGTTCGCATCCCCATGGGTTGGCTGCCAGAACGCCCAGGCTTTACGCAGTAATTTTTCAATCACCCAGCTGTCGATATTGCCGCCACGGTTACGGCGCACGTCGATAATCAGACCTTCTTTATCGAAGTTGGCGTAGAACTCGCGGGCAAAGCTGGCGATGTCGCCGGCGCCCATGGCATAGAGGTGCAGATAACCAATTTTGCCGCTGCTGGCATTGGCCACCAGGGCTGCATTGTGATTCACCCAATCCTGATACCTCAGACCTGCCTCATCCTGCGAAGACACAGGCAGCACCACCGTCTGATGGGTCTTGTTGCCGCGTTTCAGTGTCAGCAGCACCTGTTTGCCCCCCTGATTGCGCAGCAAACTCGCCACATCGGCCACAGTGTCTACCTTGCGGCCATTGATAGCGGTGATAAAGTCACCTGCGCGGGCATCCACACCCGGGCGCGCCAAAGGCGCCGCCATGGCAGGCAACTCAGGGTCGGTCTTCATGATGTGTTCAATCACCACGCCATTGTCGCGCAGGGCAAAGCGGGCGCCAAGACCGGCGGGATTCGGACGGTTTGGATCCTTGGGCATATCGCCGCCACGCACCTGGGAGTGCAGCGCATCCAATTCGCCCATCATCTGCATAAAGATGTCATTGAGTTCGTGACGGTCCGTTACCCGGTCGACCAGCGGCAGATAACGGTCTCGCATGGCTTTCCAGTCCACGCCGCGCATGTTTTTGTCGAAGAAAGAATCCCTGTGCATCAGCCAGGCATCATCAAACATCTGCTGCCATTCGGCTTTGGGATTGAGCTCAAGCTGCCAATCCTGGGTACGCACCTTGGCGTTGGCAAGGTCGCCGGGCAACTTGTCACCGACATCGACTATCAAGAGCTCATTGGGGTTGCTCTTTTTTGACAGCAGCAGCTTTTTGCCATCCACCGACAGAGCATAACTGCCGATATCGTCACCGAAGGTATCCAGCTTGGGTGCCAAGCCATCAAATTTGGCCACCTTCAGTGCTGATTGATTACCGGCAATATCACCATCGAGCAGATAAAGGCGGTCTGTGCCCAGGGTCAGGTTACTGAAGTTGCCTGTGCCCACCGGCACTTGCCACAGGCGCCCTGCCAATCCTTGCCAGTCCACCTTGAGGCTGACCGGCTTGTCCCCCTCTGCGGGCTTGGTGCCGGTGCTCAGTTCAGTAGGACGCTCAAAGGCAAAGCGGGCATCCTGTTTCAGTGCCAGCGCAAACACACCGGTGCGCTTGTCAAACACAGGCCCCATGTTGCGATCGCCCCATGGCGAGCCGGGGGTGGCATTGAATTCACGGTTGGACAGGAAATACAGCCATTCGCCATCTCGGCTGAAGGCAGGCGAGAAGGACTCGTATTTGTCGCTGGTGAGGCTTGCCTGGCGCTTCTCCTCCAGGCTGTAGAGCACTATCTGGCTGCGGTTTTGGCCTATGATGTTCATCCCCAGTGCAAGGAAGCGACTGTCGGGTGACCAAATAATATCGCCGTAAGGCCCCAGGCCCTGATGGCCGGTCACGATGCGGCTGTTTGTGCCTTTTTTAATGTCATACAGGTACAGGTTGCCGTCGTAGTCGTCGTGGGCCAGATAACGGCCGTCAGGCGACAACACCAGACTCATGCGCATGGCACCCGCATCCTGGGTCAGCTGGACGCCGCCATCACTGCCATCGGCAGGGAAACGCCACAGCTCCTGCTCACCACTGGCATCACTGATAGCAAATACCGACTGACCATCGTGGCTGAGCACGGCGTTGCGGATACGACTGTCGGCTGGTACCCCCACCTGCACCAGACGACGCCCGTCGGTGGCGGCAATGGCCACATTACTGCGGGCGGTGATCACCGCCTTGTCGCCGGAGGGTGCCAGTCGCACATCCGACACATAATCCATGGGGTTATTGACCCAGCGTGCACGGCGGGCGGTGAAGTCTGATGTGAGCGTAAGAGGCAAGACCTCGTCTTTGCCGCTGGCAATATCCAGTACACGGATATCGGCGCCCATCTGGAATACCAGCTTGCCGTCATTGATACGGGCAGCACGGATTTGGAAATCCTTGTACTGGCTGTGCTGGCGAAGATCATCGCCATTGGGCGTCACAGAATAGAGGTTATCGTTGCCATCGGCGTCGCTGATAAAGTAAAGACGCCCCTGCCATGGCATGGGCTGGCGCAACGAGCCAGGGTGGCCTTCCAGCAAACGCTCGGCTTCTTTATTACTGCCAAGCTCATAGCGCCACAACTCGCCACGGGCGCCGCCGCGATACACCTTGGCATTATCCCCGGTGGCCTGCAGGCCGAAACGGACAAAATACAGATACTGCCCCTTATCATCCATGGCGCCTTCAATGGCATCGGCCAGCGGCAGATCTTCGGTCTTGAGGCTCTTGGGGTCGACCAGGCGCAGCACCCAATAGTTGGCCGGGCCAAAGGCGTTGTCGGTGGCATAAAGCACCCTGCCATCCTGACTCCAGCCCTGCAACCTCACCCGACTGTTTTCAAAACTGACCCGCTTGGCTTCACCGCCGCCGATGGGCATCAAATACACCTCGTCAGTGCCATCGTAGTTGGCCACAAAGGCAACCTGGGTACCGTCGGGAGAGATTCGGGCCTGGGATTCCTCGGCACTTTGGCTTGTCAGACGGCTGGCCTGTGTCTGGCCGAGACGATTTAGCCAAAGGTCTCCTTCGGCGGTAAACACCAGAGTGTCTTTATGCAGTTCGGGGAAGCGAAAATAACCGTCGCTGCCGTGGGCTGGCAGACCAAAGGTTCCCAGGGCCAGCAGGCAGCCGGCAACAGAGAGGCGAAGTTTCATTGGGTGGTTATCCTGTCGTTTTTATTGATAATGTTGAAAGGAGTCTGTACCGGACATAAAAGCAATCCCAGACACTATCAAAGCGAAGTGGCCCCGTCAGCAGAATTAGGCCACAGAAGTTTTAGCAAATGTGTCCTGTGCTGTGCTGGCCTTACCGTGCAATAACCGCCAATGGCCACGGGGATAAAAAAGGCCGGCTTACGCCGGCCTTCATATCAACTCTTTTTAAACTCACCTTTCTTGTCGAACGGCCAGTCAATGCCAAGCCAGGCCTTAAAGAAGGCCTTTTGTTTGTCGGACACCTTGTTCAGCGGCTTGAGCGCAGCTTTACCCTCGGGCCTTTCACCAAGCACCAAAGCAGTTTGTTTGAGGCTATCGTCGGCAAAGTAGGTCACATTGATGCTGTCGCCCGCCTTGAAGTCGGCCAGACGTTTGTCAAAGCCGTCAGCGGTGACCTTGAGGCCATTGATGGCAACCAGCTCGTTACCGGCAACCAATCCCGCTTCCCATGCCTTGCCGCCCCGATCGAGGGTTTGCAGCTTGAGGCTGCCGGATGCCAGGGTAAAGCCCGGATAGACTTTGGTTTTATTGTCGCTGTCGTCTTTGCCATACACCAGTTTCAACCCGGCGCGGGACAGCAGCTCATCAAAATCCAGCGCCATGGGTGAGTCGATATGACTCTGCCACCAGGGGCCATAGTCCTTGCCGGTCAGCTGGGTCAGTATGCCTTTGACATCCTCAACGCGGTAGCTCTTTGGCACCGCGAAGTCGCGGTACAAGGCCCGGTGCACATCACGATATGAGTGCTTGAGCTTGGTGTCAGAGAGGATAGCCATGTCCAGCGCCAGCGACGCCATGTACCCCTCTGAGTAGATGTTCACACTGTGATTGTGGGCATAATCGCCCCCCTGAGCCACCCACTCCCCGAGACTGGCCTCAGCCACCGACTGGATTTCACGGCCGGGAGTTTGCTGATGGCGTTCGATACGCCCGGCGATATCTTCGAGCAGCTCTTTAGCGGTTATCACACCGGCACGGGCCAGCAGCTGATGCTGGAAATAGCTGGTGGAGCCTTCGGCTATCCACAGCAAGGACGTCAACCCTTCTTGCTGGTAGTCATAGGGCACCAGGCCGGCTGGACGATAGGCTTTGACGTTCCAGGTATGGATAAACTCGTGGGATGCGGTGGAGATAAATCTCAGGTAGTCCTTGCGTTCGCGGAACATGAAACGCGGCAACTGAATGACGGTGGAGTTGAGATGTTCTGTGGCACCCCGGGCACCGCTGGTGGCGTGAACCATATACACATAGCGCTCGAAGGGAAAACCGTCCCAGATAGCACTGGCCTGGTTACCGAGTTTGGTCAAATCGGTGACCATTTTATCTAGGTCATAATTCCCTTCCCCCCACACAACCAATTCATAGTCACGTTCGGCGGACGAAAAACTGCGATGGTGGCTGACACCGGTTTCGATGGGTGAATCCACCAACACATCATAGTTGGGTGCCACAAAACGGTGGGCTCCGTCGCCCTTGTTCATACCCGAATAACTCTGCCAGCCATCGGGCACCTTAAGACTGACACTGAGTTCCTCGTCCCGAAAGTGCGGGCTGTACATAAACACGCTGCTGGCATCCAGATAAGCATGGGTGGCATCAATATGGCGGGTTCTGAGCCCAAGCTCATCTGCATAAAGCTGATAGGATACAGTCACTTCGGACGCCGCCGGCAGGCTCAACACCCACTCGCCGCTGGCGCTGCGACGCCAGGGCAACGCATTGCCACTGGCATCCGTGGCCTGGAAGGCCCGCACGCCGTCGGCAAGCGGTAATACCTGATATTTACCGGTGCGCCACACGGGCAAATTCACCGGAAAGTCACCGGCCTCCACCTTGGGAAAACGTACTTCAACTTTGGCCAGATGATGGGTCGGAGAAGAAAGATCGATATGGTAGTCCACACCGGCGAACGCGGAAGCCGAAAGAAACAGTGACAAGGGTAAAAAGGCAGTTAACTTTTGTTCCACTCTGTTGTCCTTATAGGTATGATGGAATCCAATAAAAGGGCTTGAGTATAACAAGACATTCATCTCCCCTCATCCTGATGTCACAAATGCTGACAATTTCCTGATTTTGCAGGGGCAGACTTGAGTGACGGATAATTTATGCGATTTATTTTATTGGTTTTTTCGCTGTTAATTCTGTTTTTATCCCATTTTGCATTCGCCAGAGACCTCAAGTCGGAAGAAGTCGAGCTTAGAGAATCTCCCCAGCAGGTTTTTGACCGGGTAAATGCGTCGCTGCCTCTGCCTCCCTCACCGCTGGAAACCCGTTCAGCGTTCAGTGCTTACGCCAGAGAACAGGGCTTGTCGGTAGAGGAACTCGCCGAACTCCTTGCCCTGATTGCCCGTGCCAATTTGCAGCCCAACGTTGAAAATGCCAACAAGGCCCAGGACCTTGAGCTGATTGTCAGCTCGCTGGAAAAATCGGCGGCCACCCCTTACGAAAAAGCCATGGCCCTGATGCTCAGAGGCCGGATGCTGGGCAGGCTTGAACTCAAGTTCGAAGAAGCGGCTGGCTATTTCATTCAGGCGCTCACTCAGGATCAGGAAAGCCAGAGTCTGGCCTCGCAGGTGCTGAGGCTCAACCTGCATGAACAACTGGGTGGTATGTATCTGATGATCAATCAGGACGTGACCGCTCTGGTGCATCTGCAAAAATTCCGTGACCAGGCCTATCAGCTGCGGGATGACTATCTGATAGCCAACGCCGAAGCCGAGCTTGGCAAGTATTACAACAAAAAGCAGGAACTGACCAAGGCGCTGCAGCATTACAGCGAAGCCTTGCGGTTGTCAGATCAGGAACACCATCCTTTCCAGCGTGCCTTTTTGCAAATGCAGCTGGCCAAGGTATATCGTGATTTGGGACAACGCAGTGAAGCCTTGAGCCATGCACACGATGCTGCCGAAACCTTTGGACAGTTAGGCAGTGAAAACTACCTGTCTGCCACCCTGACGGCTATCGCCGTGACCCATGCAGGTAATAACGAGTGGAACAAGGCTATCGACTATTACCTGAATGCCGTTCAGGTAGACAGACGCAGTGGCAATTATTCCGCCCTTGCCCGTAACTTCCACAACCTGGGTGAAGCCTACGGTGAACTGGGTGAACTCGAACTGTCGCTGAATTATCTGCAACAGGCCAATCAGATGTTTGCCGAGCGGAAAATGAAGCACTTTTTGGTATATAACGAAGTGTTGATTGCCAAAACCTTCTGTAAGTTATCCCAGTGGCAGCCGTGCCGTGAGCATGCGGACATTGCCTACGACCTCGCCCGGCAGCAGTCCCTCAGTGATGTACTTATCAGCGCGCTCAGCCAAAAGGTGATTGCAGCAAAAGCCCTGGCCGATTTGGCAGGCGCGCTGGAGTTTCAGGAGCAAATCATCGGCCTGCAACAAGAGGAAACCGCCCCTCAGGTTGCAGCCAATCCAAGTACCTCGGCGCTGACAGAGCAAAAACTGAAGCTGGACTTACACCAAAAGAATGAACAACTGCAAGAGAGCCATGCCCAGCTCAGGGAGCGCACTATCCTGCTGGCGGGCACCTTGATGCTGGTACTCACTCTGGCAACCGTGGTGTGGCACTATCGCCGCTCGCGCCTGGATCTCAGGGCCAAAATCAAATCGTTAAAGCATAAACTGCCCCTGGACGGAGCCACCGCACACCCCGGTTTACCAGCCCTTCGCAGTGCGATTAAAAGCCCAAACACCAAGGCGGTGGCATTGCTGCGCATAGCCAGCTTATGTGAGTCTGATATTCAACTTGGCCATAAACGCATGGTGGAAGCGGCCCTGGAAACGGCTAACGCCATTGAAAAGCTGCCCGGCATCAAAGCCTATGTGATACGCCCGGGTCTTTTCGGATTGAGTTTTGATGAACCCATCAAGGCTGCAGATGCGCTGCTCTTTAACCTCAGAAACCAACTTACCCATGTTGACGGTTGGCTGCAGCTCAGCTTTATCAACCTGCCCTTACTGCCTAATCCGGAACTTTTTATTGCGGATAACAATCATATAGAAGTGCTTGAGATGGCAATGGCCGGCGCCTTGTCTCTGGATGCGGATAAAGATCTTTATGTCACCCTGTGGGCGCTGGACTTTACGCCTTCGGCCGTGTTCAGTCACCCCTTGTATCTGCATCTGGAAAAAAGTATCGGCCGCGGCCTTATTCGGGTGGAAACCAATGGCGACAAAGATAAAATAGCCTGGCCTCAATGGCAGACACCCGTACCAGGTAATGATCCATTAATTAATTGATGATTTCAGTCAAATATTCTGCACCGGAATGCGGCTTACGTTTGCACTCTGGGTCGATTGCGATACCATTAATCCAGTGGACAAAATGCCGGTTCAGCATACGAAAACACAGTCAGTTTAGTCAGTCAGGAAAGCATTCTGCATGAAGGACTCCAACGAAGCGATTTCGCAAATCACGTTACTCAAACAGAAACTCCATTCTGCAAAGGTGGCGTTGGATGAGCTCAATGAAGATCGCAACACCAAGTTGCAAACCCTGCTGCAGTTCATTTCCAATCTGAGCCTGGCCTGTAAGGGGCAAAACCTCGAGTTGGATAACCGGCTCGCCAAGTTACGCCACCAACTGACCACCTACGAAAAGCTCGACGATGCCCTGCCGGACATGGTGGAAGTGGAGCGCCTTCTCAAAGGCCAATATCACCATGTAATGGCACAGCTCGAAGACAGCCGCGCCGGCCTTGGCCGCGTGGTGCGCCAAATTCAGCGGGTCGAGTCCGCCCCCGACAAACTTAAAAAAGAAGTCACCTACTTCAAACAGGATCTCTCCAAGCCACTGCACACTGTGTGGGAATATATCCCCAAGGTGGAAAAGTTGATGGCGTTTTACGAAGAGATACTGTCGGCACAGTTTAAGTCCGGTGAACCTCTTACTGTGCTGCCAAAACACCGTCAGCTGGCCCATGAGTTGGCTCAAATTATCTCGGAAATCGAGTTTCGCAAAGACCAGCGGGATCAGGTGCTGGTGATTAAAGAAATGCTGGCAGGAGAGATAGATGTTGAAGGGCTGATGGATGCCTATCAAACCATACTGTCGCTGCTGGTTGATAATATCGCCCGTGAAAAGAGTGCCTCTCAGGAGTTTCTGTACGCCCTGAATGATGCCCTGTCTGCGGTGCGTGAAGTCGTTTCAGACTCATACAACCATGCCCAGCGCAGTCATCAGCTCAAGCACCAACTCAACCGCGAAATCAACTCACGGGTCGACAACGTGGGGGAAGCCATAGTGGATATCGACGATATCACTACCCTCAAGTTTCAAATTACCGAGCAGCTCTCCAGCCTGCGCTCGGCACTGTCCCGCAAAGAAGCCCTGGAGCAAAGGGAACAAGCCTTGCTGCGCAAGTCCATGGAGACCATGCGCAAAGAACTCAATGAACTTGCCGAAGAAGCCAGCAACTATAAAGAACGTTTGTTTGAACAGCAAAAGTTGAACCTGCTGGATACCCTCACCCAACTGCCCAATCGCGCAGCACTGGAGGAGCGCATGGAGCAGGAATTCAGAAACTTCCAGCGCCATAAGCATCCCCTGTGGGTGGCGGTGGCCGACATAGACCACTTCAAGTCCATCAATGACAACTTTGGCCACAGCACCGGCGATAAGACCCTGCAGGTGATTGCCATGGCGCTGAAAAACTCGCTGCGGGATACCGAGTTTGTGGCTCGTTATGGCGGTGAAGAATTTGTGCTGCTCATTCCTGAAGTGTCTGATACTGACATAGTGCAACTTCTGAACCGGGTGCGTGAGAAAGTAAAAAATATTCCATTTAAATTTAAAAATCAGAGAATTACAGTTACAGTATCCATAGGGGCCGCACGGGTCATGGATAATGAGCTCATTCACGAAACCTTCGAGCGAGCTGACGCGGCCCTCTACAAAGCCAAACATGAGAGCAGAGACAGGGTAATTATCGACTGCTAGCCCCTGTGGGGAGTAAGCAACTCCTGTCGACGCTTAAGGAGTTGCTATGATAGTGAAAGTCAGTCCCCGTGGTAGCATGGATCAGCTTTCCCAGCTGGAAGTCGATCGTCTCAAGCAAAGTGCCAAAAGTACCCTCTATCAACTCTATCGCAACTGTTCACTGGCCGTGTTGGCCTCTGGCCTGAAAAGCGACAGTTCGTCAGAGCTGTTCGATAAATATAAAGACTTTGAAATCAACATCCTGCAGCGTGAGCGCGGGGTAAAGCTTGAGCTAATCAATCCCCCCGAACAAGCCTTCGTCGATGGCCAGATCATCGCCGGTATTCAGGAGCATTTGTTTTCAGTGCTCAGAGACATTCTCTACATTGCCGACAAGTACGATAACCTCAAGCACATCAACCTTACCAACGCCAACCATATCACCAATGTGGTGTTTGATATCCTCAGAAACGCCCGTGCCCTGCCCACCAAAAACGATCCCAATGTGGTGGTGTGCTGGGGCGGCCACAGTATCAATGCCATCGAGTACCAGTATACCCGCGAGGTTGGGTATCAGTTGGGGCTCAGAAAGCTGGATATCTGCACCGGCTGTGGCCCCGGCGCCATGGAAGGCCCCATGAAGGGCGCCGCCATCGGTCACGCCAAACAACGCATCTGTAATGCCCGCTATATTGGTCTGACCGAGCCCAGTATTATAGCTGCCGAGCCCCCCAATCAAATCGTCAACGAGCTGGTGATATTGCCGGATATTGAAAAACGGCTGGAGGCCTTTGTGCGCTTGGGGCATGGCATAGTGATTTTCCCCGGCGGCGCAGGTACGGCCGAGGAACTCTTGTACCTGCTGGGTATCTTACTGAACAAGGCCAACGAGCATATCCCCTTCCCGCTGGTGTTGACCGGTCCAAAAGAAAGCGCCGATTACTTCATTAAAATTGATGAATTTATTGCGGCGACTCTGGGAGAGGAAGCCCGAAGCAAGTACCACATCATCATAGATAATCCCGATGAAGTGGCGCGGGTGATGCGCGAAGGCATGGAACAGGTGAAGGTGTTTCGCAAAACCAATGGCGATGCTTACCCCTATCAGTGGTCACTGCGTATCGAGCCGGAATTTCAACTGCCCTTTGTCCCCACTCACGAAGTGATGGCAAACCTGCACCTGTTTTTTCAACACAATAAAGCCGAACTTGCGGCCAACCTGCGCCGGGCATTTTCGGGTATTGTTGCCGGGAACGTGAAAGGCGAGACCATTCGCCTCATCAAACGACACGGTCCCTTTGAGCTCAGGGGCGATCCCCGGCTGATGGAATTAATGGACGAATTGCTGCAGGCCTTTGTCAATCAACAGCGCATGAAGTTGCCGGGCAGCGCCTACGAACCCTGTTACAAGATAGTCAGATGAATCGCCTGCTCATCATAGATGGTTTAAACCTTATCCGCCGTATCCATGCCGCCCTGCCAGACGAGGGCGACATGGATACCCTGTATGAAAGGGTCGCCCAGGCCTGTCGTAAATTACTGCGGGGCCATCAGCCCACCCACTGCGCCATCGTCTGGGATGGCGATGCAGTCTCATGGCGTAAACACCTGTACCAGGACTATAAAAAAGGCCGCAAACCCATGCCTGAAGCCCTCGCCAAAGGCTTGCCGGCATTGAAAATCAAACTCGAAGAGTTGGATGTGCACTCGGTCAATGCCGATTCAGAGGCAGACGATGTCATAGCCACCCTCGCCTGCAAACTGGCCGCCAGTGGCGGCGAGGCCATTATCGTGTCAACTGACAAGGGGCTCTTGCAACTGATGTCACCCCATATCCGGCAGTGGGATCATTTCGCCGGACAGTTTTTCGATATTGAGGCGTTTGAATCCAAGCTTGGCATCGAGCGGCACCAACTGCTCGATTACATCGCTCTGTGCGGTGACAGCGGCAATAAAATTCCCGGTATCCCGGGTATAGGCCCCAAGTCGGCCAGTGAGTTACTGCGCACGTACCGCAGCCTCGCCAACCTCTACCATTCCCTGGGCACCCTCGGCAGCCGACAAGCCAATAAGTTACGCGAAGGCCGCGATATGGCGCGCCTGAGCTACAAGTTGGCCAAACTGCAAACCGACCTGCCGCTGCATCTGAAGCTGAGCGCTCTCAGGGTTGTCCCAGCCTAACCCTGCCGGTTGCTTTAGCGGGCACCGCCCCCCGGAGTCATGCTGGCGTTACAGGCAATTTTGTAACAAATAACACATATTATTTACCGCCTTCGCGCCTTGCAGTATCTTTATTCGCATCTTCGGTGGAAGCCGAAAGCAGTTATGAGGAAAAGGGATATGAAAAGCAAGGCTCCCGTGGTGATTGGCTCTGTATTTGCCGCCTATCTGGCGTTTGTGGCTGTGGTGGCAATAGGGTACGAGCCGACACCAGAGAATATGGATTGGGAAGACAGGCAGGTTTACAACAATAAGGCTCTGGCCGAACTGGTGATAGGGCAGGACATCAGCTCGGTGCGCCAGCTGCTGGGCGCGCCGGATTTCAGTGAAGCCAAGTCAACCAAAGAGAGTGCACTGCAGGTGCTCTTTTATCGCACTCACCATGAGAAGTCCGATGGGGTGACCACCAAGGATGAGTGCACGCCACTGTTATTCAAGGATAATCAGCTGATCGCCTGGGGCTCGGATACTTACGAGCAATATCTGGGTGAAGTCCCATCGGGTATCTGAGTCAACTTTTTAACATCCATGAAAAAGCCGCCCTTGGGCGGCTTTTTGTTGCTAAGCGTTTTCCGACAACGCGGTTCAATCTTCTTTGGCGTATTCGCGATAGGGTTCGCCCTGCTCCAGCCACGCCGGTGCACTGGCACCTTTTAAGTAGTGGTCGAAGTATTCCTTCATGCGAATGCTGTAATCGAGCTTGTTTCCGTATTGTTTGAGGTGATGGGGCTCGCCCTCGTATTGCAGCAATACCACATCCTTACCGGCACGGCGCATGGCCAGATACAGCTCAACACCCTGCTCCCATGGCACCGCATCGTCTTTGTCACCAAACATGATCATCATGGGCGTCTTGATCCGGTCGGCATAAAATACCGGTGAATTTTCCACGTATTTCAGCGGCGCCTGCATCAGACTCTCGCCGATACGGCTCTGGCCGGTTTCATACTGGAATTGACGCGCCAGCCCCGTTCCATGGCGGATGCCACTGTAGGCGCTGGTCATGTTACCCACGGGAGCCCCTGTTACGGCGGCGGCAAAGATGTTGGTCTGGGTCACGGCAAAGGCCGTTTGATAACCGCCCCAGGAGTGGCCCTGAATACCCACCGCCTTGGGATCGGCAATCCCCATTTCAATCAGCTTTTGCACACCGGAAGTCAAGGCCTGCACCGAGCTGTTACCGGGATACCCCACCTCAAAACGAATGTCCGGCAGGAAGATGGCATACCCTTGGTTGGCGTACCAGGCAAAGTTGGGCCTGTGGTTGATGTTCATCCCCGGGAAAGCGTGCAGACGATCGCTCATAAAGCGATAGAAATACACCAGCACAGGGTAACGTTTACCGGCCTCATAGCCCGCTGGCTTGATAAGTACGCCATCAAGCGGTTTACCGTCTGTATTGGTCCATTGCACCAACTCGGCCTTGCCCCAACCAAACTTGCTGCGCTGCGCATCAAGCTCAGTCAAACGGCGTGCATCATCCACGTCCAATACATCGGCGCTGTAAAGGTCCGGGAAACGGTCGTAACGTTCACGGCTGAATACCAGGGTATCTGCGTGCCTGGCGCGGGCCAGTACGCTGAGTTTTTCCTCTTTGGCAAGCAGGGTTTTGAGGCCATCTTTACCCAGGGTCATGCGGTAGAAGCCATCAGCCTTGGTGCGCTCGTTGTAGCCTTTAAGGAGCAGACTCTGACTGGCACTGACAGTGGCAGGCGCCTGGTCTTTGTCTTGATACAGGCCTTCAACCCGGTAGCTGATACCCTTGTCTCTTCCCGAGGTTAACTTAAGCGCCTTGGCATCTGCCGCAGCAAATTGCCAGATATCATACTTGTCGTATACCAGGAGGCCTGACTCATCGACAAGCCAGGGACCAAAACCATAACCCGGCGCATCTGACGGGTAATCGTGGTCTTCATCGGCAAATGGCACTTCCAGTGTGGCATTCAATACCCTCAGCTGCTTTGAAGCCACATCCAGGAGCTGTACCTGCCCTTCCCGGAAATAGGCGGCGTAGCGGCCATATGGCGAAATGCTGGGTTCACTGTTTGACGGCTGGCGCAGCGCCACGGCCGTGCGCTCGCCACTCAGGGTGTCGATAAGGTAAAAATCGCTGTAAAACCCGGCCCAGGTGATCTCTTTCAAATAAGGTTCACTGGAACTGCCCAGCACAAAGCGGCCGTACTCTATGGGTTTGGCTTCCGGCACTTCAGGGGTGGCAAGCTGGACAATCTGATTGCGTCCCAGGTGCCATACGGCCAGCAGGGTTTGCTTTTTCAGCTTGTCATAGGTCTTTATCTCATGGGGCTTAATCCGCGGGTCATCACCGTGCCATAGTTTGAGGCCGCGGCTGTCGCGGATAGTCGCAGTGTCATACAGACTCGTCTCATCGCTGAACTTTTGCAGGCTCAGTACCTTGCTGACCTCAGGTACAGTACCGAAATACAGCCGCTCGCCGTCATCGGAAAATGAGAGCCTGGAATACTGATTAAGAACCCAGGCATCCGGATGCAGGGCAAAGCTTAAGTCACCATTGGCATTCACAAGTCCAAGACGGTACTGGCGCTCATCCACCTTGTCGGCGGCCAAGCCGGTGCTGAAAGCGATTTGGCTGCCATCGTGGTTGATGGCAACAGCGCCCAGTTGCTCAGTCTCAGAGGCGTACTTTTGCTGCAAGCTCAGGTCGCCCAAAGCGACCGACAGCAGCTGGTGCTTAGCCTGCGCCGCATCATTTACCAATATCGCAGCTGTTTTACCTTTTTTGTCAAAGGCATAGGCAGTAACATCTTGCAATTCGAGCTGTTTGCCGCCATCGAGGGCTATCAGCGTCAGTGGCGAGCCCTTGTCGGCCTTATCCACCTTGGGCTTTTTGGCGCTCTCTTCCCCGGATTGAGGCTTGGCTTCGGTCACGGAAGAGGCATCCGCCGCCTTATCGTCGGCCTTGTCCTTTTTGTCTTCCTCGGCATCAAACCATACCGCAAGCACAGTGCCTGCATCGTTGAAGGCGAATTCTTTCACCCGGGTAAAGCGCTGCTCTTTCCCGGTGGCGACTTCCACCAATACCATGCCGTCTTTCAATTTTTTGCGGGTTTTGGCATCGCTGGTTTCTTTCTCAAGCAGCGAAGGTTCCAGCACCATGGCCACAAATCGGCCATCGGCACTGACGACAGGCTTTGATGCACCGGCAATGCTCAACTGGCGCTTTCCACCGGTTGAACGTATTAAAGTGCGGCTATCCCCTCTGTCGGGCGCAGCTTCCACCGCCACCAGCGAGCCATTGTCGGCAATCACAGGTTTTTTGAGGGATTCGAATTTCATGATGTCCTGAACATGCATGTTGCCCGAAGGCGCTGCGAGGGCAGGCAAGCTCAGACTGGCGGCACTTGCCAGAGCGCAAAATAGAGCGGAAGGCTTCAAAGGTCGTCCTCTTTATAAGTTGTTATTCGACTAAAGTAGACTTTTTAAGGCTTAGGCTTTGAATCATCTTTCTTAGCCTTGATTTATGCATGTTAGCCTACAGAAAAAACCGAGTGTTTGCTCACCTTTTCCTGTGAAAAGTGTATAAAAGTGTTTAAACTAATCGAGACATAAATCACATAATTCCAGTCCTGTTTCCGCTCGCGGAAGCCGACAATTGCAGTAACCACCAACCGTGGAAGGAATATCCATGTCTAAAAGAACGATTACCGTAATCCCAGGTGATGGGATCGGCCCAAGCATCATCGACTCCGCTCTGAAAATCCTCGACAAGGCGGGTTGTGACTTCGAATATGAATTTGCCGATGCTGGCCTGACGGCTCTGGAAAAGCATGGTGAACTGCTGCCTCAGCGTACGCTGGATCTTATCGAAAAGAACCGTATTACCCTGAAGGGCCCACTGACCACTCCCGTTGGTGAAGGCTTTACCTCCATCAACGTTACCCTGCGTAAAAAGTTCAGCCTGTACGCCAACGTACGTCCAGTGAACTCTTTCAAGGGAACCCAGGCCAGATACGAAAATATCGACATCATCACTGTCCGTGAAAACACCGAAGGCATGTACTCCGGTTACGGCCAGAAAGTATCAGATGACGGCAGCACTGCCGAAGCCACCAGCATTATCACCCGTCAGGGTGCTGAGCAGATCACCACTTTTGCCTACGAGCTGGCCCGCAAGGAAGGCCGTAAGAAAGTGACCATAGTGCACAAGGCCAACATCATGAAATCCACCTCAGGCCTGTTCCTGAAAGTGGCCCGTGAAGTGAGCCAGCGCTATCCCGACATCACCACCGAAGAAATGATTGTTGACGCCACCTGCATGAAGCTGGTGATGAACCCCGAAAACTTCGACGTGATAGTCACCACCAACCTCTTTGGTGACATTCTGTCAGACCTGTGTGCGGGTCTGGTGGGTGGTCTGGGCATGGCGCCCGGTGCCAACATAGGTGCCAGTGCGGCCATTTTTGAAGCCGTACACGGCAGCGCTCCGGATATCGCCGGCAAAAACCTGGCTAACCCCACGTCCGTTATCCTGGCCTCTGTACAGATGCTGGAGTATCTCGGCATGGCTGATAAAGCCGCGGCTATCCGCAATGCCGTTGCCGCCGTGATTGAAGAAGGCGACCGTACGACCCGCGATCTGGGCGGCACCCACGGTACCACTGACTTCACCCAGGCCGTGCTCGACAGACTGGCCTGAGTGCCCTGCGCCATCAGGCGCAGCACTCACTAACATCTGAAAAGGATGAGCCTGGCTCATCCTTTTTTATTCTCCCCTCAGTGACACGCCAGCCTTATTCATAACTCGACCGCAACGCCATGCATCGATAAGGCGATTTAAAGAATCGCCACAGAAAAGATGCCTTCGATTGGTCCCTTGCCTCTTGCATGTTTGATAGTAAAACAGTTGCGATGCCACTCTCCTGCGCTGCTGAAACCTCCTGTATGCATCACTTGATTCCCGGGATACACATCACCCGGGTTAAATAACCAAGGCCAACCACCTTTATAAACAATCACTTAACCTTGAACGCCAATCAACACCTGCGGGCTACAAACTAAAAACCTCTGTATCTATTTGTATCAATTCAATATTTAGCCCTTATCCGCAATTGCCCGTGATTCGATTTCTGGTCACAATGCCAGCCTGCCATGTGCCCGGCAGAAATCGAAAAAGCAGTCGCACCATGAGGTGCAGAAAGGGATATAAGATGAAAAAAATCATAGGATTGTTAATCGGCATGAACCTGGTTGCCTGTGGCGGAGGCAGTGATGACCCGGCTACGGAAATCCCGGAAACACCAGTCGTCTTTAAGGCCGATGCCTGTTACCTGATGAGCACCAACCTTGGCGACATTGAGATTGCCATCGATATGACCAATACCCCAATCACGGGCAATAATTTCAAACAGTACGTCGACAAAGGCTTTTACGATGGCACCCTGTTCCACCGCGCGGTGAACAACTTTGTTATTCAGGGCGGCGGATACACCAGCGGTCTGGAACCCAAAACCACTGATGCTGCGATTAAAAACGAAGCCAGCGTTGGTTTCAGCAATGACCGCGGCACCCTTGCCATGGCACGTACAGCCGCGCCGGATACGGCTACTTCACAGTTTTTCATCAACGTGCTGGATAACCCCCAGCTGGATTACTCCGCCAGCAGCTATGGCTATGCGGTATTTGGCAAGGTACTTTCCGGAATGGAAGTGGTCGACCAAATCAGTATCGCCCCAGTCCACAACGTAAACGGCTTTACCGATGTGCCTGTGGATGACGTCGTCATTGAGTCAGTGACCGAAATGAGTTGCCCCGCCAGCTGATAAGGTCAGTAGGCAGCAAAGTACGAGCCACCTTCTGGGTGGCTTTTTTATTAAACCTTAAGCACACTCAACCTGAGTTTAAGGAACCTGAGTTTAAGGAACCTGAATAATTCAAGAAACCGGAGTTTAGGGCGAGCATCCTCGTTAAGCATCCTTACCCGATATGAAAAGGCACTGCTGCACCTTGAGTAAAGTCACCCGACAGAGCACACAGGGGAATCTGATATTCACAAAGGACAACGCCTTGATTAAGTTGGCCAAATCGAATGTCACCGAGGTAGACGTATTCGTCACAATGGAAAGCGCCCGGGAGACGGCAATCTGCGTGCTCCCCTGCTCCCGCAAACAGCACCTGGCCGAAATGGCGAAAGAAGACGTTTGCTATCTGACTATCTATCACCAAGAGCAGATTGTCGGCTTTGTTATCCTGGCCATCGAGGGCTCCAGTGTGAAATTCAGGAGAATTGTGGTGCATCCCAAGGGGCTGGGTACAGGACAGCAAGCCATGCAGGCAATAGAGGGTGACTGCTTACGGCATCTTGGCGCTGACAGGATATGGCTGGACGAATTGACTGAAAACAAACGTGGCATACACATCTGCAGAAAACAGGGTTACCGGCAATGTTATGTTCTTGAGCACACAGAGCCTTGCTGCTGTTTGAAAAGAAGCTATAACCGGTGTCTGTAGTTAGCCGAGTTTCAAAACAGCAGATCCCCTGATTAATAAAGGCGCCACTGGGCGCCTTTTTCTATTCATAAGCAAACGGTGAACTGAAAATCAGATCCAGGGCGAGCTGGGTCTCAGCCACAGATGCACTGTCACTTCGTCACGATCGTGGTAGAGGTGCTTACAGGCCAGATGAAACTCGTTGATGCCATTTTCTTTAAGGATGGCATGCATATTGGCGAGGATCTGCGATACCTCTTTGTAGCGACTCTTCATTGGCAGCTTGAGGTTAAAAATCGCCTCTTTAAACCAGCCCTGAATCGCCCAGTATTCCATCAACTCAGCCACACGGGCGGGCTTTTCCACCATGTCACATACCAGCCAATAGATATTGCGGCGGGCCGGCTCAAATTTAAAACCGTCGGCGCGGTGATGAGTTACCTGCCCTGTTTCCATCAGGTCATGGTTCATGGGGCCATTATCAATGGCCTGCACCATCATGCCACGGCGCACTAACTGATAAGTCCAGCCTCCGGGGCAAGCCCCCAAATCCACGGCATTGAGTCCGCTGCGAAGCCGGGTTTCGTGCTCTTCGCGGGGAATAAAGTGGATAAAAGCCTCATCCAGTTTAAGGGTTGAACGACTCGGAGCGTCGGCTGGGAATTTGAGCCGCGGGATCCCCATAAAGTGGGGTGAGCTGTTGTTTGACAACGAATAACCGGTAAAGGCTTTATTGGGCGCCACAAAACACACGTGCACTATGGGACGACGGCTGCTTTCTTTTTCCAGCAACACGCCGCGCTTCTTCAGCGCCTGACGCAAAGGCACGGTAAATTTACGGCAAAAGGCTGATAACTCTTTGGCTTCGTTGGTGTCAGGGGTTTCTACCCGCAGCTCACCTGCGCGCTCAACTTCAGCCAGGCTCTCTGCAATGGGGGTAACCCTGTCTTCCGGAGAAAAGTCGTCGAGCAGTTCGCCACAGGCGAACATCTGGCGGGCAAAAATCAGCGAGTCCAGGGACAGTTCTTTGGCAAGACGGTCGCCATCATCAGGGCTGAAACCCTGAAATACCACATAGGCATCGTCGCGGTTGGCTTTGACGAAACCGCCAATGCCAAGCTCGGCGGCTCGCTGCTGAATTTCAGCCGCACAGTCTTTTTCATAACCGGCACGGCAATATAAGAACAGGTTTTTCATTGCGATTCTTCGTTGGCGCTAACATAAAGCGGCCAAAATGGCCGCAACATCAGAAATTGGCGCCGAGTATACCACAGCGCAGCCACCTATTGGCTATTTGCCGTCTTCGACCCGACTGCGCCATACCGCAGCCCCCAGCAGCAGCCATCCCAGCAACAAACAGGTACCGCCCAAAGGAGTAACAGGCCCCCACCATTTGGCCCCCGTCATCACCAATGCGTACAAAGAGCCAGAGAAAAGCGCCATGCCCGCGATAAAAAACCCGACCGCCCAGCTCAATAAGCGAGAGGCGATAAAGGGCCAGGCGAGCGCGACCGCAAACAAGGCGAAGGTGTGGTAAAACTGGTATTCCACCGCCAACTCAAACACCGAGACCATCTCGGCACTCACCAAATTCTTGAGGCCATGGGCACCAAATGCGCCGAGGGCGACGGCGAGAAAACCGGTCACAGATGCGAATAAAAACAGACCTCTATTCATTTATTTCTCCCATAAATTCAAGGCTGGCTGAGGCAGCTGCCGTCAGATTATCCGCTTCGGTAAGCCCTGACGACTTGCGCGGTGTCAGGCTGTGATCGCCATCGGCAATCCAGCAGAATTTCACGGCTGACGGCACATCCCAGGCCGCGACCTGTGTTTTGGTACCAAAGCTGTCGCGCTCCCCCTGCACTATCAAAAGTGGCAGTTGGCAATTCGCCAAGGGCTCAAGCCGCACCGCTTTCCCTTTAGGCGGTAAAAAGGGATATCCCATACAGATGATGCCCGCAATCTGCTCAGTATCAAACTCGGCGCCAAGGATAGCAGCCATGCGTCCGCCCATGGATTTACCCATCAGAAAGAGTCGCTTTGGTCGGTAGGTCGCCTGCGCTATGGCAATGGCCTTACGAAAACACTCGAGCAGCGCAGGGGCGCGGTTGGGAGGACGGCGCTTACCGTCCAGCTTGCGCTGCTCCATATAGGGAAAGTTAAAACGCACCACAGCCACACCCTCACCTGCAAGCCGTGAAGCCATAGCCGCCATAAAGTCAGAGTCCATATCGGCACCGGCGCCGTGGGCAAAGAGCACCATCACATCCCCGGGCACACCATCGAGTTTAAGCCAGGATGGCAGCTCGGTGTTTGTCTGGTTAAGGGCCTCAGGCGGGCAAGAGTTCACTGCGGGACTCCTCGGCAAACATATCCAACATCCATTCGCGGAAGGCGACGATTTTGCCAAGCTCGGCATGATTTTGCTGGCACACCAGATAGTAGGCATCTTTACTCACCAACACCTCCTGGAAAGGCACCACCAAACGACCGGCCTTGATATCGGGGCGGGCGAGCACACTGTACCCCAGTGCCACACCCTGACCGTGGGCGGCGGCCTGCAATACCAGCGATGAGTGACTGAAAATGGGTCCCTGGTTCACGTTTACATCGGTGACGCCACACTGGCGAAACCAGGCCTGCCAATCGTGACGGCTCATGTCGTGCAGCAGGGTGTGATGCTTAAGATCGGCCGGTTTTTCAAGGGGCTTGGGGCCGCTCAGCAACATGGGTGAACACACGGGGATAAGCACTTCGTTACGCAGTTTGTCGGCCCTGAGCCCCGGCCAACTGCCCTGCCCATAGTAAATAGCCACATCCACGTCATCAGTGAGAGAGCCTTCTTCGCTGTCCACTGCCTTGATGCGCACATCGATGTCCGGGTTCTTCTCGCTGAATTTGGCGAGCCTTGGCACCAACCACTGAATGGCAAAACTGGGCGACATGCTCACAGTCAGCGAGCCAATGGCACTGCGGGCCAGCAAACGGTCGGTGGCGTCGGACAGTTGGGTAAAGATATCCTTGATGTCGAGAAAGTAGCTCTGCCCTTCTTCGGTGAGCAGCAAAGAACGGTTCTTTCGCCGAAATAATTTTAATCCCAGAAAGTCTTCCAGCGCCTTAATTTGATGGCTCACTGCAGCCTGGGTAACAAAGAGTTCTTCGGCTGCGCGGGTAAAACTCAGGTGCCGTGCTGCGGCCTCGAAGGCCTTGACGGCATTCAGTGGAGGAAGTCGTCTTGACATGGTGATCCCACTCTCATTTTTTAATTAGTTTTTCTAATCCACATTGTTACATTTTATCGTTTGTTAATGAAAGGCTTTTTGCGTAAATTTTGCGCCAACAAACGAGATGGTCGGGCGGCTTTAAATCGGAGTAAGCATGCCTGACGAGTGACCCCTGACACGCTGACAATAAGCGAAGGGGTGACCCAACTGATACGCCCGGAGGCGCTTACCATGATGAACCTGAAATCCGCTTTTGCCCTTGTGCTGTTTGCTGCTTTTTGTGCGACCGCCAGTGCCAACCAAGACACCACAACACTGAGCGCTGATGCCATAGTATTTGATACTGACGCCCTGCATGAGTCCATCACCACAGAGCTGACCCTGAGCATGGCCAAAATCCAGGACGAGCTGCGCGCCGACAATCAGGGCGCTACTCTGCTGCTGGCCAATCAGGAAGAAGCCAAAAGCACTGCCACTGCTGCCAAGGCCGAGTAACAAATCGCATTAGCTGCCGGTTAAAACCTGCCGGCTGGTAAATAGAAAAAGCCGCAATTATGCGGCTTTTTTGTTGTCTGCATCTGCCTTAATGCTGTTCAGGCAAGTCGCGCTCAAACAATCATATTAAGGCAGGGCGGCACGCTCTTGGAGACACTTGTGCAGTGCCTTCTGAGTCATGCCGCCTTGTATCTCATTGCGTGCTCAGGGACGATACACCTTCACGTTGCTGTAACCCTGCTCCTGCAGATACAGGGCTTGCAGCTTGCTCATTACGCCACGCTCGCAGTAAAGCAGGTAGGTCTTATCTTTATCAAGCTCGGCAAAGGCGGTAGCCAGCTTGAAGAAGGGGATCACCTTCACTTCAACGCCGTCCACTTCCAATGGTCTGGACTCTTCTTCTTCCGGCGCGCGGATGTCGACGATAACTTCATTTCCGGCCGCGCTGGAGACGGTTTCAGTTTCGGTCACGCGCTCACTGGTAGTCACGGCAATATCACGGATATCGATAACTTCGGCTTTGGCCAGCACCCGGTCGAGCAAGTCTTCGGAGAACTTCTGCTCTTCGGCTTCCACCTTGGACAGCACAGCCTTCACCGTGGGGCGCTGGGAAATCACACCACAATACTCGGGCATGGAGGCCGCAAAATCTTCGGTACCGATACGGCGGGCTTCGCGAATAATGTCCGGTTTATCCATGCTGATGAGCGGACGCAGGATCAAGAGATCGGTGCAGCGGTCAATGACATTCAGGTTGGTCAGGGTCTGGCTCGACACCTGACCCAGGCTCTCACCGGTGACCAGAGCCTGAATGCCCATGCGATCGGCCACGCGGGTGGCTGCGCGCATCATCATGCGCTTAAGCACCACACCCATCTGACCGTTTTCAATGCGCTCGAGGATTTCTGTTACCACTTCTTCGAAGGGCACAGACACAAACTTCACCTTGTGCGACTCGCCGTAGGTCTTCCACAGGTGGTAGGCCACTTGTTTCACGCCGATTTCGTGCTGGGCGCCCCCCAGGTTGAAGAAGCAATAATGGGTACGGGAACCCTTTTTAATAAACTGGAAGCTGGCCACGCCCGAGTCGAAACCGCCGGAAATCAAAGACAGCACGTCTTCCTGAGCAGCAATGGGGAAGCCACCCAAACCCTCAATACGCTGGCTGACCATATAAAGCTTGTCGCGATCGATTTCGAGCTGGATGGTCACATCCGGGTTCTTCAGCTGCACGCCCTTGGCTTCGGTAAACTGGTTCAAACCGCCGCCAACATAGCGCTCAACCTCGATGGAGTTGAAGTCATGCTGACCGGCACGCTTTACCCGCACACAAAAGGTTTTGTCTTTGAGCATATCGCGGTACACAGGCAGCGCGTGCTGATAGATATCGTCCACAGTTTCAAAGTCGTACTCGGCCACCTGCAGCACATGATGAATACCCGGGATATGGGCCAGACGCTCGGCAAAAAGCGCTGTGAGTTCAGGCTTGTCTTTGGGCACCTTGACCATGATCTTGTCCCATTGGCGCTGTACCTTGGCATCCTCATCGATTTTTTTCAGCACGTTACGGATGTTGGACTCGAGCATCTTGGTAAAACGCATTCTTACCGGTTTGCTCTTAATCATGATTTCGGGATACAGCTTAACGATAAACTTCATGGGACTTCCAAAAAACAGGCTTGCGCCGAGGGTTAAAGTTCGAACTAAAAGATAATCGCGGGAGTATATCAAAAAGCAGCCCAGAGGGGCAGTGGCAGCTGCTACTGTCACCTGAGTTGCCCGCCTGGATAGAGTGACTATGGCGCCCGGCATCAACGGCCGCCATCAAAAAGGCACCTCAAGGCAAGACAGAGGCACAAATAAAAAGCCCGGCGCAGTGGCCGGGCCTTAAAGGCGAACGTTAATTACCGCTATCGGTGCCAACCTGTATCTCATCGGATTCTTTGGGCTTGCCTTGCTCGATGGCAATCTCAACCCGGCGGTTTCTGGCGCGATTTTCGGCGGACTCATTGGGCACCAAGGGATTATTGGAACCCATGCCCACTACCTTCATCCGGGATGGGTCAAAGCCTTTTACCTTTACCAACTCGTGGGCAACCGACACAGCGCGCTTACTGGAGAGATCCCAGTTTGAGCTGTACAGCTCGTTGCTGATTTGCATGTCATCGGTGTAACCGGATACGGTAATGATGCCGGGGACATCCTTTAACAGCTCACCCACGGCCTGGATGACGGGTCTGAATCTGGGTTGCAGGAATCCCGAGCCAGAACCAAATGCGCCTTTCTCGCGGATACGAATAATGATTTGCTGACCCAGGGATTCAATTTCAATGGCGCCATCAACAATTTCCTCGTTGAGCTGCTCAGCCATTTTCTTCACCTGCTGATTGATAAGCTCCTGGGATGAAGAGGAATCACTCTGGGTATTTTCAGCAGTTTCCTGTGCGGTGGACGCGGCTTCACCACCACGTTGGGAGCCCTGTTGCTGCTGCACGCCGCCAGCACTCTCACTCTCCCCTTCCTGGAAATCGAGGATGGGTTCGGTCATCTCATTGGTTTGCTGGTTGATGATTTCAATGGGGGTGGGCTCGGGTTTGCCCGGGCGAAATTCCAGGGCAATCACCGAGGTACCCTTGGGAATATCTTTTACCTCAACCTTATTCTGCACCCCGAATGCATACTTCATGGAACCGGCTATCTGCTTGAATTTCATGACGTCCATTTCGGAAAACGCCAGCAGCAGCACGAAGAAACACATCAAGAGTGACATCAGGTCGGCAAAGGTGGCAAGCCACAGGGGCGCGCCCGGTGGGGGGCAATTGCACTTGGCCTTTGCCATGGTGCTATTCCCCGTCCGTGGTATCTATCTTGCGGACCTTTTCCGCCAGATAGTTTTTCAGGAAGCCTTCAATCACCCTTGGGTTTTGACCATCCTGAATCGCCAGTACCGCGTCCATGATAAGGTTGCGGTTAAGCATTTCTTCACTCATACGTAGCGACAGCTTGTCGGCAACCGGAATGGCCACCATGTTGGCCAACATGGCACCATAAAGTGTGGTCAACAGGGCCACCGCCATGGCGGGACCAATGGACTTGGGGTCATCCATGTTGGAGAGCATGGCCACAAGACCAATCAACGTACCTATCATCCCCATCGCCGGGGCGACATCACCAAAGGCCCTGAAGATACCTATGCCGGTTCTGTGTCGCTCTTCGGTGAGGGCAATGTCTTTTTCCAACGCTTCGCGCACCACGTCGCCATCGTGACCATCCACCAGCATGTCGACAGCTTTTTGCATAAAACTGTTGGAAATTTGTGCCTCTTCCAGTGCCAGAAAGCCCCCTTTACGGGCCGCATCGGCCATGGCAACGGACTGCTCAATCAACTCTTCCGGCTTGTCGATTTTGAACATGAATGCCTTGGCGGCTATTTTTACTGCCCCGAAAAATTGCTTGAGGTTGAATTTCATCATCACCACAAACAGGGAACCACCAAATACGATAAATACGGAAGGAACATCCACAAAGATGGCCAGACCGCCGCCGGTCACCATCGCCATCAGCACAAAGGCAAAAGCGCCCAACAGACCAATGAGGGTTGCTAAATCCACAGATGCTCCTTAATTACGCAGTCATGAGAACCGAAGGCAAAGGAAACCAACGGCAAGCCAAAAATCCAGGGTCACTCTCAGGTATTATTCCCAAAACGTATAACGAAGTAGGAACGTTCAAGACCCTGTCGCTATTCTCAGTTATCGGACAGCGCTTCGGCAAGTTTAGCGCCAATTTATTTTTTCTAACAAAAATTCAGCAACAAAGCGTGCTCCACGGCAAATATTCCCCCGCATAATTTGACCCTGTCAGCCTCCTGAGATACCTTGTGCACGCCGACACAGCAGGAAAAAATACCGTGGCCAAAAAACCGGAAAATTTGAGTTTTGAAGCGTCTTTGGCAGAGCTGGAACGCATAGTCACTGAATTGGAACAGGGCGACGTCTCATTGGACGATGCGTTGAAACAATTCGAGCGGGGTATTGGACTGGTAAGAGCCAGTCAGGCCAAACTGGAGCAGGCCCAACAAAAAGTGGCCATCTTGCTGACCCAGGCCCCGGATGCCCCACTCGACGACTTTTTACCCGAGGGAGAATAATGCTCAAACTTGCCCTCGCCGACTGCCAGTCCCGGGTCGACGCTGTCCTTGCCGCACATATAGATGCACTGCCTCAAACCGCCCCTGCCTTGAAGGCCGCCATGCGCCATGGAGCCCTTATCGGTGGCAAGCGCATTCGCCCCTTCCTTGTTTACGCCGTGGGTGAATTACTCGGGGTGGATAAAGCCAAGCTGGACCGACTCGCCGCCGCCGTTGAATGTGTTCACGCCTATTCCCTTATCCATGATGATTTGCCCGCCATGGATGACGACAACCTGCGCCGTGGCAAGCCTACGGTGCACATTGCCTTCGATGAAGCCACGGCAATCCTTGCTGGTGACGCGCTGCAAACCCTGGCCTTTGAAATCATCAGTGAAGCCGACGCAGGGCTTGCCCCTAAAGCACAGGTCGCCATGATTGCGGCCCTGGCAAAGGCGTCAGGATATCTGGGTATGTGTGGCGGGCAGGCACTGGATCTTGCCGGTGAAGGCAAGAGCATCAGTCTCGAAGAGCTGACCCGGCTGCACAACCTGAAAACCGGTGCCCTTATTCGGGCCGCCGTGGAGCTGGCGCTGATTGCCGCCGATGCCTCCGACGCCGACACCGCCGCGCTTCGTGCCTATGCCGATGCCATTGGCCTGGCGTTTCAGGTTCAGGACGACATTCTGGATATCACGGCCACCACTGAAGAAATCGGTAAGCCCCAGGGATCTGATCTGGATGCCAACAAGAGCACGTATCCTAAGTTGCTGGGCCTCGATGGCGCCCGGCAAACTGCCGATGCACTGGTAGCCGACGCACTATCAGCGCTGGCTAAAATGCCATACAATAGTCAGCTACTTGCAGACTTTGCCCGTTATATCGTCGCGCGACGAGTATAAGAAAGAAAAGAATCTCGCTATGAGTTTGGACATTTCGAATTATCCATTGCTTGCCCTGGCGAGCACCCCGGAAGAGCTGCGACAGCTGCCTCAGTCGGCATTGAAACAGCTTTCAGATGAACTCAGGCAGTTTTTGCTGACCTCTGTGGGCATCTCCAGTGGTCATTTCGCCTCTGGCCTCGGCACGGTCGAACTGACCGTTGCGCTGCATTATGTGTACAACACTCCCTTCGACCGACTGATTTGGGACGTGGGCCATCAGGCCTATCCCCATAAAATACTCACAGGTCGCCGTGACAAGATGCACACCATTCGCCAGAAGAATGGCCTTCACCCCTTCCCATGGCGTGAAGAGAGTCCGTACGACACCTTCAGTGTAGGCCACTCCAGCACCTCTATTTCTGCTGCGCTTGGCATGGCGGTCACCGCCGAGAAAGAAGCCATGGGCCGCAAAGTGGTTGCCGTAATTGGTGACGGCGCCATTACCGGTGGCATGGCCTTCGAGGCCTTGAACCACGCAGGCGACCTGCACAAAGACATGCTAGTGGTGCTCAATGACAATGAGATGTCTATCTCTGAAAATGTCGGCGCACTCAATAACCATCTGGCCAAACTCATGTCCGGGCGCCTCTACACCACCATTCGCGAAGGTGGCAAGAAGGTACTCAAGGGCATGCCTGTCATTAAGGAAATGGCCAAGCGTACCGAAGAGCACCTCAAGGGTATGGTAGTACCTGGTACCCTGTTCGAAGAGCTTGGCTTTAACTACATCGGCCCTATCGACGGCCATGATGTTAATGGACTGGTGGAAACCCTGAGTAACATGCGTGACCTCAAAGGCCCGCAGTTCCTGCATATCATGACCAAAAAGGGTAAAGGGTATGAACCCGCCGAGAAAGACCCAATCGGCTGGCACGCAGTGCCCAAGTTCGACCCCACCCAATTCCGTAAGCCGGCGACCAAGCCGGGTTTACCCACCTTCTCCCAGGTGTTCGGCAAGTGGCTGTGCGACATCGCCGCCAAGGACGAGAAAGTACTCGCCATTACCCCGGCCATGCGTGAAGGCTCTGGCATGGTGGAATTTTCACAGCGCTTCCCACAGCAGTATTTCGATGCGGCCATCGCCGAGCAGCATGCCGTAACATTGGGCGCCGGTTTTGCCTGTGAAGGCTACAAAGCCGTGGTGGCCATCTACTCCAGCTTCCTGCAGCGCGGTTACGACCAGCTCATCCACGATGTGGCCTTGCAACGCCTGCCGGTGCTCTTTGCCATCGACCGCGGTGGCATTGTCGGTGCCGATGGTGCCACCCATCAGGGTGCATTCGACTTAAGCTACATGCGCTGCATTCCCAATATGGTGATCATGGCGCCAAGCGATGAAAACGAATGCCGCCAGATGTTCTACACAGGCTACTGCTATAGCGAAGGCCCAAGTGCCGTGCGTTACCCAAGGGGCAGCGCCACAGGTGCCGAGCAGATTGAAGAGATGACTGCCCTGCCCATCGGCAAAGGGGTAGTGCGTCGTCAGGGCGAGAAGATAGCCATCCTGAACTTTGGCACCACCCTGGCCGCCGCTTTGACAGCAGCCGAGTCTCTCAATGCCACAGTGGCCGACATGCGCTTTGTAAAGCCACTGGATGAAGCCTTGCTACTTGAGCTTGCCGCCAGCCACGATGTGCTGGTGACCGTGGAAGAAAACGCCATCATGGGCGGCGCGGGCTCAGGTGTGCTTGAGTTCCTTGCAAGCAAGAACCGCCTGAAGCCCCTGCTGCAAATCGGTATACCCGATGAATTTATCAAGCACGGTGGCCCGGAGGAGATCCTGAGCGAGCTGGGCCTGGACGCTGACGGTATCGAGGGGCAAATTCGCGCCTTTATCGAAAGCTGATCTCAAGTAACGACCATAAAAAAGGACTGCCTGGGCAGTCCTTTTTGTTTTCTGACAGTTAATCAGGCCTGAGTGTCTACACCGCCGCCCTGGGATACCATCACCATGGCAGGACGCAGCAAACGGCCATTGAGCTCATAGCCCTTTTGCAGAACTACCATCACATGGTTGGCTGGCACTTCAGGGTTTGGCTGCATGCCAATGGCCTGGTGCTGCTCAGGGTTGAAAGGCTGGCCGATGGGGTCCACCACCTTCACACCGAATTTTTCCACGGCATTGACCAGGGTCTTCATGGTCAGGGACACACCTTCGTACATGGCCTTGGTTGCCTCGTCTTCGGCGTTGGTGCCCGCCAGAGCGCGCTCCATGTTATCCATAACCGGCAACAGCTCGTTGGCAAATTTTTCGAGGGCAAACTTGTTGGCCTTTTCCACATCCATGGCGGCGCGGCGACGGATGTTATCCACTTCGGCGGCGGCACGGACAACAGAGTCCTTTTGCTCTTCCACCTTGGCTTCGGCAGCGGCCAGAGCCTGCTCCAACTCCTCGATACGGAAGTTTGCCTGGGTCAGCTCATCTACCAGCGCCGCCTCATCAGCGACGACTTCGGTGTCCTGTACCTGTTCCAGGGGCTCTTGTTGGGGGTTGGTCGATTCGTTGCTCATCTCTACTCCAAGCTAAAAATGCTTTGTTTCTGCATACACAGGGCATATTATGGGGATCAATTCTGGCGTTTCAAGGCCTTGAAGGCGCAGTTTCCCCGATATGACATCCCATTTCCACACGATTGGCCTGATTGGCAAACCCCACCACAACGGGACCAACCTGACGCTTAAGCGTTTACATCACTGGCTTGGCAGCCAGGGCTATGAAGTACTTGTGGAAGAGCGGGTCGCCGGCGAGCTGGGCGCCAAGGTAGAAGCGGTCGATTTGTTGGCCATCGGCAATCGCTGTGATTTAGCCATTGTAGTAGGTGGTGATGGCAATATGCTGGGCGCCGCCCGGGTGCTGGCCCGCTTCGATGTGGGCGTGATTGGAGTTAACCGCGGCAACCTCGGATTTTTAACCGACCTGCCCCCCGACGGCTTTGAAGAAAGCCTTGCGGCCGTGCTTGACGGCGAGTTCATCACTGAGCACAGATTTCTGCTGGAAGCCGAAGTGCACCGCCATGGCAGCATCAAGGCCAGCAACACCGCCGTAAACGAGGCCGTATTGCACCCCGGTAAAATAGCCCACATGATTGAGTACGAAGTCTATATCGATAATCAGTTTATGTACTCGCAGCGTGCCGACGGCATGATAGTCTCTACCCCCACAGGCTCAACGGCCTACTCGCTGTCAGCGGGCGGCGCCATTTTGACGCCCAACCTTCAGGCGCTGATCCTGGTGCCCATGTTTCCTCACACCCTCTCCTGCCGCCCGATAGTGGTGGATGCCAACTCCACCATCAAACTGGTGGTCTCACCGGAAAACGGTGAAAACCTCGAAGTAAGCTGCGATGGCCACGTGACCCTGGCGGTACTGCCCGGTGATGAAATTTTTATTCGCCAAAGCAGCGAACGCCTGCGCCTCATCCACCCGAAAAACTACAATTACTTCCACGTATTGCGAAACAAACTGGGTTGGGGCAGCAAACTTTTCTGATTAGCCCCTGAAATAAAACCAGTCGCAGTTTCAAAACAGAAAATTAATAAGAATTTGGCCAGTATTGCCCAGCCCCATGGCTGTGGCGCTGCTCAGCCACACGCCTATTTCTGCACAATAAAATAACAAGCTATATCAGTTGATTAACGGTCGCTGTTGTTTTTTGATTAATTGATCTTACCAAATTTTGTGACCCAAAACTCATTAGCAATGTCTGATTTATGACAAGTTAAACAACAAGACTGAAATAATGGGATCAGTTTTTTACGTTTATACCATCATAACCGGCTTTTTTGCTCATAAATAGATAGCTTCCGAGTTTCTTATTACCGAAAGCGATAAAGGATGCCAAGACAAAGCCAACAAAGATCACATTCCAGCCGAAAGACGACTGGAGCGAACTCCCAATGCCTGATATTGCTCAGGGGTTTGCTGTTACCAATGATCTGTATCAAGTTTTTAATTGGCCAAACAACGTTTATTTAGCCTTACAAATCGCCGCATAAAACAATAATCAGGGCGATGGGCCGGCAGCGATGTCGGCAACAACACGCAACCAAAGAAGAGGCAACCATGACATTCGTTCAACTTCTCGCCAGCCTGTCACCTGTGATCAGCGTCATGCTGTTCCTGGTATTGCTCCGGCTCCCAGCATCCAAGGCCATGCCCATTTCGGCGGTGGTCACGGCGCTCGCCGCCATTCTTGTCTGGCAAATGGATACCCAAATGCTGGCCGCATCCGTGGTGGAGGGCCTGCTGTCTGCCCTGACGCCACTGTCCATCATCTTCGGGGCTGTGTTCTTGCTGAACACCCTCAAGTATTCCGGCGCCATGGATACCATTCGCGCCGGTTTTACCAATATCAGCGCCGATGCGCGGGTGCAGGTCATTATCATCTGCTGGCTGTTCGGTTCCTTTATTGAAGGCTCGGCAGGGTTTGGTACCCCTGCCGCCATCGGTGCGCCTCTGTTGGTGCTGCTGGGAATTCCACCCGTAGCCGCGGCCGTGGTGGCACTGATTGCCGACTCCGCCAGTGTGTCTTTCGGTGCCATCGGCCTTCCCGTGCTCTTTGGGATGGAGCAAGGCCTGATTGAAGGTGGTACCAGCATGGCGGCAGCCCAGATTGCCGAACATGGTGGCCACTTCAGCGACTATGCCCGCTACATCGCCATGCACATGATAACCATCGACCTTGTGACTGGCACGCTTATCCCCCTGGTGATGGTCACTGTGCTCACCGGCTTCTTCGGCCGTAACAAGTCCTTTGCCGAAGGCTTCGCCATCTGGAAATTTGCCATCTTTGCCGGCCTCGCCTTTACTGTGCCTGCATGGGTAATCAACTTTGTTGCCGGCCCGGAGTTCCCGTCAGTGATTGGTGCGCTCATCGGTATGGCGATGGTCATTCCTGTTGCCCGCAAAGGCTGGCTGCTGCCCAAAACCTCATGGCACGATTTTGAAGAAACCGCCGAGAACGGCAACGATGCGCCCCATACAGAGGTGCGTTTCAGCCAGCTGGCAGCCTGGACGCCCTACCTGGTGATGGCCGCCCTTCTGGTTGCCAGCCGCACCATAGCGCCCCTCAAAGTCTGGCTTGGCAGCTTTAACATCAGCTGGACTCACTTGTTGGGCACAGATCTGAAAGCCAGCTTTGCTACCCTCTATGCACCGGGCGCCTTCTTTGTGCTGGTGTGTCTGCTGGGATTTGTGCTGTTCAAAATGCGTTCCGATGCCATGCGTACTTCTGTGACAGTGTCACTCAAGTCCATGATCCCAACAGTGATTTCCCTTGGTGCCTCTGTGCCCATGGTGAAAATCTTCCTGAACTCAGGCGCCAATGAGGCAGGACTCGCCTCCATGCCTGTGGCACTGGCCGATATGCTCGCCGGCTCCATGGGCGCCGTATGGAACTGGATGGCGCCAGTGGTCGGGATCTTCGGTGCTTTCCTGTCCGGTAGCGCCACCTTCTCCAACATGATGTTCTCTGGCCTGCAGTACAGCGTGGCCGACAACATTGGCGCCAACCATGCACTGACCCTGGCGCTGCAAGGCATTGGGGCCAACGCCGGTAACATGATGTGCGTCATGAACGTGGTCGCCGCCGCCACTGTGGTGGGTATGGCCGGACGTGAGTCAGAAATCATCCGCAAGACCATGCCGGTTGCGCTGGGATATGCCCTGCTTGCCGGCACCATTGCAACCCTTTGGGGGGGATTCTAATCCCACTCAAACTATAATGGGCCTGCCCACTTTGGCAGGCCCAAAGGATTGACGACTCCAACGGAGTCACCTGTGTAGAGAGCAAATTATGTCTGTCGATTACACCGCGATTATCGAGGCGCTCAAAAGCCGTTTGGGCACCCAAGCAGTCAGTGACGATCCTGTCAGGCGCTTCGCCTGGTCAACGGACGCCAGCTATTTTCGTATCGTTCCCGAAGTGGTCGTGCATGCCGACTCCCTCGATGAGGTGCAGCAAACCCTGGCCATTGCCAGAGAGCATGGCGCCCCTGTAACCTTCCGCGCCGCCGGCACCAGTCTGTCGGGTCAGGCCATTGGTCCGGGCATCTTGTTGATGCTCGGCCATGATGGCTTTCGCAAGCTGGAAGTCAGCAGCGATGGCACCAAGGTAAGCCTTGGCGCTGCCGTGATTGGCGCCGATGCCAACGCAGCGCTCAAGGCCCTGGACAAGAAAATCGGGCCGGACCCTGCAACCCTGGCGTCGGCCATGATAGGCGGCATTGTCAATAACAACGCCTCCGGCATGTGCTGCGGCACCGCGCAAAACAGCTATCAGACCATAGACTCACTGCGCATGGTGCTGGCAGACGGCACAGTGCTGGACACGGGCTCTGAAGCCTCCAGGCAGGCCTTTGAGCAAAGCCATGGCGCCCTGCTGAGCGACCTGAGTAACCTGGCCGCCATGGTCAAAGCCAACCACAGTCTGGCAGCGCGGATCCGTAAAAAGTACGCCATCAAAAACACCACAGGCTACAGCCTCAATGCCCTGGTGGATTTCAGCTGCCCCTTCGACATCATCAATCACCTGATGGTCGGTAGCGAAGGCACCCTGGGCTTTGTCGAGCAGGTCACCTATCACACTGTGGATGAGGCACGCTTTAAGGCATCGGCCATGGCGGTGTTTTACTCCATGGAAGATGCGGCCAGTGCCATTCCCTTCCTGATTGGTAAGAGTGTGGCGGCAGCCGAGCTGCTGGATTGGGCATCCATTCGCGCCGTAACCGGTAAAAAAGGCATGCCGGACTGGCTCTCAAGCCTGCCGGAAGGCGCGGCCATCTTGCTGATTGAATCCCGCGCTTCAGATGCCGATACCCTTAAGGCCTATACCGAAGACGTCATTGGCAAGATTGCCCATATCCGTACCGAGCGCCCCATAGTGTTCAGTACCGATCCGGCCGTGTACAGCAAGTACTGGGCGATGCGCTCCGGGCTTTTTCCCATCATCGGTGGCGAGCGTCCCAAGGGCAGCTCCGTCATCATTGAAGATGTGGCCTTTGAGGTACAGCATCTGGCCGCCGCCGCCAAGGATCTCACTGCGCTGTTCCACGAGCACGGATATCCCGAAGGCGTGATTTACGGCCATGCATTGGCGGGCAACTTCCACTTTATTATTACCCCCACCTTTGCCAGCCAGGGCGACATCGACCGCTTCCACGGCTTTATGCAGGCGGTGGCAGAGATGGTGATCCACAAGTACGACGGCTCCATGAAGGCCGAGCATGGTACAGGCCGCGCCGTCGCCCCCTTTGTGGAAATGGAATGGGGCAGCGAAGCCTACACCCTGATGAAACGGATTAAGGCGCTGTTCGACCCAAGTGGCCTGTTAAACCCCGGCGTGATCCTTAATGACGATGCCACTGTCCATGTGAAAAACATCAAGCCCTGCCCCGTGGTAGACGACCTGGTGGACAAGTGTATTGAGTGCGGATTCTGTGAAAAGACCTGCCCGACCTCGGCACTGAACCTGACCCCGAGGCAGCGTATCGCTACCCTGCGGGAAATCAGCCGCCTCGAGTCCAGTGGCGATGAGGAAGCCGCCAGCCGCATGCGGGATGCCGCCAAGTACGACGTGGTGGACACCTGCGCCGCCTGTCAGCTGTGTACCATCGCCTGCCCGGTGGATAACAGCATGGGCCAGCTGGTCCGTAAACTCAGAACCCCTTACATCAGCACCACAGAGCAAAAGGTGTTGGATTTCCAGGCCAAGCATTTTGGCGCGGTAAATCAGGTGATAAGCACAGGCTTTGATACCCTGGGCGTTATTCACAAACTCACCGGCGACAAGGTCACCTCCGCGCTGATGAAGGTGGGCCGCATGGTGTCCAAGGAAGTGCCTTATTGGGATCCCAGTTTCCCCAAAGGTGGGGCCTTGCCCAAACTGCCACCCCACAAGGTTGGCCAGGAAACCCTGGTGTACTTCCCTGCCTGTGGAGGACGCACCTTTGGTCCCACTCCCCTGGACAAGGACAAGCGTCCACTGCCGGAGGTCGTGGTGCAGGTGCTCGAGCGTGCCGGCTACAACGTGGTGATCCCCGAACATACCCGCAGCCTCTGCTGTGGCCAGATGTGGGAATCCAAGGGGGATTTCAAAAATGCCGATGGCAAGCGTCTGGAGTTGATTGAGGCCCTCAAGGCCAAGTCGGAAAACGGCAAGCTCAAGGTGGTGGTGGATGCCCTGTCCTGCACCAAGCGTACCCTGGGCGGCGATCCCGACATTGAAATCCTCGACCTGGTGGAGTTTCTGCACGATGAGGTCCTGTCACGGCTGAGTATTCGCCAAAAGCCGCTGGTCACCTTGCACCTGGGTTGCAGTGCCCGCCATCTCAAGGTGGAAGCCAAGATGCAGGCCATTGCCGATACCTGCGCCAAAGAAGTACACAAACCCGCCGGTATCGAGTGTTGCGGCTATGCCGGTGAAAAGGGCCTGTATAAGCCCGAGATCAATGCGTCAGCCCTGAGAAACATCAAAAAGCTGCTGCCCGCCGCTGCCACCGAGGGCTACTATGCCAACCGTATGTGCGAGGTGGGTCTGTCGAAACACAGTGGTATTTCTTACCGTCATCTGGTGTATCTGCTGGAAGAATGCAGCCGCGGATAAACAGCGGTAAACCGACACATCTCCAATACAAAAAGCCGTCAGAAATGACGGCTTTTTATTTAAATAACATGATGTTGCAATATTTGCATTTTTGCAAAAAAGCATCATGGCATTTACTGAATTACCACTATTTTATTAGGGGTTTAAGGCCTATAGTGAAATGCCATAACAGGTATGCCTTCTGGGCATACTATTCTTTGCATGTCGGCACACATGGGACAATCAACGATGAAAATAGCCCTCTTCACGCCTTGCCTGGTGAACCAGATGATGCCCGAGGTGGCCATTGCCACGCTCTCGCTGCTGGAAAAACTCGGCCATCAGGTCATCTTCCCCCAGGGTCAAACCTGCTGCGGCCAGCCTATGACCAACTCTGGTTGCTTTAACGAAGCCAGGAACACCACCCTGAAACTACTCAATGCCTTCAAGGGCGTCGAGTGTGATGCCATTGTCTGCCCGGCCGCCTCCTGCCTGGTGGCGGCCAAGGAAAACTTTCACGAGTTTGACAAGAGCCCCGAGGCCCAGGCCGTTATCGACAAGCTTTATGAACTGACCGAGTTTTTACATGACGTGGCCCCTGTGACGCAATTTAACCGTCCTGTTCCCAAAAAGCTCAGCCTGCAGCTGTCCTGCCACGGGATCCGCATGTTGGATCTGGCGGCGCCAAGTGAATACATGGGTCCCCGCTACAACAAGATGGAAGCCCTGCTGTCACGCATTGACGGCGTGGAGATTTGCTACCCGGAACGCCTGGATGAGTGCTGCGGTTTTGGCGGTACTTTCAGTGTCGATGAAGGCGCTGTGTCGGCCAAGATGGGCAAAGACAAGGCCCAGGCCCACGCCAACACCGGAGCCGACTATGTGGTGGGTTTTGACCCCAGCTGCCTGATGCACCTGGACGGTACCATTCGCCGCAGACAATTGCCCATCGAGACCCGCCATCTGGCGCAAATTCTCAACGACGCTCTGTAACAGGGGAAACCGCATGCAAAAAGTCATTCAGACCCATGCCAAAGCCGCCGACATTTTTTGCCGCGACGAAAGCCGTGTAGATTGGCACTCCAAGGCCCTGTGGGTACTCAGAGAAAAACGCGACAGAGCCGCCTCCAGCCTGCCGGACTGGGAAACCTTACGAGCCCTCGGATCTCAAATAAAACTCCATACCTTAAGAGAACTGCCAAGCTACCTGGAAGCCTTCGAAGCCAAGTGCCTCTCCCAGGGCGTTCAGGTGCACTGGGCCAAAGACGGCGCCGAGCACAATCGTATAGTGCACGACATTCTCTCCCGCCATGGGGTGAAAAAGCTGGTGAAGTCCAAATCCATGCTCACCGAAGAGTGTCACCTCAACCCATTCCTCGAGGGAAAGGGCATAGAGGTGATAGATACGGACCTGGGTGAGCGAATTATTCAGCTCAATCATCAGCCGCCTTCCCACATAGTGGTGCCCGCCATCCACATGAAAAAAGAGGAAGTGGGCGAACTCTTCCACGAAAAGCTCGGTACACCAAAGGGTGAAAGCGACCCGACCCGACTGACCCGTGCCGCCCGTGCACACCTGCGTGAGCAATTCCTCAGCGCCGATGCCGCCATGACAGGGGTTAACATGGCCGTCGCCAGTGAAGGAGCCGTGATAGTTTGTACCAATGAAGGTAACGCCGACATGGGTGCCAACCTGCCCAAGTTGCAGCTGCACTCCATGGGTATAGATAAAATCGTGCCGGATCTCGACAGCGCCGCCGTGCTCCTGCGAATGTTGGCCCGCAACGCCACCGGTCAGCCCATCACCACCTACTCCAGCCTGTACCGCACCCCAAAACCCGGTGGCGAAATGCACGTCATCATAGTGGACAATGGCCGAACCGCCATGATGCGCGACAAGCTGCTGGGAGAAGCCCTCAAATGTATCCGCTGTGGTGGTTGCCTCAATACCTGTCCCGTTTACCGTCGCAGTGGCGGCTACAGCTATGGCCATACCATTCCGGGCCCCATCGGCATTGCCGTGGGCGCCGACGAAGATAGCACCCATTCCAGCCCCTGGGCCTGTACCCTGTGTGGCTCCTGCAGCTTTGTCTGCCCCACCAAGGTGCCGCTGGATAAAATCATCTTCCACCGCCGCAGACTCTACGCCGAGCGCAAGAGTTTGCCCTATGGCAAGTCCGGTTATATGCCACTGGTGGGCCGCTTTATGGCGAGTCCTCTGCTGCTGGATACCGGCATGGCAGCGGCCCGTGTTGCACTGAAAATTCTGCCACACAGCCTGCTCAAACCCATGAGCGGGGCCTGGGGTAAATACCGCGAACTGCCTGCAGCGCCCGGCTCCAGTTTTGAAGGCTGGGTGAAAAAGAACAGACCCGAGCTGTTGGTGAAATCCAAGGGGGAGAAATAAGATGTCCAAACAAGCGATTCTCGAAGCCCTGAAATCCTCCGCCATGGACCCTGTGGCCATGCCAACCATAGACATAGCGCCGGTAACGACTGACCTGAAAGCCTATCTGGCCCAGAGCCTGGCCACCGTTGCCGGACGTTTGGAAGAAGGTGGTATTGACGCGTTGAACGCCCGGGTTGAAGAGCTGATGGCAGGCGGCAACAAGGTGCTATCGAACCTGAAAGAAGTACCGGGTAATCATAAGGGCGCCGACGACCCACACGACCTCGCCGATGTCGACTTTGCCGTGATAAAAGGTGAGTTCGCCGTGGCCGAAAACGGCGCCGTCTGGGTAGCAGAAACGGCGCTGAATCAACGTATCGCTCCCTTCATCTGCGAAAACCTGCTGCTGGTCGTGGAAAAAGATGCCATAGTCGCCAACATGCATGAGGCCATGACCCGCCTTGGCAAATTGGATGCGTCCCTGGGGTTTGGGGTATTTATTGCCGGCCCCTCCAAAACCGCCGACATTGAGCAGGCTTTGGTAGTGGGTGCCCATGGCGCATGCAGCCTGAGCCTGTATCTGGTGTAGCGCTCATCGCTGCTGAAAGCAAAAACGCCGCATTTGTGCGGCGTTTTTATTGATGCTATCGCTCTACCCGAAAGTCCAGCCTGACTGAGCTTTCGGCTTTCACCGGCTTGCCATCTTCAAATTTGGGGGCATAACGCCAGGCGCTGAGAGCCTCCATTGAGGCCCTTTCAAAACCCTTGCCACCTTCAGAGTTCAGCACTTTGGGGTCGCGAACCATACCCATTTCATCTACGGTAAAGCTGATTTCAGCCCAGCCACTCTTGCCTCGTCTGACAAGCTCCATCGGATACTCAGGATTCTTACGGAACAGCGGCGTCTGCTCTTGATTATCATCCCAGGGCTTCATGCTGCCAATGGCAACGCAGTGCTCAGTGGAAAGATCAGATTTCCCCATGCGCTCATACAGCTCAACAAGACGACTGTGGGCGCCCAGGGCATAGGGATGGCTATAGTCGAGTATTTTATACTGCTCAATCACTTCGAGAAACAGTGGCTCAGCTTTTTGGTATTTACCATTGCCCATATGAGCACCGGCCAGTCTATACGTCGCTTCAAGGCGCACGGCACTGTTGGCGGGGTGGTTTTCAGCAAAATATTCATGTGCATCTCGGATATAGCCATAAACAGCTGACGTGTAATACTCAGTTCTCGACAGCCGCTTGTAAGCGTTCATGCGGGTATGGGCCAACAAATCCACCTTGCCGGACGCTTTGGCAAGCTTTAACGCACGCTGATAGGCGTTCTTCGCGGTTTTACTGTCTTCGGTCACATCACCAAGCACGATAAGAGGCTCAATCAGATCTGCGGCATTCTCGCCGAATCGTGCTTCATAGCTCGCCAGGCTGAGTGTCGCAATCTCAGTGGCACGCTGACGATTGAGCTCAAAATCACCCGATTTGTCGCTTCTGAGGGCCTTGGCCAGATTGAGGCCCAGATTGGCGTAATCCACACTGTCTTTGCCAAATTTCGCCTCACCCAACACATAGGCCTTCTCGGCAAAACTGCGCGCATCAATGTTGTTGCCACTTTCCCAAGCCTGTTGGTAACTGCGGTAAACATCAGAAAACTCGTCGGCCGAGACCAGAGGAGATACTGTACTGAGGGCGAGCAGGAGCGGTGCAATTTTCCCTATTGTTTTCATCGTTATAATTTCCTTTTATCGGTTTCACCACGAACAATATTGGAAACTACCACAATCTCCACCAGCAACCAACCAACAACCAGCAATCAACAACCAACCAGCAATCAACAACCAGCAACCAGCAACCACCAGCGTTTCACACTGACTGACGGTCTATTTTGACCAGGCTGTATACCATCCACAAGGTGAGAACGCTGCTGACACAGGCCAGCGACACCCAGACGCCGGGGACACCAAACAGCCAAGCAAAACTGTAAATCACCGCCGCTATCAGCAGTAATTTAGTGCCGGTCAGAATGGAGGCTTCTCTTGGCCTGTTGATGGCCTGGAAAAAGCTCGCGCCCACCAGAATCAGGCCCTCAAAGGGCAGCCCCCAGAAATAGAGTCGCATCCCCTCAATGGCCACTGGGCTTAACGCCGGGTTGTCTCCGGCAAAAATGTACACGGCCCACTCAGGTTTGCAGTAGATAAACAACAGTCCAAGCCCTGCTGTCATCAGGGTCACCATCATTGCCAGATTGCGGGTCTTGCGAACCCTGTCCATACGTCCGGCACCGGCGTTAAAACTGAGTACCGGCTGAGAGCCAAGGGCAATACCTTCAAAAATCAAATAGAAAAATGCCTCTGTGTAACTCACCACCCCGTAAGCGGCCACGTGCAGCGGCGTCCCCACCCACAAAAGTGCAGTATTGTGCAGCGTGAGCACGATAGACAGATACAGGTTCATCAGCAGGCTTGGCAGCCCCACCCGGGCAATATTCAGGCAGTTGTCCAACTTAAGCCGCATCTGTAGCAAGTCGATTCGCAGCGCTGTCTTGCCCCTGAAGAAATGCTGCAGACAAAGAAGACCAGTCACGGCCTGAGACAGCATGGTGGCGATGGACGCCCCCGCCAGGCCAAAGTCCCACACCACAATAAAGAGGTAATCCAGCAGTGTATTTATCACACCTCCGGCTATCAGCACCCAGGTGACAAAGGCAGGCTTGCCGTCGTTTCGCAAAAGCGTGGAAAACGCCATTGAGATCAGCGGGAAAATACACAGGGCAAAGTACCAGAACAGGTAGTCATGGGCACTTTCCAGCACCTCCCCTTCGGCGCCGAGCCAGATAAGGATATGCCTGGCACTGACTGAGCCCACCAGGGTAAAAAACAGCGCCGACAAGAGCACAAGACAGAACGCATTACCGAGGAGTTCCCGGGCCTTGGCCGTTTTGCCTTCACCCAGCTTGATGGACACCAGCGCCCCTGCTCCCATGCCAATCAGGGCGCCAACGGCATACAGCAGGGCGCCAACCGGATAAGCCAGCATAATGCCCGCCAGTCCGGTTTCACCGAGAAAGTGCCCGACAAACATGCCATCGATGGTGACATAAATGCCGGTGACCAGCATGGAGGCAATGGTGGGCAAGGTGTAGCGCCAAAAGAGCCTTGAGACCGGCGCCTCCAGCATAGCTTGGGTATGGTTCATGTTTTATATTCTGAACTTTTGATTGTTATTTTTAACAAAAGAAGGCTGATTGTAGCCAGTTATCCCCTGCCCGGCCAGCGCCCCGTGAGGAGGCGGAATAAAGTCGCTGTCGGCTGACTCAGGATATCTGAGTTTGAAGGGACACTTTGCAAGCCCTGCATTTATCTCAGCAAGCCAGCGCTTTTAAGCAGTGCACCTTCAATGGCATCCCAGTCGAGGGGGGCGGTGGCAATAAATTCGATGCGGGAGTCCATGGCGTCATCGAGCTCCGCCAGACTCAGCTCTGTGTCCAATCGATTGATTGCCAGGATACCATCTGCGGTTATCATCACCGCCTTGAGTCTCAGACTGGGATTGGCCTCGACCACGGCCATCAGGGCATCAAAGTCAAAGCACCACCCGGCGCTGAAACACCAGCCACAGGCAAAAATGCCATCGGCCTGATGGGGTTTACGGATAAAACCCTGGGCGTTGAATTGCAAGGTCTGTGCGCCATCGCCTTCATCAAAGAGGCTCATAGCGCCTGACGGTTTGCTGGCAAAGAGGCCCCGGGGAACTGCCGGAGACATCAGACGCGGCGCCCGGGTCGATGTTTGCATCATGGCCGTCAGCAGGGCCTCGGAGAAAGGCCCTTTGGCAGAAAACGGGAACACCGGGGCGCCTGGATTGATATCGCTGACATAAGCGCCAAGGGTCGCGAGAAAATCGGGCGCCTGGACATCGGCCTTGCAGGCCAGCACCAGATCGGCCACCGCCAGCTGCTGGTTGAAGATGTCGTTTTGGGTATATCGGGCATCACTCAGGTTTCGCGGGTCCACCAAACACAGGGTGCGCTGGATGGATAACACCCCCTGATACTCGGGTGCCATCAGGGTTTTGAGAATATTGGCAGGATGCCCAAGTCCTGTGGGCTCAATCAGGAGACGGCTGGGCCTGGCTTGCCTCAGCAGCTGGGCCACCGCCACCCGGGTGGGTACGCCTGCGGCGCAGCAAATGCAGCCACCGGGTACCTCTCGTATCACTAACCCCTGGCTGCGCCCCAGCAAGGCGGCGTCCAGGCCGACTTCACCAAATTCATTGACCAGCACGGCCCAGGTTTCTTCTTCGGGCTTTTGCGCCAGTAATTGTTTGATAAAACTGGTTTTACCTGCACCTAAAAAACCTGTGATGACATTGACGGGGATGTTTCCAAGCAACATGGCAAGACTCCTTCGGCTCAAATGGCCCCTTTGCCTATTTCGGTGAGCAGCCTTTCTAGAGGCCTCTCTTGGTGAGCGGCACCGCGATGAACCGCCACGCCTTCAAGGCTTGCCAGTGTACCCAAAAGCCCCACGACTGACACCCTCAGCCACGGGAGTGCCGTTTCGGCGCGTTCCCCTGCCGGGCTGGCTTTCCTGATTGTCGCTGTGAGCCATTGCTGCCTGAGCGGCTGTCTGTGCGGCTGCCAGAGCGACCGCTCGTACGATTGCCTGCACCGCGGCCTGAGCGACTGCCACTGTGGCCAGACTTGTTGGCAGGCTTGGTTGCCGGCTTGGTTGCAGTCCCGTCGCGATACCGCTGCGGCAGGGGATCTTTCGCGCTGTAACCCACTGGGGTGATTACCTCGGGCAATGTCGGGCACAGAGCCTCCAGCAGGGGCAAATCGGCGCGCATTTCCGGTGACAGCACTACCACTGCAAGGCCTTCCCGCCCGGCTCTGGCGCTGCGGCCAAGGCGATGTATCAGGTCTTCTTCACCGTGGGGCAGCCCCAGACTTATCACCACGGGCAAGTCTTCGATATCCAGTCCCCGCGCCGCCACATCGGTTGCCACCAGCAATCTCAGCTTGCCGGACTTGAACTCATCCAGCCCGCGTCGTCTGGCGCCCTGGGTTCGCTCGCCATGGAAGGCAGCCGCCTGCAGCCCGTCGAGGGCAAGCTCTGCCACCAACCCATTGGCCTCATCCCGGGATGGCACAAACACCAGCGCCTGGCGCCAGTTGCGCTTGCCCACAAGCTCAGCCACAAACTCAGCCCATCTAGGTTTGTCGAGCATAAAGACCTCAAGGGCAAGCTGCTGGGGAACGCGGCCGGTATCCATGGCGGTAAGGCTCACGGCGTTGGATAGCATGCGTCCTGCCAACTCACGTTCCCGCTCGGCAAAACTCGCTGAAAACATGGCGCTTTGGTGTGGTCCAAGCTGACGGCGAATTTTATCTATGTCGGGGGCAAATCCCATGTCGAGCATGCGGTCTGCTTCATCCAGCACCAGGGTGTTGACCTCAGCCAGCGACAGACCAAACTGGCCGGTCAAATCCAAAAGGCGCCCCGGTGTCGCCACCAGAATATCGACCCCGGCGGCAAGCGCCTGGCGCTGGGGACGAATATTCACCCCACCGTAAACCGCCAGCGTCGTCAGCCCCAGGCCAGCACTGTAGCGCGTAAAGGCATCAGCGACCTGCACCGCAAGCTCCCGGGTTGGCACCAGTACCAGCGCCTGAATACTGCCTCGCGGCTTCCTGGCAGCCAACTGCTGCAAGATGGGCAGAGCAAAGGCCGCCGTCTTCCCGCTGCCGGTTTGCGCCACCGCAATCAAATCGCGGCCACTGAGGAGCACCGGGATACTCTGGGCCTGAATTTCTGTTGGCGCACGATATCCGCACTGTATCAGTGTCTGTAGCAGGGGCGCTGCCAATCCCAGCGAATCGAAGGACATAAGTCTCCTGTGGTGGCGAGTTGCTCAGCACTGCCAGTTAGCAAAAAGGAGCGCAGTATAACGGCGCGCCGGTTAAGGTCAAAAGGGTTTAGTCAGCAAGACAGGCCTTGTATTTTGCAACTCAGGCATCCTGTGCTTTTTTGGACGGATTGGCCTTGGCGGCTATCTTGGTCCTATGATTCTTTGACTGAAGCGCGGCATCATCATCCGTAGCCAGAAAACGCGCCTCAAATTCTTCCCGGGAGACAGGCGCCGAATAGAGGTACCCCTGGGCATAGTCACACCCCATGGCCTTGAGGATCTCTTGCTGCTTTGCGGTTTCAACCCCTTCGGCAATCACCTTCATCCCCAGCTTTTGTGCCATCACAATAATGGCCTCACACAGGGTTCTGTCGCTGGCGTCCTCTTCCAGATGGCGGGTAAAGGATTGGTCGATTTTAAGGTAGTCGATATCAAATTTTTTCAGATACGCCAGCGAGGAATAGCCGGTGCCAAAATCGTCCAAAGACACCTGAATGCCGGCGTCCCTGTAGGTCAGCAGTTTTTCGGCCACCCCGGAGGAGGCATCCAGCAACAGGCCTTCGGTAATTTCGATGCAGATCCCGCCGTTGGTCAGTTCCAGCTCCTGCAACAGGGCGACCCAACGCTCAAAGTTTTCCCCTTCATCACGAAACTGCACCGGCGACTTGTTCACCGACAGTTGAATGGTCGCACCATAGGCATTATGCCAGTCGCGGCATTGCCGTGCGGCATGCTCGAACACCCAGGAACCAATTTCCATAATCAGCCCTGTGTCTTCGGCAACCGGGATAAACTCGGTCGGCGAAATGTAACCCCGCTCAGGATGATGCCAGCGCAGCAGGGCCTCGGCCTTGTGCACCTTGCCGCTTGGCAGGTGCACTATGGGCTGATACACCAGACTGAACTGCTGGTGTTCGATAGCAAAGCGTAAGTCCTGAATAAGCCGCATCCGGTACTTGGCCTGCTCCTGCATCGAGGGGGTAAAGTAATTGAATCGGTTGCGTCCCTGCTCCTTGGCCGCGTACATGGCCTGATCGGCATTTTTGAGCAAGGCTTCCCGGGTAGAAGCATCTTCGGGGAACAGGGTAATGCCGATACTCACACTGATATAGGCAGATTCCGGCCCCAGTTGAAACGGCTCCGCAATGGCCTTGAGGATTTTGCTGGCAGCACGCTCGATCCCACCAACATCCTGGACGTCCCGGATCATCACAGTGAACTCATCTCCGCCAAGGCGAGCCACCACATCCGAGTCACGCACGCAGGCTTTGATTCTGTCAGCGCACTCAATGAGCAGCTTATCCCCCATGTCATGACCCAGGGTATCGTTAACCTCTTTGAAAAAGTCCAAATCCAAAAACATCAGCGCAAACCGCCTTTTTTGCCGGGTTGCCAGCGAAATCTCCCGGTCGAGGTAATCCAGCAACATACGCCTGTTGGGCAACTTGGTGAGGGGGTCGTAGTTGGCCTGCTGCCAAATAAGCTGCTCCTGGGCCTTCTTCTCAGTGATATCAGAAAAGAGCGCCACCCGGCGATGGGGCCTGTGATAAGCATCGTAAATGGTATTCACCGTAAGCCAAATCAGATACTCCTTACCGTTTTTGTGCTCTTGCCACATTTCACCCTGCCAGCGGCCGGTTTCTTTGATGGCAAGATTCACCTCATCATAAAAAGCCGGCTTGTTGCGGGCGCAGTAAAATTGGCTGATATGGCGCCCCAGCACCTCCCTGGCCGAATAACCTGTGATATCCGCAAAAGCGGCGTTAACCGTGATGATGTTGCCCTTGTGGTCCATCACGCTCATGGCTTCACTGGAGTTGTTGTATACCGAGGCCGCCAGTTCCATTTGCTCCTGATTATTGCGGACATTGGTGATATCCAAATGTACACCGCACATCCTGACCGCTTTGCCACTGCTGTCTTTTTGCATCACCCGCCCCGTGTCACGGACCCAGAGTGTCTCGCCATTTTTTCGAATGATGCGATATTCCATGTTGTGGCTTTCGGTATGACCTTGCAGATGCCGATCGATAGACTTGAGCACCGCCATGCGATCATCCGGATGAATGGAGTCCATCCAGATCCTGTGGTTCTGACGCATCTCCTCCACGGAGCACCCCAGCATCTCGGCGCAGCGCTCGTTACGCTCAATCAGGTCGCTTTTCAAATCCCAGTCCCAAAACCCCAGCTCGGCGGAGGCAAGCACCAGGGACAACTGCTCCCGACTGGCGCGCACAGACATTTCTGATTGGGTTTGGGCTGAAATATCCATAAAACCTGCAATCACCAGCTGTACCTTGCCCGCAATGCGCTTACAGGCCACCGTCATATGGGTGTAAACAATGCTGCCGTCTTTGGCATAAAAGCGTTTGTTGAGTTCGTACTGTTCTATGGCCCCCGCCAGCATTTGATTGAAATGGGCAAGATCCACCGAGATATCGTCTTCGTGGGACATCTGCTCCCAGTTCATCGACAGCAGCTCTTTTTCAGAATACTTGAGCATCTGGCACAACCGGGGATTAACCTTAATCCAGCGCTTGTCCACAGAGGTGATGGCAATGCCGATGTTGCCGACATTGAATTGCGAGCGAAACAGGAAGTCATCCTGCAGTTTTATTTTTTCGTCACGTTCTATCTCAAGCCGCCGGGCCAACAGCCGTGCAAGGAGCAAGGTCGCCAGGGGGCATACCAGCATCACAGTGGTGCCTATGGTCGATATGAGCGCCCAGGCGAGATCAAAGGGCATGATAAAGAAACACAGCAAGGTGCCAAGATGAACCAGCCCCCCCAGCAGCAACAGCTGACCTGTGCTTATTTCAATCAGATTTTTCTGCCAGCGCAGGCGCCAGAGCAGCCCCATCACCGCGCTGAAAGCGATACCGGCGATACCGGCCAGCATGGCAGGGCCACCCATGCCGTAGCGATAGACGGCCATCATGGCTGAGGCAATCAGCGTTGGAATAGCACCGAAATAGAGACCGCAAACGCTGAGCAGCACGGCGCGGGTATCAAAGTAGATACCCTCGGCAAACTCATAGCGAGCCGACATAATGGTCATGCCGATGGCGCCAATCACCACCCCCAGCATGACGTGCCAAAACCACCGGATCCGCTGCTGTTTCAGCCAGGGGATGGCGTCATACAGGTACACCAGCGCCAAGAGCAGCGCGGCATTTTGGACCAGTGGAAAGAAAATGCCCTGGGTCATTGTCTGCGTGAATTCTCCCGGGTTTGAATACCTGAGACTTTCTCCATCATGCTCTTGTTACACAAAGGATAAAAGCCCCAGCGATGAGAGAATTGTAGCAGAGGGAATCAGTATGTCCCGAGCAATGGCCGGTAGAGTTTATTCAGGTAGGACGCTGCGGCCTCTTCCCAGGAAAAACGCGTATCCAATGCCGCTTTTGCGACCCGCTGCCAGTCTGACGTACCAGTGGTTTCAAGCAGGAAATCCAGCTTACTCAGCAAGGCCCGAGCCTGAGAATCTGTGTCATCTCCTTCGAAGCGCCAGCCATTTTCGCCGTCCTTCACCGTGTCCACCAGCCCACCCACGCTGGACACCAGACAGGGCTGACCGCTGCGCATGGCAAGCATCTGACTGATGCCGCAGGGTTCAAAGCTGCTGGGCATCAAAAAAAGATCCCCGCGCCGATAAACAAGTTCCGACAGTTTCACATCAAAATGATTGATAAAAATGAAATTATCGTGCCTTGCCGCCAGTTGCTGAAAGACTCTCGCTATCTGTTCATCACCATTACCGAGCATAAAAAAGCGTGCGGCGGGACTGAATAACGCGAGTCGCGCCAGTATGTGCTCCAGCACGCTTTTACCATTGAGACTGCGACAGAGCAGCGCGACCTTTTGCGAGGTCAGGCGCCCCACAAAGGTCAGTAAAAAGGCCTTTTCTTCCATTGGCTGCCACAATCGCTGCGCCGCGATAAAGTCTATCGCCCGCACGGTATCGCGATTGGCCTGGGCTGCCGTGAGGGTTCGGTGACACCCCAGCACCAGTTCCTGTATCGAGGGTCTCCTGTCCTCCTGATCATCGGGATAATCACAGCCATTGAGGATCCCCACCAGTTGCTGTTTCCCATCGCAGTGCTGCAAGTCCGCTTCCAGCCCCTCACCGCCCACAAAACCCGTGATGGGGTCTGATGGCCGGAGCACCTCACGGCAATAGTTGGGCGACACCAGATGCACCCTGTCACTCAGGCAAATGGCCGCCCGCAAAGGGTTAACGCAATTGGGATAACGGCGGTCGAGGATCGCTGCAGGATACTTTTCAAGCCAGGGATACCAGGCCGCGAGGGACGATGCCTCCTGAGCCAGGGGCCGGGTGCCCTGCAGCGCCAGATTATGGATACTGAGCACTGAAGGTATGGCCTTAAGCTGCCCGTAGCGCGGGTCGATACTGCGCAGCAGCGCAAAAAAGCCCTGATGCCAGTCGTGAAGATGCAGGACATGTGGCTTTGGAATTAACCCCTGCAAGAGCGCCTCGGCCACCGCTACACCAAAAAGCGCGAAGCGATCGGCGTCATCGGCGAAAGGACGGCCATCACCGCTGGCAACATAGATCTGACCCGGCGCCGTGTGCCACGCCGGATTGTCCAGCAGATAAATGCTTAAGCCATCATCCCGTGGGTCGGTTATCCGCTGCAGACTAATTTGCTCCATGCGATGACGAAAAGGCACGCTGAAGACGAGACGCTGCTCACCATCACCGGCATGGGCCTGCTGTCCAAGAAAGCCGTATCCCGGCATCACCACACTGGCCTGCACGCCGCAGGCCTTGAGCGCCGGCGGCAAACCCGCCAGCACGTCGGCCATGCCGCCAACTTTGGCTCCAGCGAGGGCGCCGTGTTCGGCGCACAGCATCAGTACCTGCAGGGGAGTTGCTGTCTGTACCGGGATAACTTCATCGGGTTTTTGCAACACGTCTACCACCTTATTCAAAGCCCACGGGCAAACCGAGCATCTCACGGGTGATAAGCACCGCCCCCTTGTCTGTCACCCTGAAACCTCTGGCCCTGTCGTGGTCGTGGTTATGGCCAATCACCATGCCTTCCGGGATAACGCAGCCGCGATCGATAATCACATTCCTGAGGCGGCAATTACGCAGCACCACCACATCGGGCAATATCACCGCCCCTTCCACCTCGGAATAAGAGCAAATCCGCACCTCATTGAAGAGCACACTGCGTTTGACCCTGGCGCCCGAGATGATACAGCCGCCGGAAACAATGGAGTCGGTTGCACAGCCCCGCCTGTCTTCATCGTCAAACACAAACTTGGCCGGCGGCAACTGCTCCTGATAAGTCCAGATGGGCCACTTGGCATCATAGAGATTCAGGTGTGGCTCAGGGGACAAGAGCTCCATATTGGCCTGCCAGAAGGCATCCAGGGTGCCCACATCCCGCCAGTAATCCTGACCGGCGCCAAGACCGCTCTTGAAGGCATAGGCAAACACCTTGTGCTCGCGGATGATGGACGGAATGATGTCTTTGCCGAAGTCGCGCTCAGAGGACGCGTTTTCGGCGTCTTTTCTCAGTTGGTCGAACAAAAACTCGGTGTTGAACACATAGTTACCCATGGATGCCAGACAGCGCTCAGGGTCGTGTGGCAGACAGGAAGGATTGGCGGGTTTTTCTTCAAATCCCACCACGCGCATATCTTCGGCCACTTCCATCACCCCAAAACTCCCAGCCGCTTCGGCAACCGGCACTTCCTGACAGCACACCGTCATATCGGCGCCCGACTGGGCGTGGGCCGCGAGCATGCCCGCATAATCCATGCGGTACACATGGTCACCGGAGAGGATCATCACATACCTTGGCAGCTCGTGGCGGATGATATCGATGTTTTGAAACACGGCATCTGCCGTGCCCTGATACCAGCTTTCCGAATAACGCTGTGATGCAGGCAGAATCTCCACCGACTCCCCCAGTTCACGTTTGAAATGGCCCCAGCCACGCATTACATGGCGAATAAGCGAGTGGGACTGATACTGGGTGACCACCCCTATCCGGCGGATGCCTGAATTGATGCAATTGGACAGGGGAAAGTCGATGACCCGGAACTTACCGCCGAAATAGAGCGCCGGTTTGGCGCGCCAGTCGGTCAGTTCAAACAGGCGCGAGCCACGACCTCCTGCGAGGATCAGGGCATAGGTTTCACGGGTCAGGTTACTGATGAAGCGAGGGCTGTGATTGGGCATTAAAGGCTCCTTGGCTGCGTCAAATTCAGGCACCGGTCCAAATCTCATCCCGGTAACGGGCTATGGTGGCGTCGGATGAAAAACGGCCACTGGCCGCGGTGTTACGGATACTGCAAAGGGCCCAGGCGTCCTTGTTGGCATAAAGTGCTGCCGCCTGATATTGGGCACTGAGGTAAGACTCAAAGTCGGCCGCGGTCATCCACTGATCCCATGGGCTTTCAATGGCTGCGATAATCGGGTCGAAGATGCCCTGCTCCTGCAAACTGAAATGCCCGCTGCGGATGAGCTCGAGTACCCCCTCCAAAGCAACCGAATGACGGATGTAGTCCTGTGGGCGATAGTGGGGCTTCAGGGCCGCCACCTCGTCGGCATTAAGGCCAAAGAGGAAGAAGTTATCCGCCCCAACGGCTTCAAGAATTTCAATATTGGCCCCATCCAGGGTGCCTATGGTGAGGGCGCCGTTCATCATGAACTTCATGTTGCCGGTGCCCGAGGCCTCCTTGCCCGCGGTGGAGATTTGCTCAGACAGGTCGGTGCCCGGTGCTATCACTTCCATGGCGCTGACGTTGTAGTTGGGCAAAAAGGCAAACCTCAGCCAGGGCGTTACATGGGGGTCACTGTTGACCATGTGAGCCACATTGCCCGCCAGCTTGATAATGAGTTTGGCCATGGCATAACCGGGCGCCGCCTTGCCGCCAATCAGCACGCAGCGGGGCACCATGCCGTGGGTGTCGCCACTTAAAATGCGCTGGTAGAGGTGAATCACATGCAGAATGTTCAGCAGCTGGCGCTTGTATTCGTGGATGCGTTTCACCTGCACATCGAACATCATGGCGGTGTCAAACTGCACATGGCATTCACGCTCAACCAGGGCCGCAAGCGCCTCTTTGTTGACCGACTTCACCTCCCGCCAGGCATGGATAAAGTCAGAATCTGAGGTAAAGGCATTGAGGCTTTCGAGGCGACTTAAGTCTTCGCGCCAGGCACTGCCAAGACGCCGGTCAATCAGGGCCGATAATCTGGGGTTGGCATTCATCAGCCAGCGTCTTGGGGTGACGCCATTGGTCTTGTTGTTGAACTTGTGTGGCCACAGGGCGTGGAAGTCTTTAAAGAGTCCACGGCGCAAAAGCTCGGTGTGCAGCGCCGCCACCCCGTTAACGGAGAAGCTCGCCACTATGGCCAGATACGCCATACGCACCCGAGGCTCGGCGCCTTCCTCGATGATGGACATACGCGCCAGCATTTCGCCGTCCCCGGGCCAGTGGTGGGCCACTTCATCCAGATAACGGGCGTTGATTTCATAAATAATTTCCAGCACCCGCGGCAGCATGTGCCCCAGCATGCGCACACTCCAGCACTCCAGGGCTTCGGGCAGCAGCGTGTGGTTGGTGTACGCCATGGTGTGGCAGGTGATGTGCCAGGCCTCGTCCCACTCCAGGCAATACACATCTATCAGGAGGCGCATCAGCTCGGGCACAGCAATGGCCGGATGGGTGTCGTTCAGCTGAATAACATTGTGGCGATGGAAATCGGCAACGTTATCGCCGAAGCTGGCACAGTGACGGCGCAGCAAGTCCTGCAGGCTGGCGGATGACAAAAAGTACTGCTGACGCAGCCTCAGCTCCTTGCCGTTTTCGCTGGCGTCGTTGGGATAGAGCACCATGGTGATCTGCTCCGCCAGATTTTTCCGGGCCACTGCCTCGGCATAGTCACCCTGATTGAATTCTTCCAAATCGAAGTCATCTGTGGCCTCGGCTTTCCACAGTCTCAGGGTATTGATGCGGCCATTGCGATAACCGGGCACCGGCATATCGTGGGGCACGGCCACCACGTCCTGGGTGCCGAGCCACTGCATATGGCGGCGGCCGTCCCTGTCCACATAGGACTGGGTATGGCCAAAGAAAGGCACCATCACCGCCTGTCCGTGCAGACGCACCTCCCAGGGGTTGCCCTCTTTCAGCCAGCGATCCGGCCGTTCTATTTGATAACCATCGACAATTTTCTGGGCAAACATGCCGTACTCGTAGCGGATGCCATATCCGGTGGCGGCAATGTCCATACTGGCGCAGGAGTCGAGAAAGCAGGCAGCAAGGCGCCCAAGGCCACCGTTACCCAGCCCGGCGTCGTGCTCTTCTGACTCGAGTTCCTCCAGGGTCACGCTGTAGGGCAGCAGCGCCTTGCGGGCATCGTCGCTTATCCCCAGACTCAAAAGCGCATTCCCCAGGGTTCTGCCCATCAGGAATTCCAGCGACAGATATGCCACCTGACGCTGCGGACCACTGGCGTCCCGTTTTCGGGTTTCACGCCAGCTGTCCAGCAGCTGCTCCTTAACACCGTGTGCCAGGGCATGAAACAAATCCTGATGGCGGGATTCTTCCCGGCACAGGTTGTATCTGAGCTGACGCTCCAGACAGGCCGGCAGCGCATCGCAGGGTTCACAGGGCTGGGGTCTGCAGCTATCCGTTTCGGTATCCGCCGCTTTCAGTCGTTTGGTCGCCATGGTGAGGTCTCCGTTATTGAGTGCCGGATTCGGCATCCCTGTGTCCGTGAAAAATCCAGATACTGACGCCGGGCAGCGTCAGGGTGCCGCCCGCCTCAATCCGCGCCGGCAAGTCGCTGTTTCCGCACAGGCTGTGCAACTGCTCCCACACGGCAAACCGGGGCAGGCTTATGTCCACCGCCGACTGGCTGGGGTTTATCAATATCAGTAAGAGTTCTGAGCCACGCAGCGGATGATGCTCGCCCAGCGCCGCGATAAGCGGGCCACAGCGATGCCAGTCGGTGCCAGCCATGGGCAGGCCGGACTCGTTGAACCAGGCCAGAAAAGGCCCCTTGCGGCCATCATCCGGGTTATTGCCATGGATATAGCGGGTGGCCGCAAGCAGCGGCAGTTGCCGCCGGATGCGAATAAGCCCCGCCACAAAGTCGATGAGTTCCCTGTCGGCACTTTCCCAGTCAATCCAGGTGAGGGCATTGTCCTGACAGTAGGCATTGTTATTGCCCTGCTGGGTCTGCCACAGCTCATCCCCGGCCCTCAGCATGGGTACCCCAAAGGAGAAAAACAGGGTAACGAGCATCGCCCTGGCCTTGTGCTTGCGGGCCGCCACCAGCTCACTCGCCTCGCCTTCCACGCCGAAGTTGTGGCTCAGGTTTTCCTGATGGCCATCCCGATTGTCTTCACCGTTGGCAAGGTTGTGGCGCTGCTGGTAACTCAGCAGGTCCCTCAGGGTAAAGCCGTCGTGGCTGGCAATAAAATTCAGGCTGGCCCAGGGGCCACGGTGGGAGGGCTCAAAGAGATCCGCCGAGCCATGAAAACGGCGGGCAAATTCACCGAGAATTTGCTCGTCGCCACGCCAGAGCCTGCGCATGGCATCACGGTACTTGTCATTCCACTCGGCAAAGGCGGCGGGGAATTCACCGAGACGATAACCGCCGGGGCCCACATCCCAGGGCTCGGCAATAAGCTTGAGCGCTTTGAGCACAGGGTCTTGCCCGAGCGCGGCAAAAAAACCGCAGTGGATATCAAAGCCATGGGGCATACGGCCAAGGCAGGCGGCCAAATCAAAGCGAAAGCCGTCGACTCCGCCCACCTCGGCCCAGTACCTCAGGGAGTCCATCACCAGCTCCAGCACCCTGGGCTGCCCCAAATCCAGGGTGTTTCCACAACCGGTATCATTGATGTAATGCCCGCTGTCGGTGAGGCGGTAATAGCAGGCGTTGTCCAGCCCCTTGAAGCTGTATACCGGCCCCATGGCATTGCCTTCGGCGCTGTGGTTGTAGACCACATCCAGAATGACCTCGATACCGGCGCCATGCAGGGCATCCACCATGGCCCTGAACTCGCGGATGTCGCCATAGGCATTGTGGGGCGCGAAAAAGCCGATGCTGTTGTAGCCCCAATAATTGGACAGGCCCTTGGCATGCAAAAAAGGCTCATCAAAAAACTGCTGGCAGGGCATCAGCTCCACCGCCGTTACCCCCAGCCGCTTGAGATAATGGATGACTTCAGGCGCAGCCAGCGCGGCAAAGCGCCCTTTGTGCTCAGGCGGCACACCGGGAAAGCCCATGGAAAAGCCCTTCACATGGAGCTCGTAAATCACGCTCTCTTCCATGGCATAGCCGGGCTTGGGATGCACAAAGGGCGGTAATGCAGCCAGGTCCACCACCCGGCACCTCGGCATCAGGGCGGCATTGTCTTCCCCATCGGACGAGGGGGCAAAATGCGGGTCCTGTGGACCGGCCGAGCCCTGCGCCGCCTGGGCGACCGCAAGCTTTGGCAACCCATCAATGGCCAGGGCGTAGGGATCCAGCAGCAGTTTAGCCGGGTCGAATCTGTGACCTGCCGCGGGGGCCCAGGGACCATCGGCGCGGAAGCCGTAGGTCTGCCCCTCGCCAATGCCATCCAGGGTCAGTGACCAAAAATCACCACGTCGCTTCATGGGATAGGAAAACTCCCGTCCCTCTTCATCGAAAAGGCACAGGAACACTGCGCTGGCATGGCGACTGAACACCCCGAAGTGCGCCTTGCTGACGCCATCTTCGCTAAATAGCCATACCCCGCATCGCCGGTGCAAATCGCTCATAGGCCGGGATCCTCAGCTTTGGTTTTTGCCGCCGCTTTGGACGGAGCTTTGGACACAGATCTGGCACCGGACTTGGTGCTGGCCCTGGATGTAGCGGGCGTTTTGTCAGTGGCAGAAGACTGTGTCTTGGCAGTGGACTTGGCCTTGGTGGCGGGCTTGGCCTTGGTGGCTGACTTGGCCTTGGTTGAGGCAGGGGCTTTTTTTACGGGCAGCGCGTTGTCGGCTGAAGGCGCAGACGAAGTCGCGGGCAATTTATCCCGGCTGAGCCCCAGCACCAGACAGCCCAGGGGCGGGATGGTGATCAGGGCGCTTTGTGGCTGGCCACCGGCGGGCTCGGGGGTGCACACAATCACACCGCCATTGCCCTGGTTACAGCCGCCGTAGCAGCTGGCATCGCTGTTGAGCAGCTCTCGCCAGTCGCCTTCACAGGGCAGCCCCAGGCGATAGCCAGACAGGGGCTGGGGTGTCATGTTCACCACAAATACCAAGGCTTCATCCCCCTCGCCCCGCACAAAGGCATAAATGCCCTGCTCGGCATTGTCGCAATCAAGCCAGCAAAAACGGGACAGGTCGTGATCCGTTTGCCCAAGCACAGTGTGACTCTGATAGAGGCGATTGAGATCGGACAGCCACAGACTCAGCCCCTGATGGGGCGCGTACTGCAACAGGTGCCAGTCGAGACTCTGGTCGTGATTCCACTCGGCCCGCTGGCCGAACTCAGCGCCCATAAACAGCAGTTTCTTACCGGGGAAACCCCACATGTATCCGTAATAGGCTCGCAGGGTGGCGAACTTCTGCCAGTCATCACCGGGGATTTTCGACAGCAGCGATGCCTTGCCATGGACCACCTCATCGTGGCTTAAGGACAGGATAAACTGCTCGCTGTGGGCATACATGATGCCGAAGGTCAGTTGATGATGGTGCCAGCGGCGATGAACCGGATCCTTGCCAAGGTAAGCCAGGGTGTCGTTCATCCAGCCCATGTTCCACTTAAAGCCAAACCCCAGGCCGCCCTCACTGACCGGGCGACATACGCCGTCCCAGGCGGTGGACTCTTCGGCAATCATGACGATACCGGGAAACTCGCCATACAGACGGCTGTTTATCAGCTTGATGCACTCGATGGCCTCATGGTTTTCACGGCCGCCGTCGGCATTGGGCAGCCACTCTCCCTCGGCGCGGCTGTAATCGAGATACAGCATGGAAGAAACCGCATCCAAACGCAGCCCATCGATATGGAAATCCCGCAGCCAAACGGTGGCAGCCGATAACAGGAAACTCTGCACCTCGGCGCGACCATAATTGAAAATCAGGGTGTCCCAGTCGGGATGGCGGCCACGGCGTGGATCCTGATGTTCAAAGAGGCAGGTGCCATCAAAGCGGGCAAGGCCGTGGGCATCGGCCGGAAAGTGGGCTATCACCCAATCCATCAAAACCCCGATACCGGCGCGGTGGCAGGTATCAATCAGGTATTTCAAATCGTCGCTGCTGCCAAATCGCTGTGTGGGCGCGAAGAGGCCCACCGGCTGATATCCCCAGGAGCCGTCGAAGGGAAACTCCGACAAGGGCATCAACTCTATGTGGGTAAAGCCCAGTGACTTCACATAGGGCACCAATTCATCGGCAAGCTCGCGGTACGTCAGCCAGGTGTCACCGCTCTCGCCTTTACGGCGCCATGAGCCCAGATGAAGCTCGTAAATGGATATGGCCTGGCGATGCCAGTCTTTGTCCCGTGCCTGCATCCAGTCCTGATCCTGCCAGACAAAGGATGACCGGGGAGCGACTCTGGATGCATTATTGGGCGCGGCCTCCATGGTTTTGGCGAAGGGATCTGACTTAATCAGCAGCTCGCCATCGGCGGTCAAAATTTCGAATTTATAGTGGGCATAGTCATGCACGCCGGGGATAAAGATGTCCCACACCCCGTTGGCAGGGTGAAAGCGCATCACATGAATACGGCCGTCCCAATGGTTGAAATCCCCCACCACAGACACCCGGGCAGCATTGGGCGCCCATACGCCAAAGAGCACCCCGGCCACACCCTCAACCTCTTTCGGATTGGCGCCCAAAAAGTCCTGGGCATACAGCTGACGCCCCTCACCGAACAGGTAGAGGTCGTAGTCGCTCAGCAGGCTCTCAAAGCCGTAGGGGTCGTACACATCTTCCACATGGCTTGGGTAGGCAACCCGCAGCAGGTAAGGAAAGGGCTTGACCCTGCGGCCCATCACCCCGGCAAACATGCCTTCCCGGGCTTCGGCGCTGAGACTGGCGACTTTTTTGCCATCTTTGGCACTGAGCACATCCACCGCCAGTGCCCCCGGCAGAAAACAGCGCACCACCAACTGGTTGTTGTCGGTGTGCATACCCAGCAGGGAGAAGGCATCCACATACTGACCACGCGCCAGTGCGCGGGCGGCATCTTCACTGATGAGAGTTGAGTCCTGGCTCTGGATGCTGGTCATGGGGTTCTCCAATTCTGGTTTGTTTTCATTTCAGTGAGTTGTTTTCACGTCAACGAGTTGTTTTAATTTCAAGGTGTTGGGTCAATGTTGACGCTCGCTGTCTTCTGCGTACGCCATGGCGTCACCTCGGGCAGGCTCGTTATGGCGCCCCGCGTGGGAGTGACTTCGGGCCACACGAATCGACTCCAGCCGCGCTCTGAACTCACGGTTTTGCCACAGGGTTTCCAGCGACTTGCTCATGCGGGCACGCCAGTTGGGATAGTCGAAACTGGTGCCGGGAATATTGATGGGTAAAGACTCAAGCGCCAGATCCCAAAGGCTGACGGAAAACAATCTGGCGCGGCTGCAAGGCAGCCAGCTAAGCAGGGCATCAAAAACGGCTTTGGCCTCGTGAAAACCTGCAGCGACAGTGCCTGTGGGGACTTGAGCCTCAGCCTCCTCTGGCCCGGAAAACAGCCCATCACAGGCTCCCCATCCAAGGGCCTCTGTCGGCAGACATCCGGCTTGCACCAGGTTTTGCAGCAATCCCCGGCACAGTGCGATTCGCTCCTCCCGCGCCCCGGTCAGGGAGGGGATAAGCCCAAGCTGCTTAAGCAAGCCAAGGTCAATGCCGCGCCACCACGCCATAAAGGGAGGCACATCCTGATTGCCAAGCTGCAACAGGGCGCCGACTCTGTGCTCACGTGGCGGCGAAAATCCCCCGCCCTCCCGGCAAAAGTAAAAGACGTCATTCCCCAGAATGCCCCGTTCCCGCAGTAAGCCCTTGAGCAGCGGTGGCACGGTGCCCAAATCTTCCCCTATCAGGACACATCGGTTCTTGTGGCTCTCAAGGCACAATACCGCCAGCATCAGCTCCTGGGGGTAGTAGAGATAGCAGCCGTTTTCATCGTCCTTGGGCCAGCACCACAATCGGGTCAAAGCCATCACATGGTCGATTCTCAGCGCGCCACAGCTTTGCATGTTGCTGCGATAAAGGGCCTTGAGGTGGCTTAGGGCCGAGTCCTTAAGCGCCACGGGGTCCATGGGGGGCATACCCCAATTTTGCCCCTGCCGGGCAAAAGGGTCAGGCGGCGCCCCGATATCGGCCCCCTGACAAAACACGCCGGAGCGGCTTACTTCACTGCCGATGGCAAGCGCCCCCACTGCCAAATCCCGCACCAAACCAAGGGACATACCCACCTGACGGCAGCGAAGCTGACACAGTGACAACTGCTCATCGGCAACAAACTGCAGCCAGGCGTGAAACTCGGCGCGTTGCAGCGCATCGGCAAGCAGGGGGTCGCTGTGCCATTCACTCTCAAGGGCGGATGCCCTTTGGCTGACGTCACGGCAAAAGTCCATCAGCGCCGCACCGCCCCCGGCCACAAAGCGCTCAAAGCGTACGCGTCGCCCGGTGAGTTCATCCAGCTGCCAAAAAGCCGCAAACAACTTTGCCAGCGCCCGATACTTCAGCAGGGCCAGCTTGGGGTAATCAATCAGGGTTGCCTGATTGAGAATAAGGCGTTCACGCAGCCAGTCACCGCCGTTGAATTCCTGCGCAAATTGACTGTATTCGGTCACCAAGTCGATGGCGATATAGAGCGGGTTGAGAAAGCGCCTGTCCCAGGGACTGTATGGGCTGGCAAGCTCCGGGTTGGCGATATCGGGGGCATGCAAGGGCGTCAGGGTAATAAAATCGCAACCGGCTTCTGCCGCAAGCTCAATCAGAGTCTGCAGGTCGCCCAAGTCGCCCATGCCCCACTGGCGCGGGCTTCTTAAGGTAAACAGGCTGATACCAAGCCCCCAGGGACGCTTGCCAGGGCTTTGAGTGCCGCCATAGGCCTGCTCGGGGATCATCAGCAAGGTTCCCTTGCCCTGCCCCAAAACAGGATGGGACAGCAGCAGTTGATACTCCCCCATACCCAGGGGCGGCAGGGTGTAACGGCAGCGAAGGTATCGGCCATCGGGCCTTTGATAATCACCGCTCGTTTCGGCATCTTTAGCCAAAAGCGTCAGCGTTCGGCGTTCCCCCTGCTCTGAAATCAGGGTTAACACCATGTCCAGCATCCGATTTTCAGGCAGCTGACACTCAAATGACGGTCGGGAGTCAAAACACCATTGCAGCGGCAACAGCAGCTGCGTCCATGGCGTGCTGTCGAGGGTCTCCACCCGGGCGGCTATGTCGGCCTCATCGGGTGATTGTTCAAGCCCCATCAGGGCACGCAACATTGCCAGCCGAGCGGATTCAGGTATGGCCTGTTCACGGCCATCGCAGTCGATAAACCTGTCTCCCACACCTTGCAGATAAAAGAGCTTTTCCAATCCCATCTGCCACTCTCCGTCCCGACCATACAGGTCACTGAGCAGACAGCATGCCAGTCGATTGCTTCACTTTGGTTTCAGCAAAATGAACTTATAAATTATCCACTTGGCGTCGATTTCAAAAACGCTCCGATGCATCGCAGCCCATTGATGTGCAACAAAAAGCACCAACAAGGTGCAACTTGCACAAAAGTTGTTCAGTCAGCTTGCTGGTAAAAGATACCCGGCAACGACATTTTCGCCGCAGACTGTTATCCGGTTACAACTTTTGAACTCATTTACCACTATGGGGATATGAAGGTGGAGAGAGATCACAATTTAGCCTCAAGCTGACTGATATCGTTAATGGCAGAAGAAATTCAATTTCAGCTCAACGAGGTAGATATTATGGCTGCTAAATTTTTTATCCCGTCTGTAAACGTACTCGGCCAGGGAGCCGTAGACGATGCGATAGGTGACATCGTCACCCTGGGTTTTAAAAAGGCCTTGATTGTCACAGATAAACCATTGGTACAAATAGGTATTGCCGGTGAACTGGTGGAAAAACTGGGTGAACGCGGTATTACCGCTGTCGTGTTCGATGGCGTACAGCCCAATCCCACCACAGGCAATGTGGACGCCGGACTTGCGCTGCTCAAAACCCACGCCTGTGACTTTGTAATTTCCCTCGGCGGCGGCTCGCCCCACGACTGCGCCAAGGGCATCGCCCTGGTCGCCACCAATGGCGGCAACATCAAGGACTACGAAGGTGTCGACAAGTCGGCCAAGCCGCAGCTGTCCCTGGTGGCCATCAACACCACCGCAGGTACCGCCAGTGAAATGACCCGCTTTTGCATCATCACCGATGAAGCCCGCCATATCAAAATGGCCATAGTCGACAAGCACACCACGCCTATTCTGTCGGTGAATGACCCTGAGCTGATGGTGAAAAAGCCTGCGGCTTTGACTGCTGCCACCGGGATGGATGCCCTGACCCACGCCGTTGAGGCCTATGTGTCTGTTGCAGCCAACCCCATCACAGATGCCTGCGCCATCAAGGCGATTGAGCTTATCCAGCAATATTTGGAGCGGGCGGTGAAACAGGGACAGGACATTCAGGCCCGCGAACAGATGGCCTATGCCCAGTTCCTTGCCGGTATGGCCTTTAACAACGCCAGTCTGGGGTATGTACATGCCATGGCCCACCAGCTCGGTGGCTTCTACGACCTGCCCCACGGGGTATGTAACGCTCTGCTGCTGCCCTACGTGCAGGAATACAACGCGACGGTGGCAGCAGCACGTTTGAAAGACGTCGCCAAAGCCATGGGCGTTGCCGTAGATACGCTTGACGACCAACAGGGTGCCAAGGCCGCCATTGATGCCATCAAGGCACTGTCCAGGGCGGTAAGCATCCCCGAGAATCTGACGGTACTTGGCGTAAAAGAAGCAGACATTCCCGTGCTCGCCGACAACGCCCTTAAAGATGCCTGCGGCTTTACCAACCCCAAACAGGCCACCCATGAGGAAATCTGTCAGATCTTCCGTAATGCGCTTTAAACTTCCCTGAAGGAAGACAAAGCCAGGCCCCCGGTGCTCCCCCGGGGGCCTTTTTGTTGGCATCCTGGCATTAACGCCGGCAGTATGTGTCAGAAATGGGGCTCGCCCTGTGAACCCTTTTGCTCAGCTTCTCGGCCTTCATCCGGCCATGTCAGAAGAACGCTATTTAAGGGGTAAGGGGCACCCTTATCGCATGAGTGAGCCTAAGCGAGGGATCTGACTCTCAAAATCAGACAAATCCCCTTATCAGAGACTGGTAGAGCACAATTCTTTAACAGGTTTCAGGTTACAGCCTGATACAAATGTCTTACAATCCGCTTGTTCGCTTATTCCCTGCAAAGAACAGGCAAACACAGGCCCGGCAATATGTCGGGCCATTTTTTATGTCGTGTTTTTGCCTTCTGGTCGGCGATAAAAGCAGCAAGTGGCCACAAACTGAGATCCCGCACCCTTTCTTAGCCGCTAATGCCGTGCTACAAAAAAGGAAAGTTACATTGTCGCTGCAGCTTCAAAGTGCGCCGAACAAGTAACCCCTCTTCAAGCGCAAATAAGGCAGGAAAGCTATGACAGCCATTACTCATGTTTACAACTACACAGTCCGCTGCCCCCACTATCAGGATCCCCAGCATGAAGTGAGCTGGAAGAACCACATCGAGCTGAATCACTCCAGTGAAATCGCGTTAAAACGCATCACCAAATGGCACAGCGAGTCCGGTGAGCTGGCGTTTGAAGACCAAGGGTTTGTGGTGCGTAAAGCCAGTGATGAAATGGCGTACTTTGCCGTGCAAAGCTCGAGGCTGAAAAACGATGGTCATGCCCTGGTGACCTTCAAGCTGTTTTTGGACGAATGCTGCGATCAAGCAGACCCCAAAGACATAGTCGAGCACCTGATAGGCGACTATCAGCAACGTTTGGAAAAACTCTGATTATCACGGGGCGCCGACCTGGGTTCGGCGCCCACCACCTTTCCCCCTCGCTGTTGCTATCCATATTCCCCAGCTTTCCCAGCCCACAGCTTCTGATTTCCTCATCCGCCACCAGGCAGGCGCCACCGTGCCTTGAGCCAGGCAAGACGGGCTGTTTTACCGACTCTGCAACTGAAAAATACCGGTAAAAAGGTAATGGATTTGTTATCGACTTTTGTCATTAAAGTGTGTCAGGATTGGCTTCAGCCGGTCTCCGCCGGATTTTACTCCCGGGCTGAAACCGGCCAAGCACAAGCACAAACTAAGCAAAAATAAAGTCCATAACGGACATCCGGCTCCCCGCCGGAAATAACAATTATAAAGTTCAGGATGTAAAAATATGACCTCTCAGAAACAGCCCAGCCTGGTGGATGCGCTTATCCCCGTGGCGGCACTGGTCACTATGCTCGCCGCCGCCGTCTACTTGTTCTCCTCCGACAGCTCCTCTGGGGCCAACCAAATCGCACTCATTCTCGCCGCCTGTATCGCCATGGTCGTGGGCATTAAAAACGGCTATTGCTGGAAAGATATCGAAGAGGGCATGGTCCGCAGTATCGGTGTTGCCACACCGGCACTGCTTATCCTGTTCAGCGTCGGCTCACTCATCGGTGCCTGGATCCTCTCAGGCACTGTGCCCGCCATGATTTATTACGGTATGCAGGTACTGAGCCCGGATTATTTTTACGCTGCCAGCTGCCTGCTGTGCGCCTTCGTGGCCTTGTCCATCGGCAGCTCCTGGACGGTAGCAGGTACCCTGGGTATCGCCCTTATCGGCATTGCACAGGCCGTGGGGCTCAGCGTTGAAATCACCGCCGGCGCCATCATCAGCGGCGCCTATTTCGGTGACAAGATGTCCCCCATGTCGGACACCACCAATCTGGCGCCCGCCGTGGCCGGCACGGATATTTTCAGCCATATCCGCCACATGACCTGGACCACGGTGCCCAGCATAGTGATTGCGCTGCTGATTTTTCTGTTTATCGGATTATCCGCCGACAGCAGTGGCATAGACACCAATCTGGACACCACCCTGACCTTGTTGTCAGATGAATTTCATATTGGCCCGCATCTGCTGCTGCCACTGGTGGTGGTGATTTATCTTGCTTACCGTAAGATGCCCGCCTTCCCCACGGTGATTTTGGGCACCCTCGCCGGGGTGCTGTGCGCCGCATTGTTTCAGTTTGATGGTGTGGTGAAGCTTGCCGATGACGCCAATCTCGGCGCCGCCATGGCACTGGTCAAGGGCTTGTGGATTGCCATGTTCAACGGTTACAGCGCCAGTACCGGCAATGAAATGCTCGATGGCCTCTTAAGCCGCGGTGGTATGTCAGGTATGGTCAATACCGTTTGGCTTATTCTTTCTGCCATGGCCTTTGGCGGCGTGATGGAGGCAACCGGCCTGCTCAACCGCCTGCTGCAAAGCATGTTATCCATGGTGAAAACCTCCTCCAGCCTGGTCATCACCACCCTGGGCTGTGCCATAGGGGCCAACGTCATCACCGCCGATCAGTTTATCGCCATCATCCTGCCCGGCCGTATGCTGAAACTGGAATACACCCGCCACAAGCTGGCTCCGGTAAACCTGTCCAGGGCGCTCGAAGACTCAGCCACAGTGACCAGTCCTCTGGTTCCCTGGAACACCTGCGGCGCCTTTATGGCAAGCACCCTGGGTGTGGCCACCATTGCCTATCTGCCCTTTGCCTTCTTTAATCTCATCTGCCCTGTGATGAGCGCAGGTTATGCCTACTTCCAGATAAAGCTGCTGCCCCTGGAAGAATTTGACCTGCCGGAAAGCGCTGACGAACTTAAAAGCGCGGAAGCCTGAAGCTTTGCAGGTATAAATCGACAGCATCAAAAAACGCCCTCTTGAGGGCGTTTTTATTTGGTTGTGTGAAGGGATAAGCGGCGCTTCAGGTCAGCTCAGAGAATCCATAAGACGGCCGTAATGATAAAAGGCCCACTGCCCCACGCGCCTGAGTGGCGCCAGGGGGAAACCCGGTAATGGCGTGCCATAAAGCGGCAGTGACGGCGCCGCCCTGCCACTTAACATGCCCGCAAGACGCCAGGCTGCCTGACTGCTGAAAGAGACCCCGGCACCGCAATAGCCCAGGCTGTAGCCTTCACCACGTCGGGTATACACATGGGGCATATCATCGAGGGATGCCGCCAGCCAGCCGTGCCAAGTGTGGCTCACGCCCACTGTCGCAAGGGATGGAAACGCCTTGTCCATGGCTTCCTTCAAACGTGCCGGGTACACAGGATTGTCCGCGTCACGGCCCCACACGGCGCCGCGCCCGCCAAAGAGCAAGCGGTTTTCCGGCAACAAGCGGTAATAGTATTTGAGGATGCGGGTGTCCATGGCCACTTGCCTGCTGTGTAGCCCCGCCTGAGACAGCGCCGCTTCAGACAGGGGCTTTGTCACTATCACGTTGCTCAAAATGGGCAAAAATCGCCCCTTGAGGGTCTCGGTCAAACCGGGCTGGGTATAGGCGTTACCGGCAAATACCAGGGCATTGGCATCTATCTGCCCCAGTGCAGTTTCCACCGTGAACCCCTTGGCGGTGCGCACGCTGCCAAGGACGGTACTTTGCTCAAAGATTTGCACGCCGGCATCCCCTGCCAGCCTGGCATAGCCCAGCAGCAACTTGAGCGGATTGAGGCCGAATCCGTCGGCAAGACGCAGCGCCCCATAAGACTGATGATGGTTAAGGTAGTCGCTTCTAAGCCTTGCCGGACTGATAAACTCGGCCCCCTGCCCCATATGGCGGGCAATAAAATCGGCGCCGGCCTGCAGGGTTTGCATGGCCTTGGGGCTGTGGGCAATTTTAAGATACCCCTTTTCCTGGGGATTGCAGTCAATCCTGCCATCCTGGATAAGCCCTTCAACCCGGGCCACCGCCTCTGAGAACTCCTGATAAATCCCCTTTGCCGTGTCCAAATCCCACCGTTTGGCCATTTGCCCATAGCTTAAGCGGCCCGAGCCCTTGAGTACAAAACCGCCGTTACGGGCGCTGGCCCCAAAACCGATGCGGTTGGCTTCGAGTAAGGTCACCTGCCTGCCGTATTCGGTGGCAAGATAGTAGGCGGTGAGAAGTCCGGTAAAACCGCCACCTATCACCACCACATCGGTCTGCTGATGCCCCCTGAGTGAAGGCGCCTCGGGTAACTGCTCAGTAGTATCCGACCAAAATGTAGGCGGCAAAGCTTGCTGCGCCGGATTGGCGCTGATTAATGGGTCGTACAATTAGGACTCCTGAAACACCAATAACATTTCACACGCCGTGCAGTGGCAATCGTTGCCACAGAGAGTGCAAAGGTAATCCGGGTTGTCGTGGGATTGATTCCAGCGGTCGGGGTGGGCCTTGATGAGCTTGCCACCGGCCTTGGTGAAATAACGCACCGCTGCGTTGTGGGGGCTTTCCTGCCACAGGTGGGCAATGCCGCCAAGCGCGCCCTGAGCCCTGACAGCATCGACGGCATATCGCAGCAAAACGCCGCCAAGCCCTTTGCCTCTGGCCTCGGGTGCCAGGGTGTTGGATTTGAAATAGCACACCCTGTCTGCGTCTAACCCCCAGAGTGCTGGCGAGCACCAGCGGTCGGGTTGCCATTGCCCGGCGGCAAGGGTAAGGCGAAAACCGAGCAGGCCGTTTTGGTCAAGCGCCACAAAGCTTGCGTTGATGCCGGCCTTCACCCCTGCGTGCCACAGGGATTGCAAATGGGGTAAATCGAGATAGCCGTCGCCGTGAACGGCTTCGCCCAAAGCCAATACAGCATCGAAATCCTCGGGCTGCATCTGGCGGATAACACATTGGGAGTGAAGGTTTGTCATGATCGGTTCGCTGCCGGGGCATCTTGTTATTGTTTTGTGAACGATAACACAGGAGCTTCCCGATGGGCACCGGTGACTTTTCAAGGAAAGCCGCCTGCTGCTATAGTGGGCGCCATCAACCAAGGAGCTACCATGAAAGCCTTACTCGTATTGACGGCAATTACCCTGCTGGGCGGCTGCGCAGAACTGAAAGACGCTGGCCGGACCGTTGGCCACACCACCAAAGAAGTGACCCGCGAAATAGGTCACGCCACCCGCGATGCCACCAAGGCCGTCGGCCATGCCTCCCGCGATGCAGTCAACTCAGTTAAAGAAGAGTTGAGCGAAGAAAAGAACTGATCAGGCCGCTGCTGCCCGCATCCCATGGGGTGCGGGGAGTCCCTTCTCATTCACGTGCACAAACACCAGCTTTTCCACCGTCACCACAGGCAACTGGGACACCTTGTTGCGCACCATGGCTCTCACCGCAATGGAGCTGTGGCCCACACTGATTAGTTCAAAGCCAAACTCCAACACATCACCGGCTCTTGCCGGGGTAATGAAATTGATTTCAGCGATGATTTTGGTCACATGTCTGTCGCTCTTCATCTGACAGGCAGCAAAGATTGCCGCCTCTTCATCGAGCCAGCTGAGCAGTTGGCCACCAAAGAGGGTGTTGGCGGGATTGAGGTGATCGGGTTTAACCAAACGACGGCTTAAGAATTTCATGGGGCGTCCTCCGTGATAGTGGGCCCCATGACTAAAGCAACCTCTAAGCCAAAATTTTAAACCTTATATTTCAACTAATTAAAAACATTAACTGATTTAAATCGCTGATTTCTGCACCAGGAACGCGCGTCATGCACATAAAAAGCGCAATCAGAGCGCGCTTTTCAGCGCCGCCACAAAGGCCAGGACAGCATCGCGACTGATGTCATTGTGGGTGACCAGACGCAAGTTTTTAGAAGGGCTGATAATAAAGCCCTGACTCGCCAACTCAGCGGCAATACGCTTGATGTCGATATGCTCGGCAACCCTGGCAAACACCATATTGGTCTGGATTGAGGCCGTGTTGACCTCAAAACCCTCTATCATCGACAGCTCACGGCCAAGGAGCGCGGCATTGTCGTGATCTTCGGTGAGCCGTTGCCACTGAGACTCCAGCGCTATGATGCCCGCAGCGGCCAAAATCCCGGCCTGGCGCATACCGCCCCCCAGCATCTTGCGCCAGCGGCGCGCCTTATGGATCAGTCTGTCATCCCCAAGCAACAAAGAGCCCACGGGCGCACACAACCCCTTGGACAGACACAGAGAGACAGAATCGAAATGCCCGGCAATCTCAGCCATTGGCTTATTCAGCGCCACCGCGGCATTGACCAGGCGGGCGCCATCCAGATGAATTTTAAGACCCCGGTTAAAGGCCAGTGCCTGAGCTTCGGCCAAATAGTCCATCGGCAGCACCTTGCCACCTATGGTGTTCTCAAGGCTAAGCAAGCGGGTACGGGCGTAATGCACATCATCGGGTTTGATGGCCGCTTCTATGTCGCCAAGGGCGATGGTGCCATCGGCCTGATTGAGCAGCGGCTGGGGCTGAATGCTGCCAAGCACGGCGGCGCCGCCGCCCTCAAACCGGTAGTTGTGGGCGTCCTGACCACAGATGTATTCATCACCGCGCTCACAGTGGCTCATCAGTGCCAGCAGGTTGGCCTGGGTACCTGAAGAGGTAAAAAGTGCGGCATCAAAACCCAGCATTTCCGCCGCCATGGCCTCGAGACGATTAACTGTGGGGTCGTCACCATACACATCGTCCCCCACCGGGGCCTGTGACATGGCCTGGCGCATTGCTGCGGTTGGCTGAGTGACTGTATCGCTTCTGAAATCTGCCTTCATGCTAATTCCCCGGGGTAGTAATACAACTGACTGGCCGATTATCCAGACCTTACCCCGTGAAGGCCAGCATCTTTGTGCCATTGCACGCTGACAGAGGCTTGAACAAGTCTTTTACACATAATTAAAACTAATGGATGTGGAAAGTTAATCTTGATTGAAAAGCCCTGTGGTTAGGGCAGAATGCGGCTTTTACCCAAGAGACGTCTTCCTTTGGAACAAACAGAATTTATTATGCTGCTGTGGCTTATCGGCGTATTGGCCGAGGCCATGACAGGCGCACTCGCCGCCGGACGCAAACAGATGGATCTCTTTGGGGTGGTGATAATTGGTCTGGTCACTGCCATTGGCGGCGGCACCCTGAGGGACATGCTCCTTGGCAACTATCCGCTTATCTGGATTGCCAACTGGCACTATCTGATTGCCATTGCCGCTGCGTCGCTGCTGACTGTGCTTATCGCCCCGCTGATGCGCTATCTTGGCCGTTTATTCCTCGCCATCGATGCACTGGGGCTGGCGGTGTTTTCCATTACCGGCGCCCAAAAAACCCTGATGCTGGGCTACAGCCCTGTGGTGGCGGTTGCCATGGGGGTGGTCACAGGCGTCTTTGGTGGTGTGCTCAGAGATATTCTGTGCAATGAAATCCCACTGATTTTCAGAAAAGAATTTTATGCGCTGGCATCCCTGCTCACCGCCAGCCTTTACGTGCTGCTGGCCCTGAGTGGTTTTGGCGGCTGGCCAAGCCTGCTGGGGTGTTTGCTGCTGGGATTTGGTCTGCGTATGTGCGCTATCCGTTACCACTGGTCGATGCCAACCTTTAACTACCAAAGCGATGCTCGCCACTGAATACGCCATAAAAAACGCCGGCATTGCCGGCGTTTTTTATTATTGCTGACTGATGTCTCTCAAGGCCGCAAGGGCCGCATCATAATCCGGATGCTGACTGACTTCGCCAACCAGCTCTTTGTATCTTAAGGTGCCCTCGGCATCCACGATAAAGATGCTGCGGGCGAGCAAGCCTCTGTCTTCTATCAGCAGGCCATACTCCTCGGCAAAATTACGCCAAACTGAGTCTGATAATACCTGAATATTTTCAACACCCTCTGTTTTGCAAAAACGCTTCTGTGCAAAAGGTAAATCTGTGCTCAGGGTCAGCATCACCACAGATTTGCCATCAAACTTACCCACTTCGTCATTGAAGCGCTTGGTCTGCAAGGCGCACACGCCTGTATCCAGGCTGGGAACGGCGCTGATGAGTACCGTTTTGCCCTTAAAGTCACTTAATGCTACCGGCTTGAATGACCCATCAACCACACGAAACCCCGGTGCAGTTTCACCCACCTGAGGTAAATTTCCGGACAGCATCACCTGCTTTCCCCCCATGGTGACGCTGTCTCTTTCCTGGGCTATCCCCTGAGCAGCAAACAGAACCAAGCCTATGCATAACGCCTTTTTAAACATTGTTTTTCTCCCTGTCATCAACCGATAGCTGAGTGTTGCAAAGTGTGGCCAATACCGCTAGCCCTGGCATAAAAAAAGCCGGCGATTGCCGGCTCTTTTCATTGCTGTGGCTTATTTGGCCGCAGGCAGTTCCTTCACATGGATATCCATCTGAGGATAAGGGATACCAATGTTATTGGCATCGAGGGCATTTTTGATTTGCTCGGTCAGCTCAAACTTGGCGGCCCAGAAATCAGCGCCTTTAACCCATGGACGCACAACAAAGTTGATGGAGGACGCGCCCAGTTCACTCAGGGCAACGGTGTAAGCCGGGTCCTTCAGTACGTATTGGTTGTTGTCCAGAATGTCGGTCAGGACTTTCTTGGTCAGCTTGATATCGGCGTCATAGGCCACACCAATCACCATGTCTACACGGCGCGTGTCCATGGCTGAGTAGTTGGTAATGGTGCCATTCATGATGGCAGAGTTAGGCGCAACGATAACCTTGTTGTCAGGCGTACGCAGCTTGGTGGAGAAAATGGTGATTTCATCCACGGTACCGGCAATGCCGGCCGCTTCGATGTAGTCACCCACACGGCATGGGCGGAACAGCACCATAAGTACGCCGGCGGCGAAGTTGGACAAAGAGCCCTGCAGCGCCAAACCGACTGCCAGACCGGCGGCACCGATAACGGCAACCAGAGAGGCCGTCTGTACGCCGATTTGCCCCAGGGTGGCAATAACGGTGAACACAAACACCACCGCCCACGCCAGGTTGGCCACAAAAGAGGTTACTGTAGGATCAACCTTGCGGTTACTCAGCATCTTGGTGGTTAACTTCTTGACTACATTCGAGAAGTATTTACCGATCAAGAAAATGAGAATGGCGAAAATGACTTTGAGACCGTAGGTCATGATCAGCTCGGGTGCCTGATCGACGAGTCCTTGGATATTATCCATGAAATTACTCCCTTAACTTAAAAACACTGTGCTATTCAACGAGTATCAAAATATCGACACGGCGGTTTTGCTGTCGGCCTATCTCGGTGTTATTGGGGGCAACAGGCATTGACTCCCCAAAGGATGCTGTCGTTATTCTCGCTTTAGGGATAGCAAAATCCATGGCGAGGCTAGCTGCAACATTGTCAGCGCGTTCGGCTGACAAGCGATAATTGGCCGCTTCTGAACCTATGTCGTCTGTGTGCCCCTGAAGCAGCAACGAGACAGTGTCTGACTCGATACTCTTTGCCAACCACGCCAGCTTGGCGGCAGCTTCAAAAGGCACGAAGGCCGATCCAAAATCAAAATAGATCGACAGGATTTCGCCTTGGTGACAACTGGATGGGTATGGATTCATCTGTGACGTCATCAGACACACAGGAGCAGGCGCACTGACCGGAATAATACACCCGTTGGCCCCCACTCTGCTGCCCGCCGGCGTACCGGGACAGGCATCCTTGAAATCAGGTACTCCATCTCCATCTTTGTCGCTTATCGCATGCAGCGGCAAACTTATCAGTCCAACCAGCACACCAACGCAAAGCCAAGGGTTCATAGTGAAATCCCGGGATGTGTTAATCATCGCCGGAGATTCCGGCATTCGGGGTTATGAACCCCAATCAACAACGAGAGATATTTTACTGCTTAATTTGCAAAGAAAAAGGATTTTGTTCGACGTCAACGAAAAGCCTAGCAGCGCCATCCAGGATTTCAATCAATTGACTGAGAATCTGTGGCAGCCAAAATCGGCATGGCCTGTGTATGCCACTGCTGCCAGAGTGCCAGACGGCAACGGGCAGGATCCTCATCGGCGGCGATGGCTCTCATACCGGCAAGCAAACGCGCCAGCAGCGCCTTGTCCTCATCGAGCCAGGAGTGATAAAGCGGGGTATAAAAACCGTGGCGGCCGCCAAGGTCGAGTTGGGTATCAAAGCCACGACGAATGCCGTTAAGACACAGGGCTCTGGCCTTGAAGTGACGACGCTCCTGATAGGGTAACCCCAGCTTTGCAGGTACCGCCGAGTACAGGAGAATAAGAGCCAGAGTGCCGGGAGGCGTTGCCTGCCAATGCTCCAACTCCCCCTGATTTGCCTGCTCGAGCAACATGGACCACTGTGCTTTGTAGCTCGCCGGAGCCTCGCCGGGTTGGTGAGGGTCGAGTTCGCCAGCATCGAGCGCCTGCTGTTCGGCTGTAAACCAAGAGGTCAGAAATGACTGCATATTCTTGTTATTCCCTGTGTAAAAGCCGCTGGCCGCGCAAACGTTTTGGCAAAGCCAAAGCTTATCAGCAGCACGCCTCGCAGGCTTCTCTACTTTGGTCGTAAGGACGACAGCCGGTTGTTGGTCATCTCCTGCTCAAACGAGCGCCGCCTGACTTCATCGTACACCCAGTAAAATACCAGGCCATAAAGCAGGAAGAACACCAAAAATCCCGTTTCAAGCAGCAACGCCTGCCATAGACTGATGTGCAGATACCAGGCTACTGCGGGTAAGGTGGCCAACATCAGGCCCAGTTCAAAGCCCAATATATGGCAGACTCTCACCACAGCGTTTTTTTGCAGCGCAAATCGTTGGCAAAGCCACTCGAAACGCTGATTGTAAACATAGCTCCAGCAAACGGCATAGAGGCTCAGAGCCGCCGTAACAATTGCCATGTCACCCGGATGCTGCCCGGCAATCAGGGTCGAGAGCGGCACCAACAAAAGCAGTGCCACACTCTCAAACAACAGCGCCTGAAACAGCCTTTCCCGGCGACTTTTTTTGATTGTTCTTCCCATGGCAAACCTCGTGACGAATAGAAACATTCACGGGATTATCCATCTGCTATTATGTGCAATAAAGTTAGCTGCCATCTCAGAATTCGATATGTTATCCAATGAACAACTATTGTGCTTTGTTAACACAGTGGAAGCCGGGTCCTTTTCCGCGGCCGCGAGAAAACTGGGCAAGGTGCAGTCTGCGGTGAGCCAGCAGGTAATCAATATGGAGATTGACTGCGGACACAGTCTGTTTGAGCGCAGCGGGCGCTACCCCACACTGACTGAAGCAGGACAGCGACTGCTACCTTATGCCCGCGCTGTGCTGGGTCAACAGCAGCGGCTTGAAAGACAACTGGCAATGCTCGACAACACCCTGCCCAGTCGACTGACGCTGGCGCACGACGAAGGCATTGAGATAGACAAGACCCTGTCGATATTGAAGTTACTGGCAGAGGAACTTCCCGGGCTCAGCATTGAGGTGCTTTCAGCTTCCAGCAGCGACATCATCAAGATGGTACAACAGGGGCGCGCCAGTGCCGGGCTGGTATTCAGCGAAACCCTCTACCCCGAGGGTGTGGATTTCGAATCCGTAGGCAGCGTGCATTTTGAGCCCGTGGTGGCAAGCCATCATCCGCTCGCAACAATGCGGCTGTCCCATGTGGATGAGCTCAAACTGCATCGGCAACTGGTGATAGGCTCAAGGACTGTGGGGCATTCTGTTTTCAGCGATCCCCATTCACCGGACGTATGGCATGCCGATAATTACCATGTGCTTCTGACCATGGTGCTGAATGGTTTTGGCTGGGCGCTGCTGCCAGGTCATCTGGTACGGGAAGGCATAGAGGCAGGCAACCTTGTACCTTTGCCACTGGACTTTGAGGCCCTTGGCTGGCACGGTAACGTCGATATCATCCAGCATCAGAGTTTATCGATGCAGCCCATAGGGCAAGAGATCCGTGCCCTGGTGCGGGATAAGCGTACGCAAATAGCGCGATGAAAAAACAACTCATAAAGAAGTAAAAAAGCGACCCTGGGTCGCTTTTTTACTGTGCTGAGCCTTACTTGGTGTCAGACTTTGGCGGGTAATTCATCATCACACCTGCCACGGCCTCACGCACCTTGGCTTCGCGCTCCTGGGGTGTATTGCTATCGCGGATAGTGTCGGCCACAGAGCCGCGCCACACCAGTTTACCGGTTTTAGTATCAATCAAATCAATGATAAGGGTACCCACTTCATACTCGCGAACTGTGGTTTGAGTCTGCACATTGCCACCCCATCCCCAACCGGGTCCCCAGTATGGGTTGTAGCCATAACTGGTATTGAAGGTATCTACGTTGATTTTCTTGTCGACCTTGGTGAGATAGTTCACCAGAAGATCGGCACCGGCCGCTTCTGATTTGCTGAATCCCTTTTGACCGAGCTCAGTCTCAATGGCGTCACGCACCCGCTGATCCATCAGGCCATCGAGGTGATAACCTGCTTCATCGCTTTTCTTTTCTACCCAGGCATAGGTTTTGTACTGGTTAAAGGTGACTCCGGGGTCAAAGTCCCAGCTGGTTTTCATACTGGAACAGGCACTGAGGGCCAACAAGGCCGCCGCAACAACAATCTTTTTCATAAAGGGTCTCTCCGAAGCAAAGTCTTCTGCCCTTTCAGACAGATATCAGGCAATTAGGTTCAGCTTAACCGTGCTTTTTGTGACTAACAACTGAAATTACCACAAATACAAATTCCAATCTTGACCCATCACCGTCATTTATTGATAATAATTATCAATTAGATTTATTTCCATTCAGGCAGGGAGTCCCTATGTATTGGTTTATCGCCGCCGCCATCATCGCATCAGGAATCATGCTGTTTGCTCCCCGCTCGGTGCCAGCAACAAACACAGCAAAAACCGAGTCAACATCGGCCACTGTTTCCGGGAGCCAGTACTGCTTGCTGATTCTGGCTGTATTGGTGTCTTTATGGCTGCTCTTTACTCAATCATCTGCGGATAAGTTGCTGCCTGTCGTCCTTACACTTGGGCTGACCGGCACCTGTGCCACCTTGCTGATTGCCAGATTGCAGTCTTTATTACTCCCCAGCGCCCTCATTACAACCATTCTGCTGGTCCTCAATTTTCTGAATATGCTTTAACCTCTTAGCCAGACAAAACACCACCTTGAAGGTGGTGTTTTGTTTTTTTGCGTCGCAACAAATATTTGCCGACTCTGGTAAACTGACAAAAAGAAACTGTGACAGAGTGAACTATGAGAATCGATCCGAACGTATTACTGGTGTACAGCACAGATAAGGGCAGAATCGATGAGCCCACACCTGAGGTTGAGGTGCCCAAAGGCGACGGCGTGGTACGCATTCACAGAGACAGCAAGGGCCGTAAGGGCAAGGGGGTCAGTGTGATAAGCGGGCTTGGGCTCGGCACTGATGCGCTCAAAGAGCTGGCTCAAAAACTGAAGAAACAGTGTGGCTGCGGCGGCACTGTGAAAGATTTTGACATTGAAATCCAGACAGATAATCGAGAATTGCTAAAAGGGCTACTGGAAAAACAAGGGTTTACCGTAAAGCTTGCCGGAGGATAACCATGTCGATGGAAAGCCTGAAAAATCATTTCCTGATTGCCATGCCAAGCCTTAACGACGGCTTCTTTGACAAGAGCGTTGTGTACCTGTGTGAGCATGATGCCAAGGGCGCCATGGGCCTTATCATTAACCGCCCCGTTGGCATGAGCGTGCGCGATCTCCTGTCACAACTGGATTTACTCCCTGACGAAGGCATACTCCTTGAAGAAAGTGCCGATCAGGTACTGGTGGGTGGTCCGGTCAATCCGGAGCGTGGCTTCGTTCTGCACACCACCCAGGAAGGCTGGGCAAACTCAAGCAGGCTGACGGATGAGCTGATGCTTACCACGTCCCGTGACATACTCTCGGCCATAGGCACCAGTAAGGCCCCAAGTCACTTTATGGTGGCACTGGGATACGCCGGCTGGAGCGCAGGACAACTTGAAGAAGAACTGGCACAAAACAGCTGGTTAACCATTCCCGCAAGCGATGAAATCCTGTTTGCCATTCCACACGAAGACCGCTGGAATCAGGCCAGCAAGTCCCTTGGTTTTGAGCTTTGGCAAGTATCCAATCAGGCAGGGCACGCCTGATGAGCACAGTGATGGGATTTGATTTTGGCACCAAGAGTATAGGTGTTGCCGTTGGCCAGTCGATTACCGGCAGCGCCAACCCGCTTACCTCCATCAAGGCGGTGGACGGCATTCCCAACTGGGAAGATATAGGTAAGTTGATTAACGAGTGGAAACCCGATCTGCTGGTGATAGGCCTGCCGCTGAACATGGATGGCACTGAGCAGGAGATGACACAGAGGGCGCGCAAGTTTGCCAACCGCTTGAATGGCCGTTTCGGGGTAAAGATAGCCACCCAGGATGAGAGGCTGACCACAGCCGATGCCAAGGCCAGATTGTTTGAACTTGGCGGTTTTAAAGCGCTGACCAAGGGCCAGGTGGATGCGGTATCGGCAGTATTGATTGTCGAAAGCTACTTTGAAAATCAATATGGCGCCTGATGTTGCCATGATAAAAAACGCCGCAAAATGCGGCGTTTTTTATTTCTTATGCCCTTGCCTGAAACACTCAGAGTGCTTTGGGCAGGGCAGCCTCGATGGCGGCCTTGAGCTCAAGGCTGTCTGGCTTCACGCGGGAGTTAAAGGCTTGTACCTCACTGCCATCGGCCGACACCAGATACTTGTAGAAATTCCACTTGGGCGAACCGGCTTTCTCGCCCAAATACTCAAACACCGGATTGGCATCACCGCCACGCACCGCCGAGGTGGCCAGCATGGTAAAGGTCACGCCATAGTTGAGGTAACACACCTTGGCAGTATCCTTCTCATCGTTTTCTTCCTGAAAGAAGTCATCGGATGGAAAACCCACCAGTACCAGCCCTTTGGGGCCATATTCCTTGTTGAGCTCTTCAAGTGCTTTGAACTGTGGAGTAAAGCCGCAGTTACTGGCGGTATTGATAAAGAGCACAGGTTTGCCGGCGGCAATATCGCAAAGGTTCACCGACTCACTTGAGTGCAGCTTGCGAAACTCATGGTTGAGATACGAAGGACAAGCGGCTTGAGTGCCCGCAGTGTGCTCCGCGGCGTTTTGTGCCTCAACAGTTTCTGCCATTGCCGGATGAACACCTGCAACCAGCAGTAATGAAAACAAAAAGCTACGCATCCTGACTCCTGAATATCTCTGTCTTCAATGACCTTTCCCGGCCGAAATTGGCCATTTTCGGAAAGCACTTGTACAAATGAAATTACGTCACAAGTTGCCGTTACGATCAAAAAACCAGGCATACGCCTGGTTTTTCTTCATGACTGAGCGTCAATCCATATCCAGGGTAACGCCCTCAAGGAAGCCTGAACCCGTGCTTTCGGTGCCTGCCAGCTTGATCATCAAACGCAGATCGTTTGGCGAGTCGGCATGGTGCAAGGCGTCGGCATAGGTGATCTCACCTTCCTGATAAAGCTTGAACAGCGCCTGGTCAAAGGTCTGCATCCCCTGCTCATTGGACTTGGCCATGGTGTCTTTGAGTAAATGCAGCTCGTTTTTCTGAATAATGCTCGACACACGAGGCGTGTTAATCAGAATTTCAATGGCCGCACGGCGCCCAGTGCCATCGGCCTTGGGTACCAGTTGCTGCGCCACAATGCCTCGCAGGTTGAGTGACAGGTCAAACAACAGCTGTTGGTGCTTACTCTCAGGCACCAGGTGCATGATACGGTCCAGCGCCTGGTTGGCGTTGTTGGCGTGCAAGGTGGCCATACACAGGTGACCGGTTTCGGCGAATGACAGAGCAAACTCCATGGTTTCCTGGCTTCGTATTTCACCGATAAGGATCACGTCCGGTGCCTGACGCAGCGAGCTTTTCAGCGCCGCATCGAAGGACTCGGTATCAATACCCACTTCCCGCTGGGTGATAATGCTCTTACGGTGGTCATGCACAAATTCCACCGGGTCTTCGATAGTCAGGATATGGCCACGTTCATGGCCATTACGATACCCAACCATGGCCGCAAGCGACGTCGACTTACCTGTACCTGTACCACCCACCATGATGATAAGACCACGCTTACTCATCACAAGATCTTTAAGTACCGGCGGCAGTTTGAGATCTTCCATCTCAGGAATTTTGGTCTCAATACGGCGCATCACGCAGCCGGGAGACTCCCGCTGCCAGAAGGCGCTGACCCGGAAACGTCCCAGGTCCTTGGCGGCAAAGGCGAAGTTACACTCACGACTCTCGTGAAACTCTTTCTTCTGCGCATCAGACATCAGGGACTCGACGAAGTCCAGTGACTGAGCGGGGCTGAAGGCATTTTCCGCCAGCGGACGCAGCTCACCGTCGATTTTGGCGCTGGGAGGAAAACCCGCGGTGATGAACAAATCCGAGGCTTTACGCTCGACCATCACCTTCAGAAAGGGACGTACATCCATCATCAATCCTTAAAAGTTTGCCTGCTTGTTGGAACTCTTGGCCATGGCGTCTTCACGGGTGATGAGGCCACGGTTTACCAGATTCTGCAAACACTGCTCGAGGGTTTGCATGCCATGGGCCATACCGGTTTGAATGGCCGAATACATCTGCGCCACCTTGTCCTCACGGATAAGGTTACGAATTGCGGGCGTACCCATCATGATTTCGTGAGCCGCGACCCGGCCGCCGCCAATCTTCTTGATCAGCGTCTGGGAGATTACTGCCTGCAGGGATTCTGACAACATGGTACGCACCATGTCTTTTTCACCGGCGGGGAATACGTCGACCACACGGTCGATGGTCTTGGCCGCCGAGGTGGTGTGCAGGGTGCCGAAAACCAGGTGACCGGTTTCTGCCGCTGTCATCGCCAGACGAATGGTTTCGAGGTCACGCATCTCGCCCACCAGAATAACGTCGGGGTCTTCACGCAGTGCGCTGCGAAGGGCCGCGTTAAAGCTGTGGGTATGACGATGCACTTCCCGCTGGTTGATAAGACACTGCTTATTCTGGTGCACGAATTCGATGGGGTCTTCGATGGTCAGAATATGGTCATGGCGGTTTTCATTCACATAGTCAATCATGGCCGCCAGGGTGGTACTCTTACCGGAACCGGTAGGGCCGGTTACCAGCACCAGACCACGGGGGAAACTGGCGATTTTTTTGAAGATGTCCGGGGCACCCAGTTGCTCAAGTGACAGAATTTCGCTGGGAATGGTACGAAATACCGCAGCCGCACCGCGGGATTGGTTAAAGGCGTTTACACGGAAACGGGCAAGATTGGGCACTTCAAAGGAAAAGTCGATTTCCAGGTGCTCTTCGTAGTCTTTGCGCTGCTTGTCATTCATAATGTCGTACACCAAGGAGTGTACGCCGGCATGATCGAGTGCAGGCAGATTGATTTTACGCACTTCACCGTCCACCCGGATCATGGGGGGAACACCGGCAGAGAGGTGTAGATCCGAAGCCTTGTGCTTTACACTAAACGCCAGTAACTCTGTGATTTCCATGGTATGGGATATCCATTCAACCGATTGATTACATGATGACAACAATAGCAGACAGACTCTCGCTCGCCCAGCAGCGAATCGTCCAAGCGGCGCAAATTTCTTCAAGAAACCCATCTGAAATCAAATTACTTGCGGTGAGCAAAACCAAGCCCGCCAGCGACATCCTGTCAGCCTACAGTGCAGGTCAGCGTTTGTTTGGCGAAAACTATGTCCAGGAAGGGGTGCAAAAAATTGCGGAGCTCAAAAGTCAGTGCCCTGACATAGAGTGGCATTTTATCGGCCCTTTGCAGTCCAATAAGAGTCGCCCCGTCGCCGAGCATTTTGACTGGCTGCACACCCTCGACAGAGAAAAGCTCGCCATCAGACTCAGTGAGCAGCGCCCCGCAGAGCTTTCGCCACTCAACGTACTGATACAGGTCAATATCAGTGATGAAGAGAGTAAATCCGGTGTGAAACCCAGCGATATTGCAGCGCTAGCCGATGCCGTTTGTCGCCTACCCAGGTTGCGCCTGCGTGGACTGATGGCCATTCCCGCGCCAACCGATGACCAGGAAAGGGCCAAAAGCGAGCTTGCCAGCATGCAAAGCCTTTTTAAGAGCCTGCAACAGAGCCACGGTACACTCGGGCAAATAGATACGCTGTCCATGGGCATGAGTGGTGATTTGGAGCTTGCCATCGATAATGGCAGTACCCTGGTACGGGTCGGCAGCGCAATTTTTGGCGAGCGGGATTACAGCCGCTGAGCCCCAAGCGATGTGGCAGCCATTGTATTAACGCTGCATAGCCCCAATATTATCGGTATCGCCAAGTCGTTAAGTTAAAACAGGAAAAAAGATGCAAAATACAAAAATCTGTTTCATCGGCGCCGGAAACATGAGCCGCGCCATCATTGGCGGCCTGATAAAGAGCGGCTACAGCGCCAGCCTTATCACGGCAACCAACCCGAGCACGCCAAAACTCGACGCTTTGGCCACAGACTATGGCATCAACACCTCTCAGGACAATGTGAAAAGCGCAGCAGCAGCCGATGTCATAGTGCTGTCAGTTAAGCCTCAACTGATGCAGGCAGTCTGTGAATCACTCACCGATGTCGTAGATGGCAAGCTGCTGATTACCATCGCCGCCGGTATCCCGGAAAGCCGCTACCACGATTACTTTGGCAGGCAGGTCAAACTTATCCGCACCATGCCCAACACCCCCATGCAGCTGGGGCTGGGTATGACAGGCCTATATGCACCGGCTGGCATGCCACAGGAAGATAAGGCCTTTGCCGAGTCGCTGATGCGCGCCTGCGGTGATATCGTCTGGGTGGATAAAGAGTCTGGTATTGATAAAGTGATTGCGCTGGCAGGCAGCTCACCGGCCTACTTTTTCCTCTTTATCGAGGCCATGATTGAAGCGGGTGTCGAAATGGGGCTGCCAGAAGCCGATGCCCGCACCCTGGCGCAGCAAGCTGCCGTTGGTGCCGCCGCCATGGTAAAACAAAACCCGGAACTCACCCCTGCTGAGCTCAGGGCCAATGTCACATCCAAGGGCGGCACCACGGCTGAAGCCATCGCCACCTTTGAAGCGGGCGGGCTCAGGAGCCTGGTGAAGGATGCCATGGGCAACTGCATCAAGCGGGCCGAAGAGATGGCCCGGAATTTTTAAGCCACCAAGTGGCAGTACTTCGTTGACTATTTAAGGGCAAACCTCATGAATGCGATGGTTTTTTTAGTAAACACCCTGTTTGATCTCTATCTGATGGTGGTGATTTTAAGGATTTGGCTGCAGCTGGTCAGAGCCGATTTTTACAACCCTTTCAGCCAGTTTATCGTTAAAGCGACCCACCCTATCGTGGCGCCACTGCGCCGTATTTTGCCCCCCATCGGTAAGCTGGACACTGCCTCGCTGGTGCTGGCCTTTGCCGTGGTGGTGATAAAAATGTTGGTACTGACCCTGATAGCCGGTGCGGCCATAAACTTGCCCACCATACTCGCCTACTCAGTGGTGGCCGTGATTAAAAATGCCGGGGTGCTCTTCTTCTGGATGTTGCTTATCCGCGCCATCCTGAGCTGGTTCAATCAGGGTTACAACCCCTTTATCATGGTGATTTCCCAGCTTACAGAGCCAGTGCTGGCGCCGGTTCGCCGTGTTATCCCACCCATTGGCGGTCTGGATCTGTCTGTACTGGTGGTCTTTATCGCCCTTAACTTCATCAATATGCTGCTGGCCCAATACGTGCCTTTCTGGGCCTTTATCTGATGAGTGCCATCACTCGCCAGGAGCAGGATTTACTGCTGGCGCTGTATGTGCAGCCCAAGGCCAGCCGGGATGAACTGGTTGGCCTTCACGGCGAGGAGCTTAAACTTGCCATCACGGCACCGCCTGTCGATGGCAAGGCCAACGCCCATATCTGCAAGCTGCTGGCAAAGGCATTCAGGGTGCCCAAGGGCAAGGTATCCATCGAACGTGGCGAACTTGGACGGCATAAACTGGTGCGTATTCAGGCGCCGGAAATAATCCCTGACGATTTTGCCCGTTATCTCTAACCCCGCTGCGTCTTTGATAAAATGCCTAATGTGGCCATGGGGGTTATACTTATAACCTGATTCCCTTAAGGAGGATAAGGACATGTTTCGTCAACTCTTTGCTGCGCTGCTGCTGACAGCAAGCCTGTGTGGCATCGCCAGCGCTGAGCAAAAAGAACAGGTAGGCCAGTTCGACATCCATTATATGGCGCTGCCCAGTACCTTTCTGACACCCGCCATTGCCAAAAGCTATGGCATAGAGCGCTCCAACTATACAGGCATAGTCAACATTGCCGTGCTGGACACCGCTGAAGAAGGTAATCCGGCTGTGGCAGTGGAAATTTCAGGGTTCGCCAATAACCTGCTCGATGCCAAAGTGGAACTGAAGTTCCGTGAGATCCGTGAAGGCGCTGCCATCTATTACATAGCCGAAGTGCCCTATCGCAGCGATGAGGAAATCAACTTCCAAATCGCCTTAAGAAGCGGCAGCAAGCTTAATACAACATTGAAATTCAAACAAAAATTCTACACCGACTAATTTGAACACCTGATTTAAAGCCTGCATCTGCGGGCTTTGTTTTTTCTGTCTTTCCAAGGCTGCCTTGGGTATCATGACGCCGATTTTCAAAGGGCGCAGTGCGCCGACAGTACCGGGTGTGGGGGTAATGATGAAAAAAGTGGTTCTCGCCAGTGGCAACAAAGGAAAGCTAAAAGAATTCAACGAAATGTTTGCTGAGTACTCACTTTCGGTGGTGGCCCAGAGTGAGTTCCAGGTGCCGGACGTGGAAGAAACAGGCACCACCTTCGTGGAAAATGCCATCATCAAAGCCCGCCATGCCTCTGCCATCACAGGCTTACCCGCCATTGCAGACGACTCTGGCCTGGAAGTGGATGCCCTTGATGGTGCTCCCGGTATCTACTCAGCCCGCTATGCCGGCGTTGGCGCCAAAGATACCAACAATTGGCAAAAACTCCTTGGCGCCCTCGACGGCAAAACCGAGCGCAGCGCCCGCTTCCAGTGTGTACTCGTATATATGCGACATGCCAAAGACCCCACCCCCATTATCTGTCAGGCGGCTTGGGAAGGGCGTATTGGCCTCGAAGCCAGGGGCGATAATGGCCACGGCTATGACCCTGTCTTTATCGCCGAGGGCGGCGAACTGACCGCTGCAGAAATGTCATCGGATGCGAAAAACGCCGTGAGCCATCGCGGCAAGGCGCTTAAAGCACTGCTGACTGAGTTCAGAGCCAAAGGCGTTATCTGAGGAAAGACCGTGAAGCTTCAACTGCCTCCCTTAAGCCTTTATGTTCACATTCCCTGGTGTGTACAGAAATGCCCCTATTGCGACTTTAACTCCCATGGCAAACAGGGCGACTTACCCCAGGAGGCTTATGTGGATGCACTGCTCGCCGACCTGGATGCCGACTTGGATTATGTGCAGGGGCGCAAGCTTCACAGCATTTTTATTGGCGGCGGTACCCCATCGCTGTTTGATGCCAGTGCCATCGGCAGATTGCTCGAAGGCGTTAAGGCACGCATCCCTTTTTGTGATGACATAGAAATCACCATGGAGGCCAATCCAGGAACCCTGGAGCACGATGATTTCAGCGCTTATCGGGAAGCAGGTGTCACCCGCCTGTCGGTGGGGGTGCAGAGCTTCAGCAAAGACAAGCTTAACCTGCTTGGCCGCATTCACGGCCGCGATGAGGCAACCCGTGCGGCACAGCTTGCCACGGCCGCAGGTTATCAAAGCTTTAACCTGGATTTGATGCACGGACTGCCCAATCAGTCGTTTGAAGAGGCCATGGCCGACATAGACACGGCGGCCAGTCTCAACCCGCCACACCTCTCCTGGTATCAGCTCACCATCGAGCCAAATACCCTGTTCCACTCCCGCCCGCCGCAACTGCCGGATGACGAAGCGCTCTGGCATATCTATGAACAGGGCCAGAAAAAGCTCGCAGCTCTGGGTTATGAGCAGTATGAGATCTCGGCCTACGCCAAACCGGGCTATCAATGCCGCCACAATCTCAACTACTGGCAGTTCGGTGATTACCTCGGCATTGGCTGTGGGGCACACGGCAAGGTTACTCTTCCGGCGGAAAATCGCATCCTGAGAACGGTTAAAATAAAACATCCCAAGGGCTATCTCGCTGCCAGCGATTATTTGTTTGAACTGACAGATGTGCCGGAAGAAGACCGCTCCCTTGAATTTTTGATGAACCGCCTGAGGCTGATGACTCCCATCGCCAAACGCGAATTTGAATCCCGTACCGGCCTGGATGCCAGCTTGCTCGATGAGGGTATGACGCAGGCGAGCGAAAAAGGCCTTATTGAGCTAAGCGAAGAGAGTTGGACCCTGACCCCAAAGGGCCACATGTTCGTTAACGACTTACTGTCCCGCTTCCTCTAGTCCGCACAATCTTCTGGATTGTACCCAGCGCAGGCAAAGAAATGCCTGCCTCTGGGTTCAGGGAAACATTTACTAACACTAAACTCTGAAATTTAGTCATGGCTTCTTTAGGATGTTTCCATCAACACGAGGAAGCCAAGTCATGCCAAACCCACATAAAAAGAAAAACAAACAATCTCTCCTGGCAGCCAGCCTGCTGCTCGCACTGGGCATTACCCCCGGTTTTAACGCGCTGGCAGTGCCACAAGGCACGATGCAGCAAGGCACGGCGCAGCAAGAGATGAGCGAATCAGCCAAAGCCAATGCCCTGTTCGAGACCCAATTTTTAGAAAACGTCATGGCAAGCCCCATCAGTCAAACCATGATGGGCATCAAGGGCGAAGACTATGGCAAGTGGGATGAAATAAGTGAAGCGGCCGATGCCGAGGATCTGGCCCGTGCCAAGCGTCATCTGGCACAGCTTAAGGCCCTCGATGCCAGCGCCCTGGATTCTCAAACGGCGCTCAGCCTGACACTGGCGCTGCAACGGCTGGAAAACAAGATTGCCGACCACAAGTGGCGCCTGCACAACTACCCTGTCAACCAGATGTATGGCGTCCACTCGATGACAGCCTCCATCCTTATCAACCAACACACGGTTGATGGCCTGGATGACGCCAAGGCCTATATCAGCCGTCTCAATGCCGTGCCCAAGCGATTCAGCGAGCTTAAGGAGGCACTGGAGCTCAGGGCTGCCAAGGGCATCATAGCGCCCAAGTTTGTGTTTCCCCACGTGATTAACGACAGCCGCAATATCATCAAGGGCGCCCCCTTTGAAGCCGGTGAAGACAGCACCCTGTGGGCTGACTTCAAGCGCAAGGTCGAGGCCCTGAATTTGGACTCAGCCACCAAAGAAAGCCTCTTCGACGAGGCCAAACTGGCCCTGAACAATGCAGTAAAACCTGCCTACGACGACCTCATTGTTTACCTTAATACCCTGGAGCAAAAGGCGGATACCCGTGATGGCGTGTGGAAACTGCCCGATGGCAACCACTTCTATAACAATGCCCTCAAGCGCACCACCACCACCGACATGGATGCCATCGCCATCCATGAACTGGGCTTGAAGGAAGTTGCCCGCATTCACAACGAAATGCGCGACATCATGAAAGAAGTCGGCTTCAAGGGCAGCCTGAACGACTTCTTTATCTTTATGCGTAACGACGAGCAGTTTTACTACCCCGACACCGACGAAGGCAAAGCCGCTTACATCAACGATGCCAAGGCCTTGATTGACAATATGTCTGCCCGCCTGGATGAGGTGTTTGCCATCAAGCCCAAGGCCGGGTTAATCGTTAAACCTGTTGAGTCATTCCGGGAAAAAAGTGCCGGCAAGGCCTTCTACAATCAGCCCTCTCCGGATGGCAGTCGTCCGGGCACTTACTACGCCAACCTGTACAGTATGAAGGCCATGCCCAAGTACCAGATGGAAGCCCTGGCATACCACGAAGGTTTACCCGGCCACCATATGCAAATCGCTATTGCCCAGGAACTGGAAGGGATCCCTAAGTTCCGCCGCTTTGGAAGTTACACCGCCTACAGTGAGGGCTGGGGCCTCTATACCGAGTATTTCCCACGTGAGATGGGCCTGTACCGAGACCCTTACTCCAACTTTGGCCGCCTTGCCATGGAACTGTGGCGCGCCTGCCGTCTGGTGGTGGACACGGGTATCCACGCCAAGAAGTGGACCCGGGAACAGGGTATTGCCTACTACAAGGAAAATACCCCCAACGCCGAGTCAGATGCCGTGAAAATGGTTGAGCGCCATATCGTAATGCCATCGCAGGCAACCGCCTACAAGGTAGGAATGAATCGCATTCTGGACCTGCGTGCCTATGCCCAGAAATCCCTGGGAGAGGCGTTTGATATCCGTGAGTTCCATACTCTGCTGCTGAAAAATGGCCCGCTGCCATTGGATGTGCTGGAGTCAAAGGTGCAGGAATGGGTTAACGACAGCAAGCAGCAAGCTGCCAGGCTGTAAATAGCTCAAAACGAAAAAAAGCCACAACTTCAGGGTTGTGGCTTTTTTTCTTGGGGCAAGCCCCAACTTGGTTGCCTGTAGACCGCACTTGTTAATTTAATGGCGGTTTATGTAGGGTACAGGGCATCCGAAATACTGTTTCATCCAAAAAAATCACCCCGGTACTGAGTCCGGGGTAAACCAAAAAACTAGGATGATGGTTTCAAGGCCGGACCGGTTTTAATAATAAACTCTGCCGGCATTGTCTTGAGACTTGCTCTTCGCGGACCTGCGCATCAACAGCGGAAGGGGTCATTTCCCCTGTCAACACGGACTCAGATCATCTCAATCCAATTGCTGACCATTGTATGAATTTACGAACAGACTTCAAGCAGCCTTAGAAAAAGTGCTTAAGCAAGCACTAAAAAACCGGCCAACTATGCCGGTTTTCAATTAACATCAACTGGTTGAATTATATATAAAAAGCCTAAAATTCAATACCGAGATCACACGATTATTCATTATCACAAACAATGAATTTTAAAATCATCGCCGCTCGTCATAAAGAGACTGATAGGGCGCATCCCAATACGGAGGCGTACCTATGTGATTTTTTATGAAGTCGATGAAGGAACTTACCTTGGGAGCCAGGTGTTTACGGCGGGGGTAAACCGCCTGCAGCGGCAGATGATGAGTCAACTGCCAATCACGCAGCAGAGGCACCAGGGTGCCCTTATTGATTTCGTCTTCCATCAGATAACTGGCGAGATACACTACGCCCAATCCGCTGACTGCGGCCGACTTGAGTGCAGGTGCATTGTCTACCCGGAAATTACCCGAGACCCCGATTTCACAGTAATCGTCGCCACGCTTGAATTGCCACACGCTGTGTTCATGCCACTCACCGTGATACACCAGACAGTTATGATCAACCAGTTGCTCTGGCCGGGTTGGCTCGCCATGGCGGGCAATGTACTCGGGAGAAGCCACCAGCAGGAACTGACACTTCATCAGGGGTCTGGCAACCATGCCAAGGGGCAGTTGCTCAGACATGGTCAGCAGCAAGTCCAAACCTTCACTGACAACATCCACTTTATGGTCCAGCAGGCTCACCTGCAGCTCAAGCTCCGGGTGTCTTGCCATAAACTCAGGCAATGCCGGAATAATGTGCATGGTTCCAAAGGATTGAGAGATACCGACTTTCAACACCCCGCGGGTGGCATCATTAAGGTTATGAACGCTGGCCACAGCCTGATCGGCATCGCGCAGCAGCTCTTCACCCTGCACATACAGCAGGTGTCCGGCCTCGGTAAGGCTCAAACTGCGGGTGGTGCGCTGAATAAGCTGAACCCCCAGTTTATGTTCCAAATCGGCCACCTGAGTACTCACCTTGGATTTGGAAATCCCGAGTTTTCTTGCCGCGGCACTGAAACTGCCGGCTCTGGCTACATGGGTAAAAATAGCAATGGGTTCTAACAGTTCTAACATGAAGGTGGCCTTAAGCTATGTTCAGCCTGTCCTCGCCAAGGGAGGAAAACGGGACAAACCAATGATAATCAATCAGATATACCAAAAAAGCACGTTAAGGTAGAGTCAGGAAGCCAGAATGAATCTGGTTTTTTGTTATTTTTTAGCAGTATAACAAAATTCGCCGCCGAGTCTCCAGTTTAGCCTTACCAAGACAGGTCATTAAACGGCAAATAAAAAAAGGCCCCGGGGATGGGGCCAAACGTTCAAGGAAGAACCAAAGGGATGTTACGTCGGGTGTTGCGTTCGGAATGTCAAAGTAATGCCAGGGTATTGCTTACTCACGAAGCTGGGCTTCTTTGCGGTCAGAAATCTCAAGCTCAGACAACTCAGGCACCTTGGTGCGAAGTTCAGACTCCAGTACCAGCAAGGTTTCAAACTGGTCGCATACTTTTGTGGCACGCGCTTCGAGAGACTTGGACTGACTCTCCATTTCCAGCTCAATCTGTTCGCCCATGGCTTCCATTTTCTTGCCAAAGGCCTCCATCTTGGCTTCAAAGCTGTCACCTTCAGAAGACAGGATCTCGGTGCCGAGCTTAATCATCAGAGTGCCAACCGACTCCTGCACCAGGTTTTCAATTTCACGTTCAAACTCCTTGTCGAACACTTCATCGATAGAACCATCGGTTACGCCTACGTAATAGCTGTCGCCATCCTTGTGCATGACTTCGCCGAGTCGCTCGTTCACATTATCCATCAGCTCTGCCACGCGGGCACCGGTCTCATCGCCCAGCAGCGGTGTAAGGGCTGTATTTACCGCGGTGCTGGCAAGGGTGATGGCATCGGTTACCAGGGCAACAAATTCGGGCACCTGGTTTGCCAGTGAATCGGCATAGTTGTCCACCAGCGCACGCTGCTCGGCATTGAGTTTCACTTCCTTGCCTTCCACAAAGAGTTTGCCGGGCTCGAAACGATAGAACTCATCACCTTTCTGGCTCAACACCAGCTTTTTAGGCTCAACCGAAATGTCGTAGTTGAGGTTAACGTCGCAGTTGTCGGTGCTGATGCCCTGCGCTTTTGCAGGTACAGCGACAGTGACGCCAATCAGGGTGGCCAGGGCTACGCCGGTGATAAGGGTTTTCGTTTTCATCGCATTTATCCTTGCGTCGTGATTTATATGTTTTGATATTGCGAAGGATGTGCCAACTTTTTTAACTTATTAATTTAAAATGAAATCTTACTGAAATGTGTAAATTCAGCTGCTTTTGCATGGAGAGCATCGGGGCTCAAAGTAGGAGATATCACCAAAAAGTGAAGCTTTTCACCAATAGGCGTGAAAAAGGAGTGGGGATGTTACAGAAGAATGACTGAAATAAGGAAATGGCCTTCCTCAAATAAGAAAGGCCATACTCATTAAGCACATCAAAAGGTAAAAAAATCAGAAGATTGAACGCCCCAGCTCCTGAGCCAACAGCTCAAGCAAGCGGGTACCCGCCAAGCTGTTTCCACTGGCATCGAGGGCCGGCGACCACACACATACCGACATATCACCGGGGATCACCGCAATAATGCCACCGCCCACGCCACTTTTACCCGGCATTCCCACACGGTAAGCAAACTCCCCTGCCCCATCGTAAAGCCCGGAGGTCGCCAGCAGCGCATTCAGGCGCCGGGTTTGGGTGGGCGATACCACCTCATTGCCATCAAGGCTTATTCCCTGATTGGCAAGATAAATCATGGCGCGGGAGAGATCGGCACAGCTCATGGAGAGCGAGCAGTAATGGAAATAGCTTCGCAGCACCTTGTCCACATCGTTATGGAAGTTACCGAAGGACTTCATCAAAAAGGCGATGGCCGCATTACGGGCGCTGTGCTGGTATTCAGAGTCGGCCACCACCTTGTCATAACAGACCTTGTGGTTTTGGCTCAGCATACGCACTATTTCGAGCATCCGCTGTTTGGGCGCGCCCAGGCGGCTTTGCAACAAATCGGCTATCACCAGAGCGCCGGCGTTGATAAAGGGGTTGCGTGGGATGCCCCGCTCAAGTTCGACCTGAACCAGCGAGTTAAAGGAGTGGCCCGAGGGCTCTTTACCCACCCGCGACCAAATCTCACGCTCTTCATAGAGCATCATGGCGCCGGTGAGGCTGAATACTTTGGAAATACTTTGAATGGAAAAGGCTTCTTGCCAGTCGCCCGCTCCCAGGGTGGTACCATCGATGGTGGTTACCGCGATGCCCAACTTATGGGGGGAGACCCGGGCAAGGGCCGGAATGTAATCCGCCACCTTGCCCTGTCCAAGCAAGGGTCTAACTTTGGCGACCAGGTCGTCAAGCAGAGCCTGCTCCAGCATGGATTAATCCCACCACAGATCGTACAGGTCGGATACTTCCACTTTGGCCACTTTCTGGCCTTCAAGAAATGCCTTTACAGCGGCACGGTCTTCATCGGTGCACTTACCCAGTGATTGGGTGGCAATAATACCTTCCCAATCCTTGTGTCCGCCGCCGTGGAAGCCCAGCTTACGTGGCTCAATCACTTCGTCGATAAACTTATCCACCAGGGCATCAATTTCTGCCTCAGCAACACTGTCATCAAACACCCAGCGTACATCGAAACCCAGTTCCTGAAACTCGTCCACACGCAGCTTTTTACGAAGACGACGGCTACGGTTTTTGGCCATGGTTATTTCCTCTTTCATGGATGGATAAAATTATTCAACACGCTCAAACATCAGATCCCACACCCCGTGACCGAGGCGCTGACCGCGGTTTTCAAACTTGGTCAGTGGGCGATGATCAGGGCGTGGCACATAGGTTTGGGTATCAGATTGATTCTTATAACCCGGTGCAGCACTCATCACCTCAAGCATATGCTCGGCGTAGTTTTCCCAGTCGGTGGCCATATGGAACACACCACCAATCTTGAGCTTGCGGCGCAAAAGCTCAACAAACTCCGGCTGTACTATGCGGCGCTTGTGGTGACGCTTCTTGTGCCATGGGTCCGGGAAAAACAGCTGCACCCGCGCCAATGAGCCATCGGGAATGGCGTTTTCCAGCACTTCAACCGCATCGTGGTGGTAAACCCTCAGGTTGGAGATCCCGGCATTGCCGGCCTCACCCAAACAGGCGCCCACACCCGGCTTGTGTACCTCAACCCCAATAAAGTTGAGCTCAGGGGCATTGGCGGCCATTTCCACCAGAGAGGCGCCCATACCGAAGCCAATTTCAAGCACTGTATCAGCTTCTCGGCCAAATACTTCAGTAAAATTAATCGCCTGTGGGCTGTAGTCGAGACCCATGGTTGGCCAGAAGCTTTCCAGCGCCTTGGCCTGCCCGGTAGTAAGACGTCCTTCACGCAGAACAAAGCTGCGTACCTTGCGAAGATAAACGCCATCCTCGTTAAATTCTGCGGTGGTTACTTCACTCATTCTCGCCTCGCATGGCCCGCCACTGTGCTGCGCGCAGGCGCAAAAAGCAGGCTTGTAAAAACAGACAAATCAAAAAGAAGGGGCATTATCCAAAGTTATTCTTTGAGCGCAAGCCCCGAAGCTGAAAAAGTATACCAGTCGCAGCCCAAGCTGCCAGCGTCATGGCGCAACTTGGCGCCAACCCTTGTGACTGCCATCACTCACCGTTACACTGCCGAGCCATCAGCTTCAGATTGGTTCACACTCTCCATGCCCGAGCAAACAGCCCGCATTCCTTTTGGTCAGCGTATCGTCCTGTGGTACGACAAACACGGCCGCAAGAGCCTGCCATGGCAGCAAAACAAGACGCCCTATAAGGTGTGGGTATCTGAAATCATGCTGCAGCAAACCCAGGTAGCTACCGTTATCCCCTACTTCGAGCGCTTTATGGCAAGCTTCCCCACGGTGAACGACCTTGCCAACGCCCATGAAGATGAAGTGCTGCACCACTGGACCGGCCTTGGCTACTATGCCCGCGCCCGTAACCTGCACAAGGCCGCGCAAATTATCCGCGACAGCCACGGCGGCGAATTCCCGACCGACTTCGACGCCGTGCTGGCACTGCCCGGCATCGGCCGCTCCACCGCGGGTGCCGTGCTGTCATTATCTCTGGGGCAACATCATCCCATTCTCGATGGCAATTTAAAAAGGGTGCTGGCGCGCCACGGCGCCATCGAAGGCTGGCCCGGTGAGAAACGGGTCGATACCGCCCTGTGGCAGCTCACCGAAGCGCTTACGCCCAGGGAAGACATACAAAAGTACAATCAGGCCATGATGGATATGGGGGCCAATATCTGCACCCGCAGCCGCCCCAAGTGTGGCGAGTGCCCGGTTGCCATCGACTGCAAGGCTCAGCTTGCAGGCCGTCAGGGCGAGTTCCCCGGTAAAAAGCCCAAAAAGACCATTCCCGCCCGGGAAGGCTGGATGCTTATTTTGCAGCAAGCTGACACGGTCAAGCTTATCAAGCGCCCACCCAGTGGCATTTGGGGCGGGCTCTGGTGCTTCCCCCAGTTTGACAGCCGGCAGGCGCTTCATGCCTTTGTCGAAGCCAATGGTTTGGATTCAGAAAATCTCACCCTGCTCGATGGCTTTCGCCACACCTTTAGCCACTTCCATCTTGACATTCAGCCGGTCAAACTGCGCCTTGGCAGCACACAGACAGAGGCGCTTATCATGGAAGATAACCTGAGTCTCTGGTATAACCTCCTCCAAGGCGAAAATCTTGGGCTTGCCGCCGCCACCGAGCGCATTCTGGCAAGCCTTGTAAGCGAACTTAAGCAAGAATCCGGCGGCAGCGCTGCCGCCCACAAGGAGTAAAACATGGCCCGTACCGTTCAGTGTGTGTATCTGGGTAAAGAAGCCGAAGGTCTGGATTTCCAGCTCTACCCCGGCGAACTCGGCAAGCGCATTTTCGACACCATCAGCAAAGAAGCCTGGGGCGAGTGGCAGAAAAAGCAGACCATGCTTATCAACGAGAAAAAATTGAACATGATGAACATGGACCATCGCAAGCTGCTCGAAGAGCAAATGCAGCTGTTCCTGTTCGAAGGCAAGGATGTTGAAATCGAAGGCTTTGTCCCTCCCAAGCCGGAATGATTCAGGGATGAATCGGTAACATCCTTTTTAATGCTGTCCTCGGCATGGCATGACTCTAAAGGCCCTCGCGGGCCTTTTTGCTATCTGCGAACTTGGATGCAGGTGAAATCCTGCGGAATTTTTCAGTGTAAACCCTGCGGGTTTTATTGAGAGTGTCGCTTTGCCAGCGACTTAAGGTCGTGGGTTTCCTACCCACACCCGGGGAAAGGGGGCCGTATTGACTGCCCCCTTATCCAATCCCCCAGCGACCCCAGACAAAGCCGGACACTTTGGCCTTATGGGCTGAAAACGGCCACCGCGACCGACTCGCTCCCAGCTCGACGGTCTCTGTCTCGGCTTCCATGCCTCGACTTGCCCGTTTCACTCCGCCCAACGCCCAAAGCGGCTTCGATGGGGGGTTGGATGCGTGCAATCTACAAGTGACGTTTTATGCCAGTACGATATTTTTTAACGCATCAATCAGCCGACGTGTCAGTGGTCGGCTGAATTGACTTGATATGAGTTTCGTTGATTTGATCTATGATTGCTTGAGCTTGCTGAATTCCTTGCTGAGATACATTGAAGAATTTCCAAGTGTCCCTCAAGCATAGCGCCAGCAAATTCACAGCCTGCTCAAAAAACATTATGGTTTTATCGTCTTCTGAGATTGTCCCAAGATAAGCATTATTATCTTTAGAATGAAACTCAATTAAGGACGATAAATTACCGTGGCTATGCAGCGATAATGCCTTGTAGTACCCATTAAATAAATCAGATAGGCCGGCTTTGCTAAAACGTTTGTTGACAGGTAAGAACTTACCAATTGATTTGTAATAGTCAGACCTTTCTTTGTCGACACCCTTACTAATCTCATGCAACTGCCAATAAAGCGATTGGGTCATATCTTCACAATGGGCGGAGTCTTCAATGCATGAAATCATGTCTGCGTAGGACTCCAGTGCTGTTCTTAAAATCACAGGTGCGCTAGAAATTCGATTCTGATTTAGCAGTAAAACAGCATCGAGGCAAAGCTCACTTATACGAGTGGTAAGTAGCAAAATATATTTTTCTTGGAGCGTATTGTATTCGAGTCCATCAAGTTCAGACTCTCTAAGCTTTAGCAATGACACCCAATTTTCAACAGTGCTCATACTTTCTAGAACTCATAACATTTTATTCATACGATCATACAAAGTTACCCTAGCTTGCAAGCTTGCCTCACCTTGTAAGGTATATTTTTCAATCCGCTATCACCGTCTGCCGAGGGTTACACCAATCCCGCTCGAAGCGGCCGCGGGGAGTTTGAGCGTATGGCGTTGCCGAGACAGGGATGTCGAGGCGCGAGAGTCGAGCAGGATGCGAGTCTCTCGTGTAGCCAAATGCGCTCACACTACCAAGGGGCCTTCCGCTTCGTTGCGGGTCGCAGGGGGATTGGACAAGGGGGCCAGTCGATACGGCCCCCTTTCCCCGGGTGTGGGTCGGAGACCCACGACTTTTGGTCACTTGCAAAGTGACTATCCAAACCAACGCCCTCGCGGGCAAACCAAACCCGGTTCAAGGCAACGCCTTGGATAAACTCTGCAGAGGAAGAAAGGATGGGAGAAAAGCCCGCAATCCCTTGCTGCCGCGCATCAAATCCACTGACGCCACAGTGGGAAAAGCATTACACAAGCAACACCTTAACCATTGTTTTAATTTGCAATATAGAGCTAAAGACACACTACAGCATGGCGAAATAACCGGCAAGCTCTGGCAGCAATGCGATTGAAAAGGTAGGGCATATACAGAAAACAAGAAAGAATGGAAAACAGATGAAATGAAACGTGAATGAATGCAGGTAGGGCAGAGAAGAAACCGTAAACAAAGCCGCCCTGCCGTCGGCGATACGGCCCCATACGTCGGGGCACGCCTGCTTGAATGCTAATCCGTGTAGCCTTTACGAACCAAAGAGAAACCAACCACACACTTGGTAAATTCTCCCTGGCCAGGCTGATACCTGAATGCCACCTTCACATTCGGGTTATCCAAGGCTCTTTGCAGCACAGCAACCTGATCATCATTCAATATCCGACTGCCGCAAGAAACACCTCCCCAGCGGTACTCCTCGTAAACACCCGAGGATATCTTGGTGAGAGCCTTACCGTGGTACTGCAAGTACTTATCTGCACTGGTGGTGTTTATCTCAAGAAATACCAGCGGGAATTCCTCGGTATCAAAATCTTCGGCCAGCACAGCGGTGGCGGATAATCCGTAAATCATCGCCGCCGACAAGCCCATCAGTTTTACTGTTTTCATCTTTGACCTCCATTTATATCAGCTCCTGTTAAAGCAGATTAAAGGTAGGTCTGATGCAGTGGATTCGCCAGTTTGCAAGGGACTCAGCGCCGCTTGCAAAGCAAAGGCCCCGGGCGTTTTTGCGGATGAACTGCCTGACCCAACAACTCTTTTTCCGGGCAGGGCAGCGACAATGTTTGACGGAAATTTATTCCGCAGGACATCAAAAAGGTGTCGCGGGTGTGGCACACAGACGCACACTAGTTATTTGCAGCATCCTTACCCTTTGGTGTATCAAGCGTGATGCGAACCCTGTCATTGAGACGGTACCGGTCAAAAACGTCAGCGTAATGCTTGCGGATAAGCCGCTCAATCAAGCCTGAATCCCGGGCTTGGGTTAAAGCCTTTGTCATAGGGGCCTGCAGCGCAGATTGAGGGCTTAAGTAAAACACAAAGTCGCTATCGTAAATCAGCACAAGCCCCCTCTCCACTTCCAGATCAGGGTAGATGGGCGCTTCTGTCACTATTTCATTTACGCCCCTGCTGAAGTAGTCAACGCCACGGTTACCTTTCGCCACCTGCTTGTAAAGCACTCGCCAGTCACCTTTAAGCTCAGTCACTGGCAACAGGTTATGGTGCCACACGGACGCATCAAACCACCCTATACCAAAGCCCGCGACTTTATTGAGCGCACGGAAATCCTCAAGGTTTTTCACCCTGTCGTAAACCCACTGCTGCCCCTGGGGAATAAACAAAATTCGATTGCCAATCAATCCATTGGTCAGGCCCACTGGAACCCGATGAAGACGGCTGTCTCGCGCCTCACCCGGCAAAAACCAGTGCACATCCAGCTTGCCAGACTCCAGCATCAGATTGATGCGGGTCTGGGGCACATCGACTGCACTGATAATCTGCAGCTCATGGCCCTGCAATCTGAAGGCTTCTATCAGCAATTCATGAAAAAACGCGTGGGTATTGTCGGAAAAGCTCGCCATTCGCACTGTGATTTGCGCCGAAGAGACCTGACTGGCATAGCTCCACAGGCTCAAGACCAGCATCCATCCGAGCAACCTGCGAAACGCGATGGAAAACCTTTGCATGTCTTTGACTCTGTATTCTTGTTGGCTGCCTACAAGCTAGTCCATAGGTATACCCGGGTCAAAAACTGACAGGCCAAAACCATCCATGGATCACCTTCTTTACCGGGTAGCCCGGTTCAGTCTTACTCATCCTTGTAGCCGGTGATCATAGCCTTGACCAAATTTTCGCCGTGGGCACGGGATGAAAAATACACGCCAGCCACATGCGCCAACACCAGCAAAAGGGTGAAATTGACAAAGAACTCGTGAAGTTCTTCCCAGAACTCTTCATCCGGGTGTTCTTTACCGCCCTGTTTGTCGTGGTCTTTATCATGGTCGTAGCCATCATCGACAACAGTGGCTGGCTGATACACCTCTTGCCCCCGGGAATCCACGGCAAGCGGCCCCTTGCCTTCAAAGCCGTAGGTTTTAAGCCCGGTAAATCCAGTCATGGCAATGCTTAACAGCAGGGCTATCACCATGAGTCCACCGGCGGGATTATGACCACGGTAGTGCGTCACATTCCCCGCCATCAATCCCTTGAGGTATGTGATGGCAGCTGCCGGTGAGCGCACAAAGTCGCTGAACCTGGCATGCTTGCTGCCTATAACGCCCCACAGGATGCGAGCCAGCAACAGCCCCATTATCAGGTAACCGCTGTATACATGCAGGCTTTCCCATTCATCTCCACTGAGGTAGCTGGTAAGAAAGGCGGCAACCAAAAGCCAGTGAAAGCACCGTACCACCCAGTCCCAAACATACACTTTGCCATTCATCTCTTTCGCCCCCATCGATTGGCCTGATGCCGAATAAGCCCTATTATGAGGCGTGCAAGGCTACGCAGAAGTGGGCAAAGGCCTGATACTTATGGTGTTGGGACATATGCCCCATAGCCGTTTTCTGATTAAATCCGGAGGCCCCTTGAACCGGGACACTATTACCTTAGTCGTGCTGCTGCTCGTGATTGTTGCCAGTGGCAGCGATATCTATATGGACCTGAAGCAGGGTGTATCCATGATGCACCTGATTGAGGAAACCATAGTGCTTACGCTCGCAGGCCTGCTGCTGAGCTGGTTTTCACTGAGCTACAAGCGCCAGAAACGGCAAATACAGGAGTTGTCGCAGGAATTGCTTGAAGCCCGCAATCAGGCCCTGCCCACAAATGCGGCACTGCTGGAAGCCCGCCACCGCCTCGCGGACTTGATGGCCGTTCAGTTTGAAGCCTGGGAGCTGTCACCCAGCGAAAAAGAAGTGGGCATGTTGCTGCTGAAAGGATTGTCGTTAAAAGAGATTGCCCTGCTGAGGGGCACCGCCGAAAAGACCATTCGCCAGCAGGCCTCTGCCATTTATAAAAAAGCCGGCGTCGTAGGCAGACATGGCTTTGCCGCCTGGTTTATTGAAGACTTTCTCTAGTCTTTAAATAGCCTATAACGTACAGAAAGAAGGCCGTTTACCGGGGCAACGCTTTACCAAGGGATAGCTGTACCATCATAAGCAAGGAAGCTGCCACTGTCGCAAACCTCAGCCCTCGCAATAATATCAATCAAATCAGCCGCTACCCGCTCAGGTAAAAACAGTTTTCCCTCGGGCACATTGGCTTGAAACGGCTCTGATAAGCGGGTCTTGGTGGTGCCGGGATGCAGCGCCAGTACCACGCCCTGTTTGAGGCAGCGTTGCCACTCCACCGCTAAGGTTTTAATCAGCATATTCAGCGCCGCCTTGGATGCCCGGTAACTGTACCAGCCCCCCAGGCGGTTATCACTGATACTGCCAACCCTGGCTGAAACCACCGCCATTTTCGGAGCCGAACTGAACTTCAATTTTGCGCTGAAGTGTTTGGCGAGCAGCAAGGTGGGCAAGGCATTCACTTTCACATTGTGCAGGAAAAACTCCCCATCAAACTGCGAAAGGGATTTTTCCGGCCCTTTGCTGCCTGTGTGCAACATGCCCACGCAGTTGATAAGCCAGTCCAGAGTCCCGAAGCTTTCGCTTAACGCCTTTATCCCGCCCTCATCGGTTGCATCGAGTCGATGCCAGTTGACTCTGGCAATGTCACCATCGGGTGACAGGGTGGCATAGAGCGACTCTGTGTTTGGGGGAGTATGGTAAGTGGCATGTACTTCGGCATCGGGAAACCTTGCCAGGGCTTGTTTAACCATGGCGTACCCTATGCCGCCGCTGCCACCCACAATCAAAATCTTCATCAAAGACACTCCAAATCCGCAATATACTGCTCGGCGGTGGTGAGAATCGCGTCGCGCTGCGCCTCTTCCATCTTGTACCAGCTGCTGAAAATCATCCCGATACGGTGGTTTGCACTGAGGCGCTCAGCGTGTTTATTCATAAAGCGCCAGTACAGGCTGTTGAAGGGGCACGAACCCGGGCCACTTTTGGCCTTGATGTCGTAATGGCAGCTCTGGCAATAGTCACTCATCTTATTGATATAGGCGCCGCTGGCGGCGTAGGGTTTGGTGCCCACGATACCGCCGTCGGCAAACAGTGCCATGCCGCGGGTGTTGGGCATCTCCACCCATTCGATGGCATCCACATAGATGCCAAGGTACCAGTCGTCCACCTGTTTGGGGGCGATGTCGGTGAGCAGACAAAAATTACCTGTGATCATCAGCCGTTGAATATGGTGGGCATAGGCGTAATCCAGCGATTGCCCAATGGCATGGCGCATACAGTTCATGCGGGTATTGCCATGCCAGAAATAGCCCGGCAACCTGTTTTGAGCGCCAAGGGCGTTAAGGCCGGCATAATCCGGCATATTGGCCCAATACACGCCGCGCACATATTCCCGCCAACCAAGAATTTGCCGGATAAAGCCTTCTACCTGCGCCATATCGACAGCGCCGCTTGCTCCATGAACGCAACTGGCCTCGTAGGTGCTGATAGCGGCATCTATCACCTCGGCCGGGTGCAGCAGTTTGCTGTTTATCGAAAAGGATAAGCGGCTGTGATACAGGCTCCAGGCAGATGGGTGCTTTGCCGTCATCGCATCCTGGAAGCGGCCAAACAGCGGCAGACAGTAACGGCAAAAATGGTCGAGCAGTGCCAGACTCTGCTCGCGATTGATGGGCCACAGAAGTGTGTTTTTTGTGGTCTGCGATGCACTGTCAATATCAGACTCAAGTTCAGGATCTGGTTGAGTTAATGGGGCAAAGAGGTCGCCGCTGGCGCTAGCCTCGCCTGCGTTCTTGAGGGTTTGCTTCTCTCCGGGCTCAAGATGACCGATAGTAACAATGCCATGACGCTGCAGGCGCGAGACTATCTCACTGATATCATTAGCAAACAACAAGGGCTGCGGCAGGCCTGCCATATCACCCGCTTTTAACTTATTGCGGTTACTGGCATCAAAATTCCACTGGCCACCCATTGGTTTGGCGCCATCCATCAGAATGTTAAAGCGCTTTCGCATCCGCCGATAAAAGCTTTCCATCAGAATGTGTTTGCCTTTGGGGAAGTGCGTATCTATCTCATCGAATGGCAGCAAAAAGTGCTCGCTATCCACCAGTGCAATCTGCACCCCGGGCACATCAAAGGCACCAAGCTGTGAAAGCAGCCGATATTCATCCGGACGCTGATACTCAAAGCGGCTTGCACCTGTAAGTTGCAGCACATGGGTGAGCAGCCCGGGCAAATCGGCAAACTCGGCGGTGTCGTCCAGGGTAAGGTGCAGCACCTCATGACCAGCGGCCTTGAGACACTTTGCAAAATCTGCCATGGCCGCGAAAAAGGCGCACACCTTTTGGATATGGTGGGTGACGTAGCTGTTTTCCTGCTTAAGCTCGGCGATGAGATAGAGCACGCCGTCATCACGCTGGCTGAACCAGGAATGCAGGCTGCTTAGCTGATCGCCAAGGATCAATCGCAGAGTGTGGTACTGAAAATGCCCCTTGGGGCTTTGGGGTAACATCAGTTTCTGGCTCGTTCCGGCTGAGTGGGAGAGGCCACGGCGACATACGCTTTGAATGCGTCGCTGCGAACGAGGGTTACAAGCAGCAGTTGCCGTGGCAGTCAGCTCAGATTACGCAACAGCGGCACAAAGCGATCATAAAAGCGCTACAGGGCCTGAAATCCTGAAACCCAAGACACTGTTATCAGAGAAACTTAAACCCGAGACACTTAAACCCGAGACACTTAAACCAGAGATGCTTCGGCCAATCCTACATCTTCCATTGGCCAACGGACGGGCTGTACCAATGGGTTGCGTCGACGTGATTGCAGATATCACAGTACAAAAATGAACGCCGGGGTGCACCCGGCGTTAAAGACAAGGCTACTTCGCGCTGCAGCTATTTACCTTGCGCGCCCTGGAGCTCGTTGTCGGGGGTTTTACGATAATGCTCAGGGCTCAAACCCAAGAGCTCCGGCAGTACTGTCCCCACGGATACAGAGGAGAAGGTGCCGGTGACTATGCCGACAAACATGGCCAGCGCAAAGCCTTCCAGCGGCGCGCCGCCAAGGAGCCACAAAGCACCTACGGTAATAAGGGTGGTGCCCGAGGTTACCATGGTGCGGGAGAAGGTTTGTACTATGGCCGCATCGTTAACCTCGGTGAGTCTGGACTTGGGCCTGGCTATCAAAAGCTCCCTTATCCGGTCGGCGATAATGATGGAGTCATTGAGGGAGTAACCCAGCACCGCCAGCACTGCCGCCAGCACAGTGAGATTGAACTCCATCCCCGTCAGCGCAAATACCCCAAGCACCAGAACCACATCATGCACCAGTGCAAAGAGCGCCCCCGCTGCGAGACGCCATTCAAAACGCAGCGACAAATAGCCCAGAATACAGAGCATGGCGATGAGGAGCGCAAGGCCACCCTGCTCGAAGAGCTCCTGCCCTACCTGGGGTGACACAGAGTCCCGGTCCAGCACCTGCATGGTGGGGTCTAGCTGCAACAAAGATTGATTAAAGTCGGCAAGGGTCTGGGTATCCAGGGTGGCCCCCATGCGAATCAAAAAGTGCCCCGGCTCAGTGGCAACCACCGAAATGCTGCCGTCACCAAGATGCGCCAGGGCGGTTTCGACCTGGTCAATCCGGGTATCGGTTGCCATGGCGACCTCAGCAAAGGCGCCGCCGGTAAAATCCAATCCGAGGTTAAAGCCCTGGGTGGTGATCGCCAGCACAGACAGCAGCAGGGCCACGATGGAAATCAGGCTCATCAGGTGTCTGAGCCGGGTGAGATTGAATGCTTTCATGGTTATATCCTCACTGCCTTACGCTCGTCGCGGCCATAAACCCAATTGATGATGAGCCGTGACATAAAAATACCTGTGATCATCGAAGTGATAAGGCCCAGCCCCAACGTCAGGGCAAACCCCTGAATGGGGCCATTGCCGATGGCGTAAAGCACCAGCGCTGTGATCATGGTGGTGAGGTTGGCATCCACTATGGTGCCAAAGGCACTGGTAAAACCCTTGTCTATGGCCAGAGCAAGGCTTCTGCCCTCCTTCATCTTGTCGCGGATACGCTCAAAAATCAGGACGTTGGTATCAACTGCCATACCAACGGTCAGCACCAAACCCGCGATTCCCGGCAGGGTGAGCACTGCGCCGGGAATAAGCGCCAGCAGCCCAAGCAGCATCACCAGATTGGCCAGCAGCGCCACATTGGCCACCCAGCCGAGGCGGCGATACCACAGCGCCATAAACAGCAGGGTTGCCCCCATACCCAGCGCCAGCGCAGCAAACCCGTTATGAATATTCTCGGCGCCCAGGCTTGGACCTATGGAGCGCTCCTTCTGAATGGTCACCGGGGCCGTCATCGAACCTGCCCGCAGCAGCATGGCAAGCTCCTGCGCCTCCCCATGGCTGCCAAGCCCTGTGATGGAGAAACGGTTACCCAACTGGCTGTTAATGGTGGCAACCGAAATCACCCGGCTGTCTTTTACCGTGCCCTCGGCGCTGGCTCGGTACTCACTGTAACGGGTGGCCATTGGCTCACCGATATGGCCGCGGGAAAAGTCAGAGATGCGTTTGCCACCCTCGGTATCCAGCACAATATTCACTGCCGGTCGCCCCATTTCATCGCTGCCGGCACGGGCATCGACTATGTGTTCACCGCCAAGAACCGGCGCAGGATTAAGCCCGATGCGGCCATCGCCAAAGGTTGTTTGCAGCGCATTGCCGCCTTCACTGAGTTCGTGAAAAGACAAGCTCGCCGTAGCGCCTATGACCCGCTTGGCGGCAACCGGGTCCTGTACCCCGGGCAACTCCACCAGAATGCGGTATTCTCCATGGCGCTGCACTATGGCCTCAGTTATCCCAAGCTCCTGAATGCGACCGCGCATGATGTTGATGTTTTCCTTAAGGGTTTGCGACACCAGGGCAGCACGCTCTGTGTCTTTGAGGCGCACAAAAAGCGCGCCATCAACGGACTCTGTCTGCCACTGGGGATAATTGAGCACCAACCAGCTTTTAAGCTCAGCAATACTCTTTTCGGCGCCGGATAATTTCAGCGCGTCGGGATTTGCCGGAAGCCCGCTTTCATCTTTCAGCACAGCAACCGATCTCAGCCCCTTGTCTCTGATGGCTTCACGAATGGCCCCGCTCAGGGCATCGCCCTGCGCCTTGAATACAGGCGCCGTATCGACCTGCATCAGAAATTGCACTCCACCGCGCAAGTCCAGCCCGAGCTTGATGGGGGACAAACCCAGCCTGCTGAGCCACTGCGGCGCCGCAGGTACCATGGAAAGCGTAATAGCCGCCGGGTCATGGGCCTGCCTGGCCAATAACTGGCGTGCTGCCATCTGCTGATTTTCATCGCTGAGGGTGATCTGGATGCCCTTGTCTTTGTCGCTGATGGCGGCTACGCCGATGTGGGCATCTGTGAGGATTTGCTCCGCCTGCTGCGGGCTAATCCAGGCGTCTTTACCCAGGGTCAGGGCGGCTCTTTCACCGTAAAAACTCGGCAGTGCCGAAAACGCCAGGAGTATCAGCGCCACCAGAAAGGTCAGCGCCAGCCAGGGGGTGGTTCGATTTAACGGTTTGCGGGCAACAGCGCGCCGCCCGCTGTTAAGCAGTTGATCGGTCAGCATAACATTCTCTTCTAATTTAGGTCAGGCAAAGTCCGCTGCGATTGAGCGGACCACTGATGGCGCTCAGGCCATGCCGGGAAGAGAAAGGTCGCGACTTTGGAGAAAGCGAAAACGCAGGTTGGACTCTTTCCAGCCACCGGGACGCAGACTTGCGCCGCTGTGGTAGGTCAAAGGCCAATCCAGTTGAGGGGGGAACTCTGTATCGGTTCGGGGTAAGAGTGCGGGCACCTCGGGCAAAGGTAGCTCAAGCGCCAGCACATATTCGGGGGTAAAGTCCCTGAGCCACTGCGCCGAGAGTAACTGCCATCGGTAGCCCCGGGGGATATTAACTACATGATTATCGAGCGGTGATGGTTGCATGCCTGATGACAAAGCCGATGAGAGCCGCTCACTGCCATCCCCATTGACCTGCAACCAGGCGTGCAAAGAGGCTGGTTTACCCAGGTTCAGGTGCATGGGCACCTGTGAAAGGCTCGTTGCAGTCTGATAGCCCATTGGCGCACTGTCAGTTGACTGGTGCAGAGCCATACTGGTGAGCGGATGCTCTGCATTAGCCCCTGCAGTAAGCATCCCTGAATTCACGCCCACAGATACCGACTCTGAGGCACAGCCAGCCGCTGCCCAGCTGCCAATCGACAGAAGCAGGCACACAAACATCCATTTAAACGCGGCGTGAAGGGCTCTCATGGTTAGTGATATGGGGGCGAAGCTGAATTAATCAAGCCCACTTGCCAAAGAGTTTCAGATACAGGCCTGGACAACTCTGCCGCTAGATTAGCCCCTGCTCCAGCGCGGCAAAAAAGAGGTCTTCATCATCGGCAAGGCGCGCCTTCAGAGGCTCACGCAGTTCCCTCACCGCTACGGTTTCATCATCTGCTCCCTGGCAAAGCACTTGAAAGCGTTTCAAGTTGCCAAGGGTCATGGGCTGCTCAAGCAGATGTTTGGCTTCGGCAAGTTTACTCAGACTCATGGCGATTCCTCTTCTTGGGTATCCCAGCCAGTGGGACACCATCAATAGGGGCCGACGCTCTTCCAGAAACTGCTTTGGTCCAAGCAAAACCTGCGGCCAGTGAATAATCAATAAGGTTTGTGAATAACAGTGCTTTGATAACACGCCAAATGCGGCGCGCCAATAACAAAAGCCCCGACATTGCAAAGGCCAGACCAGCCATGCAACGCCGGGGCTTGGGAGATCAGAGCCTGAATCGCCCGACTATGCCACTGAGCTTACTGGATATTCCGCTGATGCCGTTGGCCGAATTTTGCACCTGCTCACTGCCTTGGGCATTCTTGCGGGCCAATGCACTGATTTCCTCCACGCTCAGGTTAATGGTGTTGACCACAGTGGTCTGCTCCTCGGCGGCAACTGCAATCTGGTGGTTCATATCGCGAATGGCCATCACCGAATCAGCAATCGCCCCCAGGGCAGCAATGGCCTTATTCGCCTTGTCTGACGTTTGGGTGGCCTCGGTGACACTCAGCCTCATGGATTCAACCGAACGGCGGGATTCAGCCTGCAATCGACCAATTAAAGCCTGAATTTCAGCTGTGCTGTTCTGGGTGCGGCTGGCAAGATTCCTCACCTCATCGGCCACCACAGCAAAGCCGCGGCCCTGCTCACCGGCGCGGGCCGCTTCTATGGCGGCATTGAGCGCAAGCAAGTTGGTTTGCTCGGCAATGCCCCGAATAACGCCAAGAATGGCGCCAACGTTTTCGGTTTCTTTCTCTAGATTCTCAATAATGCCGCTCACATCCCTGATGTTATCCACCAACACCATGATGCTGCGTCGGGTGTCTTCCACAATTCCCATTCCATCCTGGGCATGGTGATCGGCCTCAGAGGCCATTTCTGACGCGCGCTGGGCGTTTCGGGCGATGTCATCCACAGTATGGGTCATCTCCTGCATGGCTGAGGCGGTGTGCACCAACTGATCGGCTTGAGATTCAGAGTTCACCCTGCTCTCCTGGGTTACCCCAAGCATGCCACTGGAAGACTCTCCCAGGGTTCGGGAAGCGTCGGTCAGCTCGCTGACGATACGCCGCAGATTGTCATTCATTTCGGCCATGGCCGCATAAATACCTGTACTGCCTTCGCGTTGGAAATTCTGCCCCAGGTTTCCGCCGGCAATTTCGCGGGCGATGGACGCCATTTCTCTGGGCTCGCCACCCACAGGTCGACGAATACCACGCACTACGGTGATGGCCAGCCAAATAGCCAGCAACAGCGCCGCTATGGCAACCACAACAACCGTATCTATGGCGTTTTCCCTTTCCTGCTGGGTGTGCAACCCCAGTTCATCCTGTTGCTGCTCAATCGCTTTATTGTATTCCTCGAGCACACCGGCCACGTTGGGTCCGATGACATTCAACCCCTCATTGATGCGTTTGTTCTGGTCCTGAATAATGCCGAAAACCGCTTTAAGGGCATCACGATATTGAATTCGTCCCTCATCAATACCCTGCACCTTGTCGGCAATAACAGACGCACTATCAACACTTTTAAGGCCATTAATGGTGCCGTCGAGGGCAGAGAGTTCCTGCAACGCCCGCTTATAGTCCTCTTCTCTGTTGGAAATCAGAAAACTGGCAGCAAAAAGCCGGGCAAGCATCAGTTTTTCCTGGCTCCTTGCCGCAATAAACAGGCCTTCAGCGTCCCCTTCCTGATACATGGCGGTGATCACATCGGTCACGTTTTCGCGCATTCTCAGCCCGGCAGGGTCCAACAAATCGCGCACCACCTGATTGCGAGCGGCAAAATCGCCTGTCACGGCTTTAAAGGTGGAAGCATAGCTTTTCACCAGCCCATCGGCCTGTGCCAGAAGACTATCCCGACCGGCATCAAGCTCCAATTCCCTGGCATTGGTAAAGTCTTGATTGAGTTCTGCTATGTTTTTCTGAAATGACTGATAAATGGCGTCGTCGGGAGTATTAAGGTATCTGAGTACATCGACCCGAGCCCGGAGCAAGGTGGCTTCAGCTTCACTGGCGGCATTTGAGCTTTTCGCCAACTGTCCATATTCGCTGAAGTTTTCGAAGCCGTCTGTCAATCCCCTGTATCCGGCCACTGTGACTACCAATAAGAGAACAATCACCACACCGAAAGAGTAATAGAGCTGCTGAGAAAGCCTCAGGCTGGAAAACATACGGGATCTCCTGTTTTTTGAGTTATATAAATCCGCACACCTCCCTGACAGTCGGAATGGTTCCGCAGTGCACGACGAGAATCAACCAACCAAGCACGCCCCGGCACCGCAATAACCCGCCAATCCTTGTTTCAATATAATTAACTAAATGTAAAGAAATAACAACGATTTGACATATACAGACACTAATACCATGTCATTTTCGCTCGGCTCTCCCCCAACGGCAACGCCCCCTAGCGGTAAGACCATACCCATCCAGGTGAACTTCCTGTGACAGGATAACCGGCCTGCGCTTCCCTGCAGGCATGGATTACAGGCTCTGACCTTGCTTTATAAGCACAGTATTAAGGGCTTCAATCAAGCCCCCTGAAAAGCAGAAACAAAAAAGCCACCCTGAGGTGGCTTTTTCAATGGAACATAACCCTTAGGCTATCAGCCCTGAGACTGCTTTACGCGCTCGTGCAGCTCTTGTACCGAGGCCACTTTATTGCGGTCATCGGCGTTGTGAGCCATACAGTTGGCGAAGGCGGCGTTCAGGGTGGTGGTGTAGTTCACCTTGTAACGCAGCGCAGCGCGACGCAGCTGGCGTGAATCTTCGATGGCTTGACGGCCTTCGGTGGTGTTCACTATGTAGCTGTACTCACCGTTCTTGATACGGTCAAGAATGTGTGGACGGCCTTCGTGCACCTTGTTCACCAGACGTGGGTTGATACCGGCTTCACCGAGGATAACCGCGGTGCCGTGGGTGGCATCCAGCTCATAACCCAGTTCAATCAGACGGGCAGCCAGGTCGGCAACCTTTTTCTTGTCGCTGTTACGCACAGACAAGAGGGCGCGGCCTGAGCGTGGTACGTCCTTGATAGAGCCCAGTTCAGACTTGGCATAGGCTTCGGCGAAGGTATCACCCACCCCCATTACCTCACCGGTAGAGCGCATTTCAGGGCCGAGCAGCGGGTCAACGCCGGGGAACTTGTTGAAAGGCAGTACCACTTCTTTCACTGAGTAGAAAGGCGGGATAACTTCCTTGGTAAAGTTCTGCGCTTTCAGGCTCTGACCTGCCATCACACGGGCGGCGATCTTGGCCAGTGGCACACCGGTGGCCTTGGATACGAATGGCACGGTACGGGCAGCACGTGGGTTAACTTCAATCATATAGATTTCGTTATCCTTTACCGCGAACTGCACGTTCATCAGACCCACTACGCCAAGCTCAAACGCCAGCTTGGTTACCTGCTCGCGCATCTGGTCCTGAATCGCCTTGGACAGTGTGTATGGCGGCAGCGAACAGGCTGAGTCACCAGAGTGAACACCGGCTTGTTCGATGTGCTCCATGATGGCACCGATAACCACGGTTTCGCCATCGCACACGGCATCGATATCCACCTCGGTGGCATCATCCAGGAAGCGGTCCAGCAGTACTGGCGAGGCGTTGGATACGCTCACGGCTTCGTTGAAGTAGCGGCGCAGGTCCTGCTCGTCATAGACGATTTCCATGGCGCGGCCACCCAGCACGTAGGATGGGCGAACCACCAGTGGGTATCCGATACGCTCGGCGGCGATCACGGCACCTTCCACTGTGGTTACAGTGTCGTTCTCAGGCTGCTTCATGTTCAGGCGCTTGATGGCCTGCTGGAAGCGCTCACGGTCTTCGGCACGGTCGATGGCATCAGGGCTGGTACCGATAATAGGCACACCGGCGGCTTCCAGGGCACGGGCCAGCTTCAGTGGCGTCTGGCCACCGTAGTGCACGATAACGCCCTTTGGCTTCTCGATGCGGACGATTTCCAGTACGTCTTCCAGGGTGACTGGTTCGAAGTACAGACGGTCTGAGGTGTCGTAGTCGGTAGAAACGGTTTCAGGGTTACAGTTAACCATGATGGTTTCAAAGCCGTCTTCACGCAGCGCCAGCGCGGCGTGCACACAGCAGTAATCGAACTCGATACCCTGACCGATACGGTTTGGACCACCGCCGAGCACCATGATCTTGTCTTTGTCAGACGGATTGGCTTCGCACTCTTCCTCATAGGTGGAGTACATGTAGGCTGTGTCGGTGGCAAATTCGGCGGCGCAGGTATCCACGCGCTTGTACACGGGGAATACGTTGAAGCGCTCACGCAGCTTGCGGATTTCGCCTTCGCTGATGCCAAGCAGTGCACTCATGCGAGCATCGGAGAAGCCCTTGCGCTTTAGCTTACGCAGGAAGTCTTCATCGATACCGGTTACGCCCAGCTCTTTAACCTTGGCTTCCAGCTGGATGATTTCTTCAATCTGTACCAGGAACCAGCGGTCGATGTTGGTCAGGGTGAAGATATCGTCCACAGACAGGCCGGCACGGAAGGCATCGCCTATGTACCAGATACGGTCTGCGCCAGGCTCTTTGAGCTCATGGCGGATTTTCTGCAGTGCATCGGCATCGTTCAGGTCGACGACAGGGTCGAAACCGTTGCGACTTACTTCGAGGCCACGCAGGGCCTTTTGCACAGACTCCTGGAAGGTACGGCCAATGGCCATCACTTCACCCACGGATTTCATCTGAGTGGTCAGACGGTCGTTGGCGCCGGCAAATTTTTCGAAGTTAAAGCGTGGCACCTTGGTGACCACGTAGTCGATGGACGGCTCGAAAGACGCAGGAGTGCGACCGCCGGTGATGTCGTTCATCAGCTCATCGAGGGTGAAACCCACGGCCAGCTTGGCGGCAACCTTGGCAATCGGGAAACCGGTTGCTTTAGAGGCCAGCGCTGAAGAGCGGGACACACGGGGGTTCATCTCGATAACGACCATACGGCCGGTTGTCGGGCTGATACCAAACTGTACGTTTGAGCCGCCGGTTTCCACACCGATTTCACGCAGTACCGCCATGGAGGCGTTACGCATGATTTGGTATTCCTTGTCGGTAAGGGTCTGGGCAGGGGCCACAGTGATGGAGTCACCTGTGTGCACGCCCATGGCGTCGAAGTTTTCGATGGAGCAGACGATGATGCAGTTATCGTTGCGGTCACGGACCACTTCCATCTCGTACTCTTTCCAACCGATGAGCGATTCGTCAATCAAAAGCTCGTTGGTAGGTGACAGTTCGAGACCCTGAGAACAGATTTCTTCGAACTCTTCCTTGTTGTAGGCGATACCGCCGCCCGAGCCACCCATGGTGAAGGAGGGACGGATGATACAGGGGAAACCCACCTGGTCGAGTACCGCGTAGGCCTCTTCCATGCTGTGGGCGATACCGGCGCGTGGACACTCCAGGCCAATCTTCTTCATGGCCTTGTCGAAACGGGCGCGGTCTTCGGCCTTGTCGATGGCATCGGCGGTGGCGCCGATCATCTCAACGTTGAATTCCTTCAGAACGCCTTTGGCTTCCAGCTCCAGGGCACAGTTCAGTGCTGTCTGGCCGCCCATGGTGGGCAGAATCGCATCCGGACGCTCTTTCTTGATGATGTTGCGCACCACTTCCCAGTGGATAGGCTCGATGTAAGTGGCATCGGCCATCTCTGGGTCGGTCATGATGGTGGCCGGGTTGGAGTTCACCAGGATGACACGGTAGCCTTCTTCGCGCAGGGCTTTACAGGCCTGGGCGCCAGAGTAGTCGAATTCACAGGCCTGGCCGATAACGATGGGGCCAGCACCCAGGATAAGAATACTTTTTATGTCGGTACGTTTTGGCATTGCTTCTATCTTCTCCAGCTCGGCTTACTTGGCGTTCTTGCGATACTCTTCAATCAGTTCGATGAAATGGTCGAACAGCGGGGCACAGTCGTGAGGACCTGGGCTGGCTTCAGGGTGGCCCTGGAAGCTGAACGCAGGTTTGTCGGTGCGGTGAATGCCCTGCAAAGAACCATCGAACAGCGACTTGTGAGTCACCTTGAGGTTGGCAGGCAGTGTCGCCTCATCAACCGCAAAGCCGTGGTTCTGGCTGGTGATCATCACAGTGCCTTTTTCCACATCCCCCACAGGGTGGTTGGCACCATGGTGACCAAACTTCATTTTCAGGGTCTTGGCTCCGCTGGCGAGGCCGAGCAGCTGATGGCCCAGACAGATACCGAAAACCGGGATGTCTGTCTTGAGAATTTCCTGAATGGCGGCAATGGCATAGTCACATGGCTCTGGGTCACCAGGGCCGTTTGACAGGAATACACCGTCCGGATTCATCGCCAGCACTTCGCTGGCCGGGGTCTTGGCGGGTACGACAGTCACGTCACAGCCACGGTCCACCAGCATACGCAGGATGTTGGTTTTCACGCCGTAATCGTAGGCTACCACTTTGAACTTGAGTTCAGATTCAGGGGTATCTGAAGGCAGACCGCCTTCCAGACGCCAGCTGCCACTGCGCCACTGATAGCGCTCGGCGGTGGTCACTTCTTTGGCGAGATCCATGCCTTTCAAACCAGGGAAGGCTTTGGCCGCAGCCAGTGCCTTGTCGCTGTCCAGGTCACCCACCAGAATGCAACCGGCCTGAGCACCCTTTTCACGCAGAATACGGGTCAGCTTGCGGGTGTCGATGTCGGCGATACCAACCACATTGTTGGCTTTGAGATAGTCGCTTAAGGATTGGGTGGAACGGAAACTGCTGGCGATAAGGGGAAGATCGCGAATGATGAGACCACAGGCATGAACTGCACTGGATTCTGTGTCTTCATCGTTGGTACCTGTATTACCGATGTGTGGATAAGTCAGTGTGACTATCTGGCGGGAATAAGAAGGATCCGTCAATATCTCTTGATAGCCTGTCATGGAAGTGTTAAAAACGACTTCTCCGACAGCAATTCCATCAGCACCGATTGCGGTACCTGAGAACAGGGTTCCATCTTCGAGTACGAGTAAGGCAGACTTTGTCAACGCGACCTCCGAAAGAGCCAAGTTATTGTTATGTGTGGATTTTTTTCGATTAAATTACCAAGTTTCCGTTAAAACACGAAATTTTGACAAATTCCGATGATTTTATAGGAAAACCCGCATTTCGTCTATACATTCGGGGCACCCAACCTAAAAAAAACCGCCTGACGGCGGTTTTTTCGATCAATTGAGTCCCAGCACCTGCTGCATGTCGTAAAGACCAGGTTTTTGTTCAGCAAGCCATTTGGCGGCACGCATGGCGCCATTGGCAAAGGTCATACGACTGGAGGCCTTGTGGGTGATCTCCAAACGTTCGCCGATATCGGCAAACATGGCGGTGTGCTCACCCACCAAATCGCCGGCGCGGATGGTGGCAAAACCTATGGTTTCGCGATCGCGCTCACCGGTAATGCCTTCACGGCCGTACACGGCCACTTTTTCCAGATCGCGACCCAGCGCCTGGGCTATCACTTCACCCATCTTGAGTGCGGTGCCGGACGGCGCATCTTTCTTGTGTCTGTGGTGACCTTCGATGATTTCGATGTCGGTGTAATCACCCATGACTTTGGCTGCCAGCTCCAGCAGCTTCCACATCAGGTTAACGCCAACCGACATATTGGGCGCCATCACTACAGGGGTTTCTTCGGCAAAGGCCACCACCTGCTCTTTTTGCGCATGGTTAAAGCCCGTTGTACCAATGACTATCGCCTTACCATGCCTGGCACACCACTCCAGATTGGACAGCGTGCCTTCTGGCGAGGTGAAGTCGATAAGTACATCAAACTTGTCGGCAACCGCATCGAGATTATCGACCAGCGCCAGCCCAAGGTGGCCAATGCCTGCCATTTCACCGGCGTCGACGCCAACCAGGGTCGAACCGGCACGCTCAATGGCAGCACCGAGGACGATGCCGTCATGATTGTCACAAGCTTCAAGCAGTGCACGGCCCATACGGCCGCTGGCGCCAATCACGGCTACCCTTACTTGTCCTGTCATTTCTTGCTCCCTGATTGCAAAAAAACGCCCGAGCATTGCTCAGGCGTTTCACATCAAACGATATCCAGCAGCTCAACCTCAAAAATCAGGGTTGAGTATGGTGGGATAGAAGCGCCGGCACCACGCTCGCCATAGGCCAGGTGGAAAGGCACGTACAGCTTGTACTTGGCGCCAACATTCATCAGTTGCAGTGCTTCGGTCCAACCGGCGATAACGCCGGAAACCGGGAATTCAGCTGGCTGACCGCGCAGCACAGAGCTGTCAAACACGTCGCCGCTGATGAAAGAACCATGGTAATGAGTGCGAACGGTAGACTCGTAAGTTGGCTTGTCGCCATTGCCTTCGGTCAGAATTTCGTATTGCAGACCTGATTCGGTCACAAACACGCCGTCACGCTTGGCGTTGTCAGCCAGGAACTGCTCGCCTTCGGCGATGGCAGCTTCGGCAGCCGCTTCCTGCGCTTTTTGCAGGCGACGGCTGATTTCGGTAAAGGCAACCTGCAGTTCCTGCATGGAAACGGCGCTTTCTTTACCATCGAATGCATCGGCCAAACCGGCCTGTACGGCTGGAATATCCAGACCTTCAAAGGAGTTGGCAGCCAGCTGCTCACCCAGCTGACGGCCCACGCCGTAGCTAGCCTGCAGCTCAACAGTGCTGAATTTATCAGACATAATTCGGTTTCTCTTGAACGTACGTGAAGTTAACGGCGTGCATTCTATCACAGAATGCGCCCGCGCGGCGAAAAAGGTCTGGCTTATTTAGTAATTTGACAGTTCTTCACACCGGCGGCTTTGGCCGCCTCATAAAGGGGCATCACTTTTTGTTCCAAGCGGGCCAATTCCGAAATACGGGTACTGTGGGATGGGTGGGTGGAGAGCAATTCCGGCCCCTGATCACCGCCTGCTTTAGCCATGTTTTGCCACAACAGGGTACCGGCTCGCGGATCGAACCCGGCGCGGGCCATTAATTCCAATCCCATGATGTCCGCTTCAGATTCCTGTGCCCGTCCATAGGGCAGAATGTAACCCACCTGAGTGCCCAGCCCCAGAGCCGCCATGTAAAGATCACGGTTGGACACGCCACCGGCACCCAGTGCCACATCGGCCAGTTGCAACCCGGTGTTGGTCAGCTGAGTGCGGGACACCTGCTCGTTACTGTGCTGCGCCAGCACGTGGGCGACCTCATGGCCAAGCACCACCGCCAGTTGGTCTTGGTTTTCAGCGACCTTGAGCAAGCCGGAATAGACGCCAATGTGGCCGCCGGGCAACGCAAAGGCATTCACCTGAGGTGAATCAAACACCACAACCTCCCACCCCTGAGACTGGTCAGGCAGTGCCGCTGTCACCCGCATGGCAACGCAGGAAACATAGGCATTGAGTCTGGCGTCCTTGCTGATTTTTTGCTGCTTCTTCATTTCTTCAAAGGAGGCTGCGCCCAGCTGGTTCATTTCAGCGGCTGAAAACAGTAAGGTTTGGCTGCGCCCCGTGGGGGATTGGGTAGTAACACAGCCACTTATCAGGCCAAGCATTAACAGGGGGGCGAGTAATTTTTTCATATTTCTTAATCCATTAAAGCCATGACGAACACAGTTTTGTCCTATTCTACCCTTGGCACTTCACCAAGCCAACCGCACGGCTTTAACCACTGGCACTGGCCGGGCCAAAGCGGCGCCGGTACTGCTCCATGGTCACGCCGGTTTGCCGCTTGAAGAGCCGCCGAAAGGAGCTAGCATCCTCATAACCCACCGACCAAATCACCTCAATGCTGGTGCGGCTCGACTGTTCCAATTGCCGCTTTGCAGCATCAATACGCACTCGCTGCAGGTATTCAATGGGGGTAACACCGGTAGCCGCTTTAAAGCGCCGTTTAAAATTGCGGGTGCCCATGGAAATGGCCTCGGCGGCTGAATCGACACTGATAGGCTTATCAAAGTGGTGCTTGAGCCAGCGCTCGGCTTTGCGAATGGCATCATCCTCGTGCTGTTTGCCGCTTTGCTGCAAAAAGGGTTGTTGCAGCTCCCGATTGGGTTCAAGCAGCATCAGCCTAGCACACATAAGCGCCAATTCCCGTCCGCCATAGCGCTCGAGCAACTTCAGCAATATGTCGGTAAAGGCAAAGAAGGCACCGCCACAAATGACATTGCCGTATTCCAGCAACATACGTTCACCATGATAACGCACCCGGGGGTAACGACGCCGGAATGCCCCTTCGAGCAGCCAGTGGGTGGTTGCCTCGCGGCCATCCATTAACCCGGCTTCAGCCAGCAGAAAGGTACCGCTACAGGCACTGGCCACCAGCGCCCCCTCAGCAGACCGGGCTTTAAGCCAGGCGGCCGCTTCTTGCTGCGCAGCGAGGTAATTGTCCACATCCGCATGGGATGCAGAGGCCTCAAAAAGACTGGTCACTATCACTATATCGGCAGCCTTTGCATCTGCCATGGCAAGCTCCGGCTGTATCCGTTGGCCGGATGCGGTTTCCACCGCCTTGCCGTCGGGAGAAACCACCTGAGCACTGAAACGCGCATTGTCGGGAATCGTGCTGCCATCGCTTTTTTCAAGGCAGCGGTTGGCCACATAAAAGATGTCCAGGGCAACCTGTACCGAGGACGCCATACAACCAGGCATGGCAAGCAGCAGTATTTTAGGCATGGCTAATGTCACTTTTCGCATCTAATTGGGCAAATATGACCATTAGTTGCCGTCAGTGCAAGGACTACACTGAGCCAAACCATCAACAAGGAGTTTGCATGATTACTCTCTACGGCACCCCCAATACCCGCACAGTGCGTGCGCTTTGGGCATTGGAAGAAACAGGCATAGCCTATGAATACCGCAAAATGGATCTTAAAGGAGGCGAGTGCCGGCAAGCAGCCTATCTTGCCATCAATCCCAACGGTAAGGTGCCGGCATTGGTGGATGGGGATCTGACGCTGCTGGAAACCAATGCTATCTGTGACTACATTGCCGAACTCGGTAATGGCTTACTGCCAACAGATGCCAAGGCCAAAGCCAAGGTGCGCCAGTGGAATGATTTTGCCCTGTCGGAGTTGGAAGTCGCCCCCTGGATGCTGCTGAAAAACCAACTGGTTTACCCCGAAGACAAGCAGCTCCCCCCTGAGGTGCTGCGAAACACCATGGTATGGGAAAGCCAACGTGCCCAGCACATTCTGGCTTTGGCCTTGAAGGAGCAGGACTACTTGCTGCCAGCGGGTTTCAGCCTGGCAGATATCAATATCTGCGTTGGGCTACTCATGCACTTTAGAACTGATTTGCCGCTGAACCCTGAGCTTTTGCCTTATCTCAAGCGCTGTATGTCACGTCCGGCGATAGCCAAATTGCAGGCCATGGGCGAATTGTCCCCCTTGCCTCTGTAAGCTGCCGTTTAAAAGTGCGATGCACACAGATAATAAAAAGCCCGGCATTTGCCGGGCTTTTCTGTGTCAGGTATGGGATCAGTTATTCAGATCCTGAAAGAACTTTTTCACACCATCGAAAAAGCCTTCAGCCTTTGGGCTGTGTTTTTTCGACTCACCGGTGAGGCTGGCTTCAAACTCGCGCAGCAGCTCTTTCTGACGCTCGGACAGGTTAACCGGCGTTTCCATTACCACCTTACACAGGAGGTCACCAACGGCATGGCTGCGAACCGACTTAACACCCTTGCCACGCAGACGGAACATGCGTCCAGTCTGGGTTTCGGCGGGGATCTTCAGGCTGACCTTGCCATCCAGGGTCGGCACTTCGATTTCGCCGCCAAGGGCCGCCTTGGCGAAGGAAATCGGCACTTCACAGTAAAGGTTGTTGCCGTCGCGCACAAAAATCGGGTGCTCACGCACGGTAACCTGAACGTAGAGATCCCCTGGTGGTGCACCGAATTCGCCCGCTTCACCTTCACCGGCCAGACGGATACGGTCACCGGTATCGACACCGGCCGGAATTTTCACCGACAGTGTCTTGGTCTTCTCGACACGGCCATTGCCATGACACTTGCTGCAAGGATCTTTAATAATCTTGCCGCGGCCATGACAGGTTGGACAGGTCTGCTGCACGGCGAAGAAGCCCTGACGCATCTGCACCTGACCCATACCATGACAGGTACCACAGGTCGTGGCAGACGAGCCTTTCTTGGCACCTGAACCATCACAGCTGTCGCAGCCAACCAGGGTTGGCACTTTCAGCTCTTTGGTCAGGCCACGTACGGCCTCTTCCAGCGACAGCTCCAGGTTGTAACGCAGGTCGGAGCCACGGGCTGCCTGACGCTGACCGCCACGACGGCCGCCGCCAAAAATATCGCCGAACACGTCGCCGAAGATGTCGCCGAAGTCACCGCCGCCACCGAAACCACCGCCACCGCGGTTGGGATCAACACCGGCATGGCCAAACTGATCGTAAGCGGCCTTCTTGTCGGTGTCGGTGAGGATTTCGTAGGCTTCCTTCACCTCTTTAAAGCTGGCTTCGGCCTCTTTGTCACCGGGGTTACGATCGGGGTGATACTTCATAGCCAGGCGCTTATAGGCCTTCTTGATTTCCCGCTCGCTGGCATCACGGCCAACGCCGAGCACCTCGTAATAATCTCGCTTTGACATAGGTTCACGCTATCTGGGATTCGTTAGGACAAACGGGCGTTAGGGTTTCCCCTTAACGCCCGCCACTTAAGTTAATAGGCCGGGCCTATTACTTCTTGTCGTCTTTCACTTCTTCAAACTCGGCGTCAACCACATCGTCTGCGGTCTTCTCGGCAGAGCTACCCTGAGCGCTGCCCTGGGCGCCCTGCGCCTTGGCCTGAGCGATTTCTACCAGCTTGGCAGAAGCTTCAATCAGTGACTGGGTGGCAGTGTCGATGGCTTCTTTGTCGTTGCCCTTCACTGCTTTTTCAACTTCAGCAATGGCCGCTTCAATCTTGGCCTTGTCGTCGCTGCCCAGCGCTTCACCGGCTTCTTCTACCTGCTTCTTGGTCGCGTGCACCAGACCATCGGCCTGGTTACGGGCCTGAGCCAGCTCTTCGAACTTCTTGTCTTCGTCGGCGTGGGCTTCAGCGTCGCGTACCATTTGTGCGACTTCTTCATCAGACAGACCAGAAGAAGCCTTGATGGTAATCTTCTGCTCTTTGCCGGTCTTCTTGTCTTTGGCAGACACGTGCAGAATACCGTCGGCGTCGATGTCGAAGGTCACTTCAATCTGAGGCATGCCGCGTGGAGCAGGCTCGATACCTTCCAGGTTGAACTGACCCAGAGACTTGTTGGCGCTGGCCTGCTTACGCTCACCCTGCAGCACGTGGATGGTCACGGCGCTCTGGTTATCGTCGGCAGTAGAGAACACCTGGCTTGCCTTGGTAGGAATAGTGGTGTTCTTTTCAATCAGCTTGGTCATTACCTGACCCATGGTCTCGATACCCAGAGACAGTGGGGTTACGTCCAGCAGCAGTACGTCTTTTACGTCACCGGCCAGCACGCCCGCCTGCACGGCAGCACCGACTGCCACGGCTTCGTCAGGGTTTACGTCCTTACGAGGCTCTTTGCCGAAGAAGTTGGTTACCGCTTCCTGCACTTTTGGCATGCGGGTTTGACCGCCCACCAGAATCACTTCGTTGATGTCAGACACAGACAGGTCCGCATCGGCCAGAGCCACTTTCAAAGGCTCCAGAGAGCGCTGGATGAGGTCTTCAACCAGAGATTCCAACTTGGCACGGGTCACTTTCACCACCAGGTGTTTTGGACCTGTGGCATCGGCAGTGATGTACGGCAGGTTCACTTCGGTCTGGTTGGTGCTGGACAGCTCAATCTTGGCTTTTTCAGCGGCTTCTTTCAGACGCTGCATGGCCAGAGGATCGTTACGCAGATCCAGACCCTGCTCCTTCTTGAACTCGTCAGCCAGGTAGTTGATCAGACGGTTGTCGAAGTCTTCACCACCCAGGTGAGTGTCACCGTTGGTAGCCAGTACTTCGAAGGTCTGGTCGCCGTCGTTGTTGTCGATTTCAATGATGGAGATATCGAAAGTACCACCACCGAGGTCATACACGGCCACAATGTTGTCGCCCTGCTTCTTGTCGATACCATAGGCCAGCGCCGCAGCAGTTGGCTCGTTGATGATACGTTTTACTTCCAGACCCGCGATACGGCCGGCATCTTTGGTAGCCTGGCGCTGCGCATCGTTGAAGTAAGCAGGTACAGTGATAACCGCTTCAGTGACTTCTTCACCGAGGAAGTCTTCAGCCGTTTTCTTCATCTTTTTCAGCACTTCGGCAGACACCTGAGGAGGTGCCATCTTCTTGCCGCGGCTTTCTACCCAGGCATCACCGTTGTCAGCCTGAATGATTTTGAATGGCATGATGTTCACATCACGCTGTACTTCGTCATCTTTGAAACGGCGACCAATCAAACGCTTGATAGCGAAGAAGGTGTTGGTTGGGTTGGTCACGGCCTGGCGTTTTGCAGGCTGGCCCACCAGCGTTTCGTCTTCAGTAAAAGCAATGATGGAGGGCGTAGTGCGATCGCCTTCAGCGTTTTCAATCACTCGCGCCTTGCCGCCATCGAGCACAGCTACACAAGAGTTGGTTGTGCCGAGGTCGATACCGATAATCTTACCCATGGAGTCCTCCAAAAAATTCTGTCACGCAATAATTCGTTACCTGATGTCGATATGGGGACGGGATTTTGGGTTTTCAAGCCCCGGTTCCATCGCTCGCCATATCATCCTTAACGCCTATATTGGGTCAGTCATTTCGATTACAAGGGCTGAGCAAAAATTTTTGATCCTTTTTACAGAATCAGGGCCGCAAACACGTATAATGCATGCAATCGAAGCGTTGACCCGTTCGGGTTGACCGGTTTGTCTCGAGTCACAGGAATCTGTTAGTTGAAAACCTCAAATCTGGCCTATCTGTACGGTATGGCCGCGGTGCTTTTGTGGTCTACCGTTGCGACCGCCTTTAAACTGGCGTTGGCCGAGTATTCACCTCTGCAATTGCTGTTTATTGCTGTCATCACTTCCATTCTGGCCTTGGGGGCCATTCTGGGGTTTCAGGGAAAACTCAGGCATGTCGTCCGTCAGTGGCAGGAAAGACCCCTGTTTTATCTGCAAACCGGGCTCCTCAATCCATTCCTCTATTATCTGGTGCTCTTTAAGGCGTACGATCTCCTGCCGGCGCAGCAGGCGTTATCACTCAACTACACCTGGGCCATTTTATTACCGCTGCTGGCCGTGCCTTTGCTCGGTCAACAGCTTCGCAAGACCGACCTGATAGCGGCCTTGGTCGCCTACGGCGGTGTATTTGTGATTGCCACCGGAGGCAGTTTGGCCGGGTTTTCCCTCTCGGAGCCAACCGGTATTGTGATGGCGCTGACCAGCACCCTGCTCTGGTGTCTCTACTGGATAGTGAATACCAAGGATAAGGGCGATCCTGTGGTGAGTCTGCTGCTCAGCTTTTTGATAGGCTTGCCCTTTGTGACCGTGGCTATGCTAATGACGCAGGGATTGCCTACTTTTTCCGGCAAAGGCCTTGCCGCCGCCGTGTATGTGGGATTGTTTGAGATGGGCGTAACCTTCGTGCTCTGGCTGATGGCACTCAAAAGCAGTGAACGCACCGCCAGCATCAGCACCCTGGTATTTCTCTCACCTGTGCTGTCGATTGGCTTTATCGCACTGGTGCTTGGTGAAGATATCAGGCTTTCCACCTTTATCGGCCTTGGCCTTATTCTCAGTGCATTGGCCCTGCAGCAATGGCTGCCGCGCTGGCTGGGCAGTCACACCGAAACCGTCAAATCATGAAAAAAGGCCCTGCACAGGGCCTTTTTTCACTAAGTCACTCTACAGCATCGGTTAAAGCTGCTGAATGCCTACTTCGCCAACGCCGACGTCAACCTTCAGCTTGCCTGTTCCGCTGCTTTGGGATTGAAAACTCTGGCTCACCAGCGCCTGGCTGATCGGCTGCTGCTGACCATTGCGGAGGAAGTTGACCTCACCGACTCCTGAGTGCAGCGAAATACTGCCATAGTCATGGCTGTGGTTTACCTGCACCTCGCCTACACCCAAATCGATTTCCAGGCTGTTATCCAAACCGGATGTGGCGATTCGCCCAACGCCCATATCAACGGATACGGCCGCATCGGCAGGCAAGGTTATGCGCCAGTGTTCCTTGAGGTCGTCATTGTCATTGAGTGACAATACCAGGCGTTTACCCTCTGTTATCTTGGTGTTAAGTTCAACTTCGCTGATATCCGTTTTACCGCCAAAGAGCCATCCAGAGCCTTTGGCCGGGGTCAGCACCACTTCCACACTAACTTCATCGCCGTCACCGGCCTCTATCTCTACTTCGCCCACTCCCACGTCCAGATAGAGGGTCTCTCCCTGATACGCAAAGGTTTGTGAAAGCGTTCTCTCCCCGGCAAGCACAGGCGCAGCTATCAGTATGGTCGCGAGGGTCACAGCGGTCAGGACAGGTTTCATGTTTATTCTCCATTCAGTAAACAGGCGCAGATTGATTCCTGTACTCAGCAAAGAGAATGCCAAAATTTATATTCATATTTATCAATGACTTGATGAATTAAGGTTTTCAGCATTAAGCCAACTCCCCAATCTGTTGGTCAATTTCACCACTCATGCAGCAAATTCGGCACAACAAGGTTGAAAACACCAGTTAACAGGTTTATAACTTTAAACCTCAAGTGCAAAGGAGAGCGCAAGAGCATGAGCCTGGTTATCAACGGCACCCCAATACTCAACCTGTCATCCATGGCTGAAAAACGCCTTCGTTTCAGTGCCTTGTCTGTGTGTATTGTCATGATTGTTGTCGACCATTACTACGGCAATATCTTCACTACCACCGCATTATTGCTGTACGCCATGTTTTTGTTTCCGGCGATTTATTTAAACCGCAATGTGCAACTTAAGTACTTTTCCCACGCTCAGGATCCAATAATCGCTTTTCGAATTATGAGTCTGCTGATTTGCGCCGCCTTGGTATTGGTATGGACTGTGGCGATTGTGGACCATATCGTTAATCCGCCGGTTTTCCCCAAAGAAGAGCGGTTCAAAGAGTTAATGGGTGAACATTATGAGCGGCCACAAACCATGACTCAGGCAAGGCCACTCACAGATGCAACCAAGTGATGCAACATAGCCACGCCCCAAGCGGCGGTTGAGCCGGAATTTGCCCATTAAAAAAGCCGCAGCATGCGGCTTTTTTAATGCAACTGACCAACACTGCGTTGGCGCTTATCGGCAAGTGTAATCGCCAATTCCCAACCATTTATAGGTGGTCAGGGCCTCAAGCCCCATGGGACCTCTGGCGTGCAGTTTCTGGGTGCTGACTGCAACCTCGGCGCCAAGCCCGAACTGGCCACCATCGGTAAAGCGGGTGGACGCGTTCAGATACACAGCGGCCGAGTTAACCTCATTCATAAAGTGGGTCGCAGCGGCAAGATTATCGGTGAGAATCGCCTCTGAGTGCCCGGATGAGTAGTGGCGGATATGGGCGATGGCCTCATCGATATCCGAAACCACCTTCACCCCCAGGGTCAGGGACAACCATTCTGTCCCGAAACTCTCATCAGAAGCAGCTTCAGAGGCAATACCTGCGCCATCAAGCTGTTTACGGCTTTGCTCGCAGGCTACCAGCTTCACGCCTTTCTCCTGCAAAGACTGTGCAAGCTTTGGCAACCAGCCAAGTTTGTCCTGATGGATAAGCAGGGTGTCCAGCGCATTACACACGGTGGGGCGCTGCACCTTGGCATTGATAATCACGTCTGCTGCACGATTTGTGTCGGCGTCCTTGTCCAGGTAAAGATGGCAGATGCCTATGCCACCCAAAATGACCGGGATGGTGGCCTGCTCGGCACACAGACGCTGCAATCCCTGCCCGCCTCTTGGCACTATCATGTCGACGAATTTATCCAGCTTCAAAAGGCCACTGACCAGGGCACGGTCCGGGTTATCAATCAGCTGCACGCAATCTTCCGGCAAGCCTTCGCTGGCCAATGCACGGCGAATGGCAGCGGCCAGTGCGATATTCGACTCGCGGGTTTCTTTTCCGCCGCGAAGAATGACCGCATTACCGGTTTTCAGGGCCAGCACGGCAATCTCTACGGTGACATTGGGGCGGGCCTCATAAATCACCCCAATTACCCCCAAGGGGACCCGGCGACGGCACAGGCGCATGCCGTTATCCAGTAGCCGACTGTCAAACTCTTCGCCTATGGGGTCGGCAAGGGAAATCACGTTATCGATATCGGCAATGATGCCCTTGAGCCGGTCTTCATTGAGGAGCAGCCTGTCAATCATGGCTTCACCCAAACCCGACGCGCGCGCCGCAGCCACGTCTTTGCCGTTGGCGGCCAAAATATCGTCAAATGCCAGCTGAAGTTCAGTGCCAATACGGCCAAGCAAGCGGTTCTTGGCAATCACGCCAAGGTTTGCCAGTGCAAAGCCCGAACGCTTGGCGGCCTGCCCCAATTGCAGCAAATAAGCCTGTGTGTCCATTACCTGGCCTCCCCAATCATTTCCAACACCACCATGTCGTTGCGGTGCACCACGGCATCGCCATAGTCATAGCCCAGCAGGGGTTCAATCTCGTCAGAGTGCTTACCGGCAATCAGATTCAATGCCTGCGACTGATAGCGGGCAATACCTCTGGCCACCACACGGCCATCGGGACTCACCAGTTCAAGGGTATCGCCACGTTCAAACAGGCCTTCAACCCCTGTGATGCCTTTCGATAACAGGCTGCGGCCCCGGCAGGTCACTGCGGCCACGGCACCTAGATCCAGCAGCAGGCGCCCCTTCGCCTTGGGGCCGGCCAAAATCCACTGCTTACGACTCTCCAGTGGGCTCTCAATGGCCAGAAAACGGGTACCCACAGCCTCGCGGCGGGCCGCCTTGAAAATCACTTCCGGATGATGACCCGAGGCAATAATCACTTCCACTCCGGCGCGGCGGGCAATGTCGGCGGCCTGTAACTTGGTGGCCATCCCACCTGTGCCAAGGCCTGACACAGAGCCACCTGCCAGCAGTCGCAGGCTGTCGTCGATATGCTCAACCTCAGGGATCAGGCGCGCATTGGGCTCTTTGCGGGGATCGGCATCAAACAACCCTTTCTGATCGGTGAGCAGCATCAGGAGGTCGGCATCACACAGGAGCGCCGCCCGGGCCGACAGATTATCGTTATCCCCCACCTTGATTTCGGTGGTCGCCACCGCATCGTTTTCGTTGATGATGGGGACAATCCCCTGTGCGAGCAGCGCATTGAGGGTGTCGCGGGCATTGAGATAACGCTCACGGTCATGAAGATCAGCCCGGGTCAGCAGCAGCTGGCCCACGTGCAATCCGTAGATACTGAACAGTTGTGACCAGGCGAGAATGAGCTGGCTTTGCCCGACAGCGGCCAGGAGTTGCTTGTTGGCCATGGTGTCGGGCAAAACCGGGTAGCCCAGGTGTTCACGACCGGCTGCAATGGCACCCGAGGTCACCAACACCACTTCCACACCTGACTTCATCAGCCCTGCCATTTGTCTGGCAAGCTCCACCATGTGTGCCTTATCCAGCGACTTGCTGCCGGATGTCAGTACACTGGTCCCCAGTTTCACCACTACCCGTCGGTAGCCCTGCACACTCGAGTTCATCTTGATCCATGTAAAAAAGCCGAACTCACCTTATACCCAAAGCAACCGCCCTTGCACAACGGCGCCGATGGATATTTGCCACAAAAAGCGCTCAAGTTAAAAAAATACATAAAAAAAGGGCCATACATTGTATGACCCTTAATCTATCAGACTGTGAGGGGACTATCAGGCAAAGGCAAACTTGGCCACAAACAGCAGTGCCAGCACCACAACGCCCACATTCAGGTCGCGGAAACGGCCACTCAGGGCCTTGATAGCCGCGTAGGAGATAAAGCCAAAGGCGATACCGGAAGCAATAGAGAACGTCAGCGGCATCAGGAGACACACCACCACAACGGGGGCCGCCTCGGTGATGTCCTCCCACTCTACATGTACCAGGCCCGACATCATCAGAATGGCCACGTAGAACAGGGTACCTGCGGTGGCATAAGCCGGTACCATACCCGCCAGCGGCGAGATAAACAGCGCGGCCAAAAACAACAGCCCCACGACCACGGCAGTTAAACCGGTACGGCCACCGGCACTCACACCGGCAGTACTCTCGATATAGCTGGTTGTGGTGGAGGTACCCAGACCCGCACCGGCGATGGTTGCCACACTGTCGGCGGTCAGGGCACGGTTCAGACGAGGCAGGCGGCCCTTGTCATCGAGGAAACCACCGCGCTGCGCTACAGCAACCAGGGTGCCTGAGGTGTCAAAGAGATCCACAAACAGGAAGGCAAACACCACCGACAGCATGCTCACTTCGAGCACGGCTGAGAGATCCATCTTCATAAAAGTGGGGGCGATTGACGGTGGCGCCGAAACCAGACCATTGTACTGGATGTCACCAAACAGCAGGCCCAGACCGGTAATGGCCAGAATGCTCAGGATAACGGCGGATTTCATACCGCGGTTTACCATGGCGATGATGAGGAAAAAGCCCAGAACCGCCATCACAGCTGGAAAGGCCTTGATGTCGCCCATGGTCACCAGGGTGGCAGGGCTGGCTACCACAATACCCGCGCTCTTGAGGCCAATCAGCGCCAGGAACAGACCGATACCGGCAGCGATACCAAGACGCAGCGACATGGGAATGGAATTCACAATCCATTCGCGAATGCGCACCAGCGACAAAATCAGGAAGCAGACACCGGACATGAACACGGCACCGAGCGCCGTTTCCCAGCTGTAGCCCATTTCACCGACCACTGTGTAGGTAAAGAAGGCGTTAAGGCCCATACCGGGCGCAAGTGCGATGGGATAGTTGGCCATCAGCCCCATGATCAAACAGCCTACGGCCGCCGCAAGACAGGTCGCCACAAACACGGCGCCATGGTCCATACCGGCATCGGCCAACATCATGGGATTGACGAAAATAATGTACGCCATGGTCAGGAAGGTTGTTAAACCCGCAACCACTTCCTGCTTTAAGGTCGTTTGGTTTTCTTTGAGTTTAAAGAGTTTTTCTAACATGGAACTGGGTTCCTTGATCTTGTTTTAGTATTGGGTACGAGAGGGTGAATGTAAAAATGCCTTAACATTCTCGATTCGGCGCAGATTATAGGGGCTTTCCCCTGGTCAGGCCAGAACAAATGCCCAAGGCGGGCGCTGGCGCAGAATGCAATCGATTGCGATGGTTAGAAAGGAAGCTTTCGATGGATAAAAAAAAGCCTGCTCAATGAGCAGGCAAAGACATGTTTCAAGCGTCCCGGATGGGAAAAGAATTACCGCGCTAGCGGAAACACCTTGGTATGTTGAATGATGCGAATCAACATACTACTTGAGTCCAAAAGTACCCAAAGGGGTAACACAAAGGTTGATGGATGATGGAAACTACTTCAAGAAGGGGTAGTTAAGCCCTTGAATCGCCATAGAGGGGACGATTAGCCCTTAAAAGTCATACTGTACAGACCACCGCGCAACAGAGTCGCGTTAAACCAGGTGTTCTGCCAAACGAAAGCGTTTTTACCAGTGTAAGACATAGTCATAAGCTCCAAATTAACAAGTCAGTAAGTACTCTAGCAAAGCTTGGCTCGGTTCCCTGGAGCTAGAGATTCTCATTTCCGTGGAGACAACTTGTCACTCGGTTCCCTGGAGAGGTATCCATCCTGGATTGACTAGAGGTGACAGGCATCTTGCCCTGTCAACGAGAGCCAGTATACCCAACTGTAGTTTTATTACAAGCATTATTTGAATATTTTTTGTTTTAGGTGATTTTCTGTAATTTTATTACACATTAAAACTGGGGTTATTTGTGATGGATGTCGGATAAAAATACGGAACACCTAAGGCATTCCGCTTTTTTTCAACAAGTTATAAATTGTGTAATTATTTTGTAATGTAATGACACATTACCGCCAAAGGCGATGCGGTTGGTTTACCATACAAAGGGTCCCCTTCTGTGGCACTGCCGGCAATGTCCAGATGCACATAGGGCAAGGGTTTATCACTGCCAAGACCGTGGGCTTCCAGGCCCGAGGCGCGGATAAGAAACGCCGCCGGGAACTGATGACCACGGGCCGTAACAGACGAAGGCGCATTATTGGAAGACAAAATATCCGACGCACCGGACACGTCCTTAATCTTGTCAAAGTCTTCCCGGCGCAGTCTGGAAACCTCGAAGGGCTCGCCAACGCTGTCACCGAGTGCAGCAATCACACCGGTCACGCCGCCGCTATGGGCCACCGAGTTGGCCACTGCCGCCGGATAACCTCCGTAGGCGCGAACCACGTGGCCAGTCAGGGTTGCCACCGAAAATATCTCCGGGTTGACGGCGCCCACGGCCTTTTGACGCAGGTGACTTAAGATGTCAGCCAGCACCAGTCGGCCTTCGGCATCGGTATTGCCAATGCGCACCCGCACACCGGCATGGCTTGGGATGATTTCATCGGTGACAAAAGCCTCAGAGCCAATGCTGTTACGCACCAGTCCGAGTTCAGCAATTACACGGATCCCTTTGGGTTTCAATAAAGACAGGGTTTTCATCAGGCCTGCCACGGCGGCTGCGCCGCCCTTGTCACGGCTCATGCCTGCCATGGCGCCGCCAATTTTCAAATCGGCGCCGCCTGTGTCGTACACCACGCCTTTACCGGCAAACAGGAAGGTACGCTCAATCTCGCCCTCGCCCAGGTATTCGAGTTTCACGACTCTTGGCTGGTGACGACCCACCGCAAAAGAGGCGCGGCCAACGGCGCTTAGCAGCGGATAGTCGCGCTCCAGTTCATCGCGGCCTTCAATCACCCGGGTGTGGATGTTGCTGCCCTCAAAAGCTTTAACGCAGTAATCAGCAAAAGCGGGCGCCGACATACGTTCAGGCTCGGTGCCGCACAGGTCCCGGGCAAGATTGCGGCCGGTTTCAAGGGCACAGGCAAGTGTGGCGAGCGACTCATCGGCGCCATAAAGGCCGATGGCTTCGATACTGCAAGGGGCAGCGCCCTGCTCCCGGGCCTCAAGGCTGGTCCATAATTCCTGTCCACAGCCCAGAGCGGCAGCCAGCATGGCTTCAGCCTTATCGTCACGGCCAAACACCGCCAGCAGTGGCCGGGAAGCACCTGCGTCTCTTGCCATGGCAATGGCGCTGCGGGCAGCTTGGGTCACTGAGCGCACGTCTTCGTAATCGCCATAGCTACTGCCGATGGGGGCGTAAATCAAGCGGCCACCGGCGAGGCCCGGTGCCAGCAGTAAGGTGGTGGTCTTTCCCACCCGGTTGTCGATACTGGCGGCGTGACCTGCCAACAGACGTACTTCATCGAAGGAAACTGCATCCAGTGAGGGGCTCAGCACCAAGAGCGCATCAAAGCCCTCGCCGGCGAAGATGCCATTTTCATCCTGTTCAACAACAAATTGTGCCTGAAACATGACCCGTCCTTTTGTTTTGATTGTGTATTGCAAGGCTCGGCTGATTATTCCTGCAATCAGTTTCATTTGCCACCCGGGATAAGACGTTTCACTGGAAACTTTGGCTTCCACGGCATGGATGTTTGCCCATCCACCCGGGCAACACACTGTGGTAAACTCGGCGCAATCAAGGGCGCACCGCCCAGTCATGACAAAAAAGCCGGGAGTATTCCGTGACTGCTATTAATCAGCTCTACCCTCAGCCCCTGTGGCAGTGGTTCGAACAAATCTGTGCCATTCCCCATCCGTCCAAACACGAAGCCGCCCTGAGTCAGCATATTCAGACCTGGGCCAAGGACAAGGGCCTGGCCGTAACAGTAGACAAGGTCGGCAACCTTATCATCCGCAAGGGTGCCACCGCCGGCATGGAAAACCGCAAGACTGTGGTGATCCAGGCGCACATCGACATGGTGCCGCAAAAGAACAACGACAAGGTACACGACTTCACCAAAGATCCCATTGAAGCCTATGTGGACGGCGAGTGGGTAAAGGCCCGTGGCACTACCCTTGGCGCCGACAATGGCATCGGTATGGCATCTGCCCTGGCCATCCTTGGTAGCGATGACATTCCCCACGGCCCACTGGAAGTGCTGCTGACCATAGACGAAGAAGCCGGTATGACCGGCGCCTTCGGTCTGGAAGCGGGTTACCTGGATGCCGAAATCCTGATTAACACCGACTCCGAACAGGAAGGCGAAATTTACATGGGCTGCGCCGGTGGTGTGGATGCCGAAATCACCCTGCCCATGGTGTGGGAAGCCCCTGCCGAGGGTTACAAGAGCTTTGCCCTGACCCTGTCTGGTCTCAAGGGTGGTCACTCCGGAGTGAACATTCACCTTGGCCGTGGTAACGCCAACAAGCTGCTGGCCCGTTTCCTGTTTGAAAACGTCGAGGCTCTGCAGCTGGAGCTGGCCGATTTCAACGGCGGCTCACTGCGTAACGCCATTCCCCGCGAAGCTGGCCTGACCCTGATGGTACCGGCCGAGCACGAGCAAGGCTTGAAAGACGCCGTCAGTGCCTTTGAAGCCCTGGTGCGTGAAGAGTTGGCGATTGCCGATCCCGGCGCCGTTCTGACCCTGACCGAAGTCGCCGAGCCCAAGCGGGTGATGAGCGAGCACAGCCAGAACACCTTTATCGACCTGCTGAACGCCTGCCCCAACGGCGTAATGCGCATGAGCGATGAAGTGGCCGGTGTCACCGAGACCTCGCTGAACGTGGGCGTTATTACCACAAGCGAGCAGGACGTAAAAATTCTCTGCCTTATCCGCTCACTGATTGACTCTGGCCGCACCCAGGTTGAAGGCATGCTGATTGCGCTGTCTAACCTCGCCGGCGGTGAAATCGAGCTTTCTGGAGCCTACCCTGGCTGGAAGCCGGACAACAGCTCACCTGTGATGGCCATCGTCCGCGAAACCTATCAGGACATCTACAACAAAGAGCCTGTGATCATGGTTATTCACGCCGGTCTCGAGTGTGGCCTCTTTAAGAAGCCCTACCCCGAGATGGACATGGTCTCCATTGGCCCCACCATTCGCTTCCCCCACAGCCCGGATGAGATGGTCAACATCGAAACCGTGGGCCAGTACTGGCAGCTGCTGCTGGCGGTGCTGGAGCGTATTCCAGAAAAGGCCTGAGCCTAATCCCATAAAAAAGGGCGACTCTTCAGTCGCCCTTTTTATTTATCTGTTGAAAATAGAAAATCTAGCCGCTCACCAACGTCTTCATCAGGCTGCGAAGCCAAATCAGCGCCGGATGAGCACCAAGCGCCGGGTGCCAAACGCAGTTCAGGTGATAGCCAGGCACATCCTCGGGCAGCTGCAACCGCTTCATCGGCCAGTGTTCAGCCAGCAAATCTGCCACCTTTTTGGGCAGCACCAATAGATAGTCGCTACGGCACACAATCGCCGCCGCCGACATATAGCTTTGGCTGTTCACCGAAATACGCCGCGACAAACCCTGACTTTCAAGCCAGTTATCGAGCCTTGCTTCTGAGGTGCCAAGGGGGGAGTGAAACACATGGGCCATGCCGATAAGTTCGCTAAGCGCAATCTGCTCGCCAACACCGGGTAGGTCTTTGCGCACCAAACCTGCCAATGGCTCGGTCAGCCAGGTCTCCTTGCCAAGATACGCCGGCACCTGCATGTATTCATCAAAGCCCAGCACCAAGTCTATCTCACCGGATGCCAGCTCCGCCTCCGGCAAACGATCCCGCAGGATACGGATTTCGATACTGACGCCGGGGGCGAGCTCATTTAGCCGCTGCATCAAAGGCGGCATCAGCACACACTCCACATAGTCGGTGGTGCACAGCACAAAGCGGCGCCGTGAGCTTTGGGGATCGAACGCTTCTTCTTCGCTGAGCTGCTGCTCCAAAAGCCTAAGCGCCTGACGCACGCCGCTGTGCAGATGCTGGGCGCGGGGTGTTGGCACCATACCCTGCGGGGTGCGCACCAAAAGTTGATCGCCAAAGGCGGTGCGCAGCCTGCCAAGGGCATGACTCATGGCCGGCTGACTGATAAAGAGGGACTCGGCCGCGCGGGTCACGCTGCCCTGGGTCATCAGGGCGTCAAAGGCAAGCAGCAGGTTAAGGTCGAGTTGATGGAGTTTCATGACCAATATTCATATCAATTATGGGCATATACATCTTATTCATTTGTTGTATGGCAGTGCAACTTCTTACACTGTGAAGGCTTCGACTTTGTCCCTGTGATGCAAGGCTTTTTCGATAAGGCTTCACTGCGTTTGAGTGGCGGGTTTGATTGGCGGGTTTAAGTGGCAGACTTGATCGATTGCCTTGAGCCATTGCTTCGAAAAAGTCTCCAGGCTTGCCCGTGCCACAATACCCACGCTGGGATTCTGGACGTTCGAAGCTAAGATTAATTTCACCGCGCTGCCATGCTGCCAGACGGCGGCGCAAGACATAACGGCATGAGCCATTTTCCCATTACCGCCCCTGCGTGGCTTAATGCCGATACAGGGTCGCAAGGACACAGCGATGAGCATCAAGACCATTAACTCTACTCCCGCCAGTGATGGCTTCACCATGCCAGCCGAATGGGCACACCAGCAGGCCGTTTGGATGATCTGGCCCTATCGCCCAGATAACTGGCGCGAAGCCGGTCGCTTCGCACAGGCGACCTTTGCCAAGGTAGCCGATGCCATTGGCGGCGCCACGCCAGTGTTTATGGGGGTTCCAGCCGAGTTTATGGATAAGGCCCGCGCCATCATGCCCGCCCACGTGACCCTGGTTGAGATGAACAGCGATGACTGCTGGGCCCGTGACACAGGCCCCACTGTGGTCACCAACGCCGCCGGCGAGTGCCGTGGCATCGATTGGGGCTTCAACGCCTGGGGCGGCCACAAGAGCGGCCTGTATTATCCATGGGATCAGGATGAAAAAGTGGCAGCCCAGATGCTCGCCCAGCACGGCATGGACAGATACCAGGCGCCGCTTATCCTCGAAGGTGGCTCCATCCATGTGGACGGCGAAGGCACCTGCCTCACTACCGCCGAGTGCCTTCTGAACGAAAACCGCAACCCACACCTCACCAAAGAGCAAATCGAAGCTCACCTGCGCGACTATCTTGGCGTGACAAGCTTTATCTGGCTGGGTGACGGCGTTTACATGGACGAGACCGATGGCCACATCGACAACATCTGCTGTTTTGTACGCCCAGGGGAAGTGGCCCTGCACTGGACCGACGATGTGAACGACCCGCAGTATGAGCGCTCTGTTGCCGCGCTGAAAGTGCTTGAAGCCGCGGTCGATGCCAAGGGCCGTAAACTTAAAGTATGGAAGCTGCCTCAGCCTGGCCCGCTGTACTGCACCGAGGAAGAGTCTGCCGGCGTTGAGAGCGGCACCGGCGTGCCACGTGAGGCCGAAGGCCGTCTGGCCGGTTCCTACGTGAACTTCCTTATCACCAACGACCGTATCGTCTACCCGCTTTTGGACGAAGCGACCGACGGTGAAGCTCAGCGCATTCTGGAAGAAATCTTCCCTGAGCATAAGGTTATCGGCGTGCCTGCCCGTGAGATCCTGCTCGGCGGTGGTAACATCCACTGCATTACCCAGCAGATCCCATCCGGCAAGTAATCAGCCTGACTATTTCTGCCATCGAGGCCCGGCTGTATGCCTGGAGCCTCGGTGAAAAGCATTCTGAGCGATGTTGCTGTCCACGATGGCTGCCATCGCCACACGTTACTTTTGGGAGTCACCAGCATGTTCGAAGTAACCGAGGTTTCCATTGCCGAGCTGCGCGGCGCGCTCGCATCCGGCCGCACCACAGCGGTCGAACTGGTTAAAGCGTATCTCGCCCGTATTGAAGCCTATGATGGCCCGGATACCGCCACCAAACTCAATGCGGTGGTGGTACATAACCCCGATGCGCTCAAAGAAGCCGAAGCGTCCGATGCGCGCCGCGCCCGTGGCGAGACCCTGGGGCCACTCGATGGCATCCCCTACACCGCCAAAGACAGCTATCTGGTGAAGGGCCTGACCGCCGCTTCCGGCAGCCCGGCCTTTAAAGATTTGGTTGCCCAGCGCGATGCCTTCACCGTGGAGCGTCTTCGCGCTGCCGGTGCCATCTGCCTTGGCAAAACCAACATGCCCCCCATGGCCAACGGCGGCATGCAGCGCGGCGTTTACGGCCGCGCCGAAAGCCCCTACAACGCCGACTACCTGACTGCGCCCTTCGCCTCTGGCTCCTCCAATGGCGCCGGTACCGCCACCGCCGCCAGCTTCTGCGCCTTTGGCCTGGCCGAAGAAACCTGGTCCAGCGGCCGTGGCCCGGCTTCCAACAACGGTCTGTGCGCTTACACCCCGTCCCGCGGCGTGATTTCAGTGCGCGGCAACTGGCCACTGACCCCCACCATGGATGTGGTGGTGCCCTACGCCCGCACCATGGCTGATTTGCTTGAAGTGCTGGATGTGGTGGTTGCCGATGATGCCGAGACCCGTGGCGATCTGTGGCGCATGCAGCCCTGGGTAAGCATCCCCAAGGCCTCGGAAGTGCGACCCGAGTCTTATCTCGCCCTCGCCTCCGGCACAGAAAGCCTTAAGGGCAAGCGCTTTGGTGTGCCCAAGATGTTTATCAACAAGGATGAACTGGCCGGCACCAGTGAAAACCCCGGTATTGGCGGCCCCACCGGTCAGCGCATTCATACCCGCGACTCTGTGATTGCTCTGTGGGAGCAGGCCCGCGAGGCGCTGGAAGCCGCCGGCGCTGAAGTGATTGAAGTGGAATTCCCGCTGGTTTCCAACTGCGAAGGCGACCGTCCCGGCGCACCAACCGTGTTCAACCGCGGCATAGTCACCCCTGAGTTCCTCCACGACGAGCTGTGGGAACTCTCGGGCTGGGCCTTCGATGACTTCCTGCGTGCCAACGGCGATCCCAAGCTCAATAAGCTTGAAGACGTGGATGGGCCGAAGATCTTCCCCCACGACCCGGGCACCCTGCCAAACCGCGAGGGCGACCTTGCCGCCGGAATGGATGAGTACGTCAACATGGCCAAGCGCGGCATCAAGCCATGGAATGAAATTGCCACAGTGCCCGACGGTCTGCGTGGCCTTGAGAAGACCCGCAAGCTTGACCTCGAAGATTGGATGGATGCGCTTAAGCTAGATGCCGTGCTCTTCCCCACCGTGGCCGACGTGGGCCCTGCCGATGCCGATGTGAATCCGGCTTCTGCCGATATCGCCTGGAGCAACGGCATTTGGGTAGCCAATGGCAACCTCGCCATCCGTCATCTTGGTGTACCGACCGTGACCGTGCCCATGGGCGTGATGGCCGATATCGGTATGCCAGTGGGTCTGACCTTTGCAGGCCGTGCCTACGATGACAACGCGCTGCTAAGCCTTGCTTCGGCCTTTGAATCCACCGGCAATAAACGCAAGGTGCCGCCGCGTACGCCGCCGCTGGCATAAGCCAATAGCTGAGACAGCCAGTTAAAAGCCACCCTCAGGGTGGCTTTTCGTTTTTCACTTTTTGCTTTTCACTTTTTGATAGGGGCGACAAGACCTGTCTTCACTTCTTTGCTATAACCATGGAACCATAAGTGACTGGCTCAGTCATAAACACATCGACTCAGCGTTCAAGGAAGACCCATGCGCTTACTCCCTGTGACACTTGCCACAGCTCTTACCCTGCTGCTGACCGCCTGCAGTGCCAATCAGGTAAACCAATCTGGCTGCGCCTTTGTGACTGGCATTTATGAAAACGACAACCAAAATCGCAGCAACCCGGATCACAGAGAAACGACGGCCAAAGAAAATGCCGGGGTCGGCGTGATAAATGCCCTTTTTGCCGGAATAGCTGGCCTTTTCAAAGATGAGCATAAAGAGGAAAACTGCCTCTAGCTCACGGCATCACTGACATGGAGAGCAACAGATGAATTCCATTCTTCTTGGCGGCGATGGCAATACCCAGGTTGCTCTCAATGCGGCCATGGCCAACCGCCATGGATTAATTACCGGGGCGACGGGAACCGGCAAAACCATCAGCCTGCAGTTGCTGGCGGAATCCTTTTCAGAGCTTGGCGTGCCCTGCTTTGTGGCCGATGTAAAAGGCGACCTCAGCGGCCTTGCTGCAGCAGGTAAAGACAATCCCAAAATTTCAGAACGCAGCAATCACATTGGCATGGCGGTACCCAACTTTTCTGCCAAGCCAACGCTTTTTTGGGACATCTATGGCCAGCGCGGGCTTCAGGCCCGTACCACCATCAGTGAGATGGGACCGCTACTGCTATCGAGCCTGCTTGAGCTGAACGATACCCAAACCGGGGTGTTATACAGCTGCTTTGCCTTTGCAGACGATGAAGGCATGTTACTGCTCGACCTTAAAGACTTGCGCGCGCTGCTGTCGTTTATGGCCGATAAAGGTAATAGCCTGTCGGGCAATTACGGCAATATCAGCAGTGCCAGCATAGGCGCCATCCAAAGAAAACTACTGGTGCTGGAAGAACAGGGAGCCGATGCCTTTTTTACCGAGCCGGCACTGGAGCTAGGCGACTTGATGCAAAACGATTTTTCCGGCAAGGGGGTCATCAGCCTGCTGGATGTGACACGGCTTCTCCATCAGGCCCCCAAACTCTATGCCACCTTCCTGTTTTGGCTGCTTTCTGAGCTGTTTGAAAACCTGCCCGAGGTTGGCGATGCCGACAAACCCAAACTGGTGCTCTTTTTCGATGAGGCGCATCTGCTGTTTAATGATGCGCCCAAAGTTCTGGTCGATAAAATAGAGCAGGTGGTCCGGCTTATCCGCTCCAAGGGTGTGGGGGTGTTTTTTATCAGCCAAAGCCCCATGGATATTCCCGAGGCGATCCTTGGCCAATTGGGTTGCCGTATCCAGCATGCCCTCAGGGCCTTTACCCCCAAAGATCAAAAAACCATTCGTGCCGTTGCCGAGAATTTCAGACCCAACCCCAATTTTTCCACCGCCGAAGTGATAACGACACTGGGTGTTGGCGAGGCGCTGGTGTCGGTGCTGGACGCTAAAGGCTCGCCAACGCAGGTAGAGCGGGTACTTATCTGCCCTCCCGCCTCCCGCATCGGCCCCTTATCCGATGAAGAGCGTCAGACTCTGCTTGCGCGCTCGCCGCTGAAAAGCAAATACCAGGAAGCCGTGGACAGGGAATCCGCCTTCGAAATCCTGTCTCAGCGCATTAATGCAACCCAAACGTCATCCAAACCGGACACGGCGAAAAAGCCATCCTCACGGCAAAGCGACAACGCCGCCGAAGCCTTTTTCAAGAGTCTCGCCCGGGCCGTGGGCTCCAAGCTTGGGCAAAGTTTGGTACGGGGAATATTGGGCTCACTCAAACGCTGAGACTTCAGCCGTTTTTAAGCAAGGTGCCCTAAGCTGCTGCGCTCGATATTTGGCTTTGAGTCTTGAGTGCATTCGATGTTTATAGGCTATTTGGTGGTGGCGGCCATCATTGTGAAAACCTCTCTGATGGGGCTTGGGGGAATGTCACTGGCCATCGCGTCAGTGGCGTATCTGCTAAACCGTCTGTGGATGCGCTCCCGCGCCCGGCCTTTTAGAGGCAAACAGGTAAGCAATCAGGCACAGACAAGCGTTCTTGGCAGTAAATTCGCCCAACTGTGTTTAACCGCGGCGCTGCTGCACCTGGCTGTGTACCTGGGATTGGTGGTAAAGCTGCTGATGATGGATGGCCTTGAGGACATACCGGCATTTCTCTTAAGCCACCTGGTACTGCATCATGTGCTTTGTGCCCTGATAGGCGGCATAGTTACCCTCATGGCCATCAGGCTCTATCTCGCCCGGCGCGAACCGCCATCCTTGCCCCGAATAGGTTGAGATAAAACGATAAAAGCGCCCGAGGGCGCTTTTATCTTAAGACAGCTCTGAATGAACGAGAGTGTGATGCAGGCCCTCAGCGCTGCTGGCGATACCATTCACCCAAAATCAGGCTGGCCGCCACACTCACGTTCAATGACTCCACAAGTCCGGTTCCCGGAATTTGCACGCCGATATCGGCGCGGCTCGCCACCGCCTTGGAGACACCATCCATTTCCTCACCAAATACCACCACCACCTTGGCTGGCAGACTGCTGCGATAGAGAGACTCACCACCGTGGCTGGAGGTGGTGATGATGCTGTAACCCGCCTGACGGCATTCCTGCAGTGCGTCTGTCAGTCTGTCACAGCGAATGCCCTCAACATGCTCCATGCCGCCTTCTGCGGTGCGGGCTGCCGCGCCGGATTGCAGTAATCCAGCTTCTGTCATGACGATGCCGGCCACCCCGAAATGGGCACAGCTGCGCATAATGGCACCGAGATTATGGGGATTGCCCACGCCATCAAGGGCGAGCAAACAATCTGTGGCTTTACCGGCATTGGCAGCCAGGTAGCTTGCCATGTCCCGCAAAGGCTTGCGACGCACCACCATCACCACACCGCCGTGATGCTGACTACCGGCAATTTTTTCCAGTTCATCGGCGTCCACCACATGGTATGCCTTGCGATTTCTGGCAAGGTATTTCATCACATCGGCGAATTTGGGCGCGGTCTCTTCATCCAGATACAGCTTAATCACCTCATCGCTGCGCAGCTTGAAGGTTTCGCGGCAGGCATTAATACCATAAAGGCGGGTCTCGTTCAGACGTTGATCCTTACCATCGAAACCAGCCTGGGCGGCAGGCGCTCTGTGCGCTGGCTCTCTGCGCGGATCTTCTCTATGCGGAGTATCTCTGCGCTGAAAGGAGTCCCGTCGCTCGGCACGCCCTGAGCCCGTGTTACGGTCAAAACGTCCCTTATTCGAGCTCCGGTCAGCGCCTTTTTTCTCGCGGCGCTCACCGCCTTTCAAAAACTCCCCGGCGTTACCCTTATCAGTCTGATGGCTGCGGCCTTGATGGCGTTCGGCTCTTGTTGGACTTGCATCGTCCTGCTCTGCCTTGTGCTGGCGCGGGGATGACTGCTTGCCATGGGATTGCTTCTGCCACGGAGAGGAGGTGTTAGCTGAAGGGGGTTGGCGCCTTGAAACGCGTTGCTGGGGTTTGGGATTGTTCACGCTGTGCTCACTGTTAAACTCGCGGCCCGCTGGCCACGAAACAAGGCTATTTTAGATGTCCCGGCGCCGGCTCACAACCAAAGGCGTATCAAGATAGGTTTATTCGTCGCTAAAGGCTCAGCGCCAACTGGGCGCTGCCCTCATTTTCTGCCTCGCTCTGACAAGCCAGACCCGCGGCAATCCCCACCAGGCGAACTCCCCGGCCCTCGGCACGCACAAAGGCCTGGCTGAGCAGCGATTCGAATAATCTCACCGAGGGTTCTTCGGCGCGACTTTCTATGGTGGTCTGACGAAAATCATCAAACTTAAGCTTTACCACCAGCTTGTGAATGCGCCTGCCCGACGCGCTGCGGCCAAGACGACGATTAAGCTCGGGAATGAGTGATGAGAGCACATCCAGACAGGCCTCACGGGTATGCAAGTCTTTGGGCACTGTGGTCTCTACCCCCACGGACTTGCGCTCCCGATGGGAGACGATGGCCCGTTCATCCCGGCCATGTGCCCTTTCATACAAAACGGCACCGAATTTACCAAAGTGCTCTGTCAGCAGCTTCAGCGGCACCTGCTGTACATCGGCGCAGGTTTTAAGTCCCAGCGCATTGAGCTTTTCTTCGGTGACCTTGCCGACACCGGGGATCTTACCCAGGGGTAAGGCTCTGACGAAGTGCATCAGGGTATCGGGCGACACCACATACTGACCATTGGGCTTATTGAGATCCGAAGCAACCTTGGCAACAAACTTGATAGGACTCACGCCCGCCGAGGCCGTCAGACCGGTTTCTTTGAATATGTCACTGCGAATCGCCTCGGCAATACGGGTGGCCGAGCCCTGATACAAGGTGCAGTCACTCACATCCAGATAAGCTTCATCCAGCGACAGAGGTTCAATCAGGGAGGTATAACGGCTGAAGATTTCGCGTATTTGTTGCGAAACGGCCTTGTACACCTCCATCCGCCCGGGAACCAGGATCAGGTTGGGGCACAGTTTCAGGGCGTAGGCCGAAGCCATGGCTGAACGCACGCCAAAGGCGCGGGCCTCATAGTTGCAGGTGCTGATGACGCCTCGCCTGTCGCTGCTGCCCCCTACCGCCAACGGCTTGCCGCGGTACTGTGGAAAATCGCGCATTTCAACGGCTGCAAAGTAGCAGTCCATATCGATATGAATGATTTTTCGCATAGGGAACACCTGAAATTACTGTATATAAAAACAGTATCAAAATTACAGGCAATAAAAAAGCGCCCTGAGGCGCTTTTTACCCGGTTTACACCCGGAACTGCGAGATGTTGCCGGACAGTGCGTGGGTAAGCTGCTCAAATGCCTTGAGACTGCCCACCAGCTCCTGGCTGGCCGAATGAGAGTCATCGGACAGTCCGCGTACATTTTCCACATTTTGCGCCACTTCGTCAGCCACCACCGCCTGCTGACCGATCGCCACAGTAATTTCAGTGGTTTGCTGCAGTATGGCGCCAATGGCATCGGTAATCTTGCCAAGTGAGTCTTCTACCTGACCGGTAAGCATCTGCCCGCGCTTGGCGTCGTTCACCCCCGCCTCCATCACAGATTCGGCGGCCATGGCACTCTGTTGTAAACGCTGGATGATGCCCTGAATGTTGGCGGTAGAATCCTGGGTGCGGGATGCCAGGGTACGCACCTCATCGGCCACCACGGCGAATCCGCGCCCCTGTTCTCCGGCCCTGGCCGCTTCAATGGCGGCGTTCAGCGCAAGCAGGTTGGTTTGCTCGGCGATGTTACGAATGACGCTGAGCACTTCGCCAATCTTTTCTGAGCTGCCCCTGAGTTCTTTGATAACAGCGGCGGCTTCTATCACCCTGGATGAGAGGGTTTCTATCCCGGCGGAGGCCTCGGCGACTATCTGCTTGCCGTCATCGGCCTGAGACTGAGCTGTTTCGGCAAAATTGGCCGTCCGCTGAGCGCTGGCAGCCATTTCCTGGCTGGTATGAGCCATCTCAATGGCAGCGGCGGCAACCGAATCGATTTGGGCCTTTTGCCTGGATACGGCGCCAACAGCCACATCACAAATTTTGCGGGCCTCGATAATACCGTCGTCCACATCGCGGGTCAGGTCGCGGGTCTGACGCAGCATTTGCTGCACCTTGGTCGCAAACCGATTAAAGGCATCGGCCATGAGTCCAAGCTCATCCTCACGCTGGATATCGATACGGCGGGACAAATCACCTTCACCGCTGGCCATATTGTTCATGGCACCCAGCAGAGAGTTGAGCTGCCTGCGAAGCGGGAGCAACAGCAGCCAAACCGTCACACCCACCAGGAAAATAATACCCAGCGACATCAGACAGGCATTCCAGAAGGCATCGCGCACCGGCGCTTCTATTACCTCGTGGGGCAACATAAAGGCCAAATGCCATTTTTGTTTGGGGTAGTCACCGGCTACTTCAACAAACGCCACACGCTGAGACTCCCCCTGATAGACCACATCGGCAAAGCCGTGTGATTGGCGCTGCATCAGCTGACCGAGGGCACTGAAACCTTCGCTGCCATTATTGTCGACCTTTTGAATGGATGAGCCGGGTGGGAAACTGTCGTTAAAACCGGGGAAATACACCAGCTTGCCATCGCCCGTCATCAGAAACGCCTGGCCGGAACCCTGATATTTAATGGGTGCCAGCAACGTCTTGCCTATGGTATCGATAAGAATATCCATGCCTCCAATCCCCAACAGTTGGCCGTTGGCACCAAAAACAGGCGTTTTTACGGTTGCCGAAATCGAGCCATCATTGGCATCAACCGCCGGGTCGCCCACAAACAGACCACCCTTGTCCAGCGCTTCCTGCCACCAGGGGCGCTTGTTGGTGTAGTAATTGGAGTCGCCATCGTAACGGCCATTGAGGTCGAAATATTCAAAGGTGTTGGCGGAGCCAAAGAAAACTGACTTGATGTCGGCGTCTTTGTCGGAAAAATATTTGAAGTACTGCACTATGCGCTGATATTGGTCGTCGCTGGCGAGATTGCTGCCTCTGGCCTTGTAATGGGTGAACCAGTCAACCAGACCGGGCTCGGCAAACACCGCATGGATAATCTGGCCTTTAGCCACAAAATAGCCCCGAATATCCCGGCTTTTTTGTTCCATCAGGGCATTAATGTCACCATCAATGGTGGCACGGGTGGACTGGCTGGCATCACGCACCAAAAAGGTTGCGATCAGCGCCAGCAATATTGCCAGCGCACCAACCAGCGTCAGTACAAGTTGTAGGCTCAAAGAACGTTTGATATGTCCCATCGGGTTACCCTTTCGCAGTTATTGTTGTTGGGCGAAATAGCTCATCAATCTAGCAACAATGGGCGCAGGATAACAGTAAAATTCGAGTAAATTTAGGCAAATAGCCCGGTACAAAAGAGCGTCATTGGCATAAAAATGCCGGCGTAATTGCCGGCATTTTTCTGTTGAAGCTATGCAGAAAGTAAAAATGGCCTTCAGGACATTTTGGACTGCAGATAATTGGGTAAACCAATGCGGTCTATCAGACCCAGTTGTTTTTCCAGCCAGTAGAGGTGGTCGTCTTCGGTCTCTTCCAGCAACTGTTGCAGCAGCTCACGGGTGACATAATCCCCTTTGGCTTCACACAGGGCAATAACCCGGCGCAGGTTATCGGCCACCTTGTATTCGTAAGCCAGATCGCTTTTAAGCATGGCTTCCACGTCTTTGCCTATATTGAGCTTTTCCCGGCTGGCTACATCCGGTGTGCCCTCGAGAAACAGAATACGTGACACCAATTTGGCCGCATGCTCACGCTCGTCATCTGACTCATGGGCAATGCGCTCGTAAAGCTCATTCAGCCCCCAATCCTCATACATTCTGGCATGCACAAAATACTGATCCATAGCCGATAATTCGCCGGTAAGCAGACCATTCAGCGCATCTATGACTTCTTGATGACCTTTCATCTTGCTCTCCTTCAATCGTCCATTTGTGACTGCAAGTAATTTTGAATGCCGGTGAGGCGAATAAGCTCAAACTGGGACTCGAGCCAGTCGAGATGTTCTTCCTCGTCTTCCAGGATGTCCTCGAGGATGTCGCGGCTCACGTAGTCCTGCAATTTTTCACATTCGGCAATCGCGGCACGCAGCAATGGCAACTGCTCTTCCAGCATGCTTTTATCGCAGCCAAGCATTTCTTCTGAATGTTCGCCTATGCGCAGTTTTCCCAGCGCCTGGAGATTCGGCAAGCCTTCGAGGAACAGCACCCGTTCAATCAGCTTGTCGGCATGCTTCATATCTTCGATGGATTTTTTGTAATCCTTGCTGTTGAGTTTTTCCAGGCCCCAGTTTTTAAACATCCGGGCATGGAGAAAATACTGATTGATTGCAGTAAGCTCGGCAGTCAATACCTTGTTGAGGTGGCTTACCACACTGGCATGGCCTTTCATAAGCAAACGTCCTTGGTTGGATAAAAATTGATCTACATCAAATTCAACCCTAGTACAGCCAGACCAAATAATCAACTTTTCCTTTAATATCAATGACATCTAAAGGTTAATTATTCTCATTGCGTTTATGCTTATCAAGGGGGAGTTAAAAGAGCTCTATGTCGTCATCGATTTGCGTTGGCAGCAAATCGCCGTGATTGAAGAGGTCATGGTAAAAGGCCCATCTGTTACGGCCATTATCTTTGGAAAAGTAGAGGGCTTTGTCAGCTTTCATCATCACAGACATGGGGTTATCTTCAAGGGTCAGTGATGTTATCCCGATGGAAAGGGTAACAGGGCCGGTTTTTTCATGCTGGATTTTACCGACGTCCGCCATCAATTTACGACAGATGCATTCCACATCATGCTGGGACTTGTTGTCCAGCAGCACCACAAACTCATCACCTCCGAAGCGAAATAAGGCATCGTCGTCGCTGAAGCACGCATTCATGGCCCGGCTAATCCGAAGCAGGACTTCATCCCCGTAAAGATGACCAAGGGTGTCGTTAATCTTCTTGAAGAAGTCGATATCAAAGGTCAGCATCCAAAAATACGGAGCGCGCCGGGTCTCTGCACGAATGTGGCTGAAGAGATGAAACAGACGTGCGTCATAGGCCTTTCGGTTGAGCAGGCCTGTTAAGCCGTCAGTCTGACTGTCGAGCACCACCCGGGCAAAGTTCTCATAAATACGGGCGAATGCCTGCAACATCATCAGACTCGCATTATCCAACTCGAGGTCGTAAACCAGGAGCACCTTGACCACGGTGTCGTTCATTTTCACCGGCAATGCCACCTTGCAACGTTCATCCAGCTCACAGATTGCATTTTTACCGGTATCTATGCACTGCTGCACACAGGGTGGCGGGTTATCCAGTGCCTGCACGAAATCCGTTGAAGTGAGGTATTTGGGAAAATGCGGCAAGTCACCCACATTAATCACTGCCACCTGTTTTACGCCCATGGTTTGCTCAATGGTTTCAATCAAACAGGTGGCAAGGGACTGCAATTGCCGCTGCTCGGTAATCGAGGCGACAGAATTCAGTATATGTTCGGGTGCAGAACTCATGACACAATCCCCCGCTTGGTGCTGAATGACCGACCCATGCCAGTATAGCCAGCATAGGTGTTTATTCGGGGAAATAAAACCGACATGGAAAAACGATAAAGGCTCCCAAGGGAGCCTTTATCCAATACTGTCCTGCGTTAAATTATTCTGTCCTTGGACAGCTTTTCCTTGCGAGCCTCTTCGGCAGCCATTTTGGCTTTGCGCTTGTCGCAGGGGTCATCACAGTCACAGGCTTTATCGATACCCAAGGCACCGAGGCCCCCGCAACTACCGGCTACGGCCTTTCTCTTGATGATATAGCCAATTGACATCAAAAGGAAAAACACCATAAGAACCGCAAAAGCTGCGATAAAGGTACTCATACATCACTCCTGAGTGGACTTAACGAAGGGCAAAAATGCGTCGCTATAGTGTACCACAAACTCTTCGCCCTGTTTTTCAATCAGCATTATCGCCAGTCCCTGCTGTTTGGCAAGTTCCAGTGACGCTTCTGTGCCCAGCACCATCATGGCCGTCGCCAGACCATCCGCAGTCATACAGCTTGGATGCAGCACAGTAACCGACGCCAGGGTGTGTTCGATGGGATAACCTGTACGGGGGTCGATGAGGTGGGAAAAGCGTTTGCCATCTTCTTCGAAGTAATTGCGATAGTCGCCGGAAGTAGCCATGCCCATATTTCCGGGTTCAATCACCTGGGACACAGCGCGGCCTTCGGCCTGTGGCTTTTCAACGGCCACGCGCCAGCTGCTGCCGTCGCCCTTGGTGCCTTTGATACGCAGCTCACCGCCAATTTCCACCAGATAACCGCTGGTGTGGTACTTATCGAGCAAACCGGCTATCACATCTACGCCATAGCCCTTGGCAATGGAAGACAAGTCCACATAGAGATGAGCATTGTGTTTGTAGAGGCGCGTACCCTCGATACTGATGTTTTGGATACCTGTGCGGGCCTTGGCGGCCGCTATCTCTTCTTCTGTAGGTGACTTGGTGGGACGCTTGTCCGGTCCAAATCCCCAGATGTTGACCAGTGGCCCCAGAGTGATATCCAGCGCGCCGCCAGTGAGCTCATTGAGACGAATTCCCTCACGGACAACCTTGATGGTGTCCTGTGACACTTCAACACCCTGCTCCAGAGGCAGTTGATTGAAGCGGCTGAGTTCAGAGGTGGGGCGATAGGTCGACATCTGGTCGTTCACCCGTTCCAATGCCAGGTCAATTTCGGCCTGCAGCAGTTGGCTTTGGGGCAAGGTGTCGCTGGGTACAACCTTGATGTGATACGTGGTACCCATGGTGCTGCCGGAAAGGCTGACCACCTCGGGCGCTTTAGAACAAGCTGAAATAAAAAAGGCCAGTCCGACGAGGACCAGCCAGTTTGATAAGGTCTTTTTCATTGGGACCTGCAATTCTCGATTCTTTACAGACACTGTTAAGAAACTTGGCCCCCGGAGCACCGGGGGCCAACACCATTATCCGCCGAAGTCATCCAACAGGATGTTTTCGTCTTCAACACCGAGGTCTTTGAGCATGGCAATTACTGCCGCGTTCATCATTGGAGGTCCACACATGTAGAACTCACAATCCTCTGGAGCTTCATGGTCTTTCAGATAGTTTTCGTACAGTACGTTGTGAATGAAACCGGTGTAGCCGTTCCAGTTGTCCTCTGGCTGAGGATCAGACAGGGCAACATGCCACACGAAGTTATCGTTTTCAGCTGCAAGACCGTCGAAATCTTCCACGTAGAACATTTCACGCTTGGAGCGGGCACCGTACCAGAAGCTCATCTTACGCTTGCTCTTCAAACGCTTGAGCTGGTCGAAGATGTGCGAGCGCATTGGGGCCATACCGGCACCACCACCAATGAATACCATCTCAGCATCTGTGTCTTTGGCGAAGAACTCACCGAATGGACCAGAGATGGTCACCTTGTCACCGGCCTTCAGGCTCCAGATGTAAGAAGACATCTTACCGCATGGCAGGCTCAGGTTACGTGGAGGAGGCGTAGCGATACGCACGTTCAGCATGATAATGCCAAACTCTTCCGGATAGTTGGCCATGGAGTAAGCACGGATAGTTGGCTCATCCACTTTGGATTCCAGCTTGAAGAAGCCGAAATGCTCCCAGTCACCACGGTATTTTTCAGGAATGTCGTAATCGGCATATCTGACGTGGTGAGCAGGGGCTTCAATCTGGATGTAACCACCGGCACGGAAAGGTACAGACTCGCCATCAGGGATGGCCAGCTTGAGTTCCTTGATGAAGGTTGCCTTGTTATCGTTGGAGATAACGGTGCAGTCCCACTTCTTGATACCGAAGATTTCTTCTTCCAGTTCAATTTCCATGTCGGTTTTTACGTTAACCTGACACGCCAGACGACAGCCTTTCTTGGCTTCGCCCTTGGAGATGTGGTCCAGTTCAGTTGGCAGAATGTCGCCACCACCAGACTTCACATGCACACGGCACTGACCACAAGAGCCACCGCCACCACAGGCTGATGATACGAAGATACCGCTGTTTGCCAATGCACCGAGCAGCTTGCCGCCTGCGGCAGTTGTGATGGCTTTTTCGGGATCGTGGTTGATACCAATAGTGATGTCACCGCTGGAAACCAGTTTGGATTTGGCGAACAGGATCACCAGCACCAACACAAGTACGATGGCGGTAAACATACTCACACCGAGGTAAACCTCGAGTGGAGTAGATTTAAAAATACCAAGAATATCCATTAATTTATCCTTAGAAGACCTTTACTTAACAGCCTTCTTGAGGTGCCCCTTACAGGGACACACCAGAGAACGACATGAATCCCAGCGCCATCAGGCCAGCGGTGATAAAGGTGATACCAAGACCACGCAAACCGTCAGGTACATCGGCGTACTTCATCTTCTCACGGATACCCGCCAGCAGCACGATGGCCAGAGCCCAACCAATACCTGAGCCGATACCATAAACCAGCGATTCAGGTAGGTTGTAGTCACGCTCAACCATAAAGGCCACGGCACCGAAGATTGCACAGTTCACCGTGATCAGTGGCAGGAAGATACCCAGCGCGTTGTACAACGGAGGGAAGTACTTATCCAACGCCATCTCGAGGATCTGAACCAGAGCAGCAATAACACCGATAAAGGTGATGAACTTCAGGAAGCTGAGATCTGCCTCTGGAACACCGGCCCATGCCAGTGCGCCAGGCGCCAGAATGCCCTGATAGATGATTTGGTTAGCGGGTACAGAAATCGCCAGTACCACGATAACAGCAACGCCCAGGCCCATGGCAGTTTTCACCTTCTTGGATACGGCCAGGAAGGTACACATGCCGAGGAAGAAGGACAGGGCCATGTTTTCAATGAAAACAGAGCGGATTAACAGACTGATATAATGTTCCATTGACCTTATCCTTTTGCTTCAACTTGCTCAGGCTTATAGGTGCGGATGATCCAAATCAGGATACCGATCAGGAAGAACGCACTCGGTGGCAGCAGGAGCATACCGTTGGGCGCGTACCAGCCGCCGTCAGAGATCTTGGACAGGATCTCTACGCCGAACAGAGAACCGTTACCGAACAGTTCACGTACGAAGCCAACAGAAAGCAGGATAGCGCCGTAACCCAGACCGTTACCGATACCGTCCATGAAGCTCATCATTGGAGGCGTCTTCATGGCGTAGGCTTCGGCGCGGCCCATCACGATACAGTTGGTGATGATAAGGCCCACGAATACCGACAGCTGCTTAGCCACGTCGTAGGCATAAGCCTGCAACACCTGGTCAACCACGATTACCAGCGAGGCGATAATCGCCATTTGTACGATAATACGTACGCTGCTTGGAATGTGGTTACGGATCATGGAGATGAACAGGTTCGAGAACGCGGTTACCGCGGTCAGCGCCAGGGTCATCACAATGGCAGTTTCCAGTTTGCTGGTAACTGCCAGCGCACTACAAACACCGAGGATCTGCAGCGCAATCGGGTTGTTATTGATAATAGGTCCGGTCAGAACCTTTTTCAGTTCGTTGGCCATTAGCTCAGCCCTCCGTTGCGTGCTTTTTCAATGAAACTCGCAAAACCTTCTTTACCCAGCCAGAACGTCAGCGAGTGCTGAACACCGTTACTGGTCAGAGTCGCACCGGACAGGGCATCAACGCCGTGTACAGAAGCAGCCACTGCTGGGTTTTTGGTTACGCTGATAGCCAGCTTACCCTGCTCGTCGTACAGCTTTTTGCCGTGCCACAGCGCTTTCCATTTTGGATTCTGAACTTCGCCACCCAGGCCAGGCGTTTCACCTGAACCTGTGAAGTCGTAGTAAACCAGACCCTGAATGGTGTTCAGATCCGGCTCCAATGCCAGGAAGGCAAACATGGTAGACCACAGGCCATAACCTTTTACAGGCAGGATCACAGTCTTGAGGGCACCGGCATCATCACGTACCAGATACACCACAGCCTGATCAGGTACACGCTTGATAGAAGCGATATCGTTCTCTGGCTTGGAAGAGGTTTTTGGATCGCGGGCAGCTTTTTCCTGATCAAAGGTATTGCCATCCACGCCATCAACAAACTCGCCACTCTTGAGGTTTACCACACGGGCTTCTACATACTTGTCGTAGGTCGCCAGGATGTCAGCCTTGGTCACGTTACCGCCCTTGGTGTCTACCAGGTTAGCGGCTTCGAGAATGTACTTTTGCTTATCCAGCAGCTTGTTTTCCTGCTGGGTTGGGCGCAGTAATACGGCTGCGGTCGATACGAAAATCGAGCACACCAGGCACAGGCCAACAACGATAAACAGCGTTCTTCCGAACGAATCTTTATTCTTAGCCACGGGCAATCCTCCGCTTGATATTTGCCTGTACCACGAAATGGTCGAACAGTGGCGCAAACAGGTTGGCAAACAGAATGGCCAACATCATACCTTCAGGGAACGCTGGGTTGATCACACGAATGAACACCGCCATGGCACCGATCAGGATACCGTAGGCCCACTTGGCCTGGTTGGTGAAAGAGGCAGACACAGGGTCGGTTGCCATAAACATCATACCGAAGGCAAAACCACCCAGTACCAGATGCCAGTACCAAGGCATGGCGAACATGGGGTTGGTGTCAGAACCGATAAGGTTCAGCAGCATGGAAACGGCAATCATACCGACCATCACACCACCCACGATGCGCCAGGAAGCGATACGGGTATAGATGATAACCAAACCGCCCAGCAGAATAGCCAGAGTCGAAACTTCACCCACAGAACCTGGGATAAAGCCGAAGAAGGCATTCCACCAATCCTGATTCAGACCGTACTCCAGAGTACCGGTAGCAGCCTGGCTCAGGTGGGTTGCACCGGAGAAACCATCAGCCACAACCCAGCTGGTGTCACCGGACATGTTCAGCGGATAGGCAAAGAACAGGAAGGCACGACCGGCCAGCGCAGGGTTTAAGAAGTTACGTCCGGTACCACCGAACACTTCCTTGGCAACCACCACACCGAAGGTGATACCCAGCGCAACCATCCACAGCGGGATAGTGGCAGGCAGGGTCAGGGCGAACAGAATCGAAGTTACGAAGAAACCTTCGTTCACTTCGTGGCCGCGCACCATGGCGAACAATACTTCCCAGATACCGCCGACGGCGAAGGTCACGGCATAAATAGGCAGGAAGAAACAGGCGCCGTACCACATCAGGGTGGCCCAACCGGAATCGGCAGTCAGCTCAGTGCCGAGGATACCGAACAGGCTAACCTGCCATACATCAGGGGTACCGAAGCCAGCAGCCAGCGCCAGCTGAGCCTGCAGACCTACGTTGTACATACCAACAAACATCGCCGGGAAGGCACAGGCCCACACGGTGATCATCATACGCTTGAGGTCGAGGTTATCGCGAACGTGGGTCTTGCCCTTGTTCACCAGACCTGGCGTATAGAAAATAGTGGCGGCCGCTTCATACAGGGCATACCACTTCTCGTATTTACCGCCTTTTTCAAATTGCGGTTCAATACGCTCAAGAAAATCTTTCAAGCTCATCAGCCTTCCCTCTCAACCGTATCCAGGCAACCGCGCAGATAGGAACCGTAGTCATACTTGCCTGGGCATACAAAGGTACACAGTGCCAAATCTTCTTCATCCAGCTCCAGTGCACCCAGGGCAACAGCGCCGTCCACATCACCGGATACCAGGTCACGCAGCAGCATGGTTGGCAGAATATCCAGAGGCATGACACGCTCGTAGCTACCGATTGGCACCATGGCGCGGTCTGAACCGCCAGTACTGGTGGTCATATTGAACAGACGACTTGGGGACAGGTGACCCAGGAAGGCACGGGTGATGGAGAATTTGTTCGAGCCTGGCAAAATCCAGCCAATGAACTCTTTCTCTGTATCTTCTTCCAACAGGCTAACCTGCAGGTGGTAACGACCCAGATAGGCGTGAGGACCAGTGGCAGTGCGGCCATTCAGCACAGAACCAGACACCTTGCGCACCTTGCCTTCACCCACTTCACCGGCTGTCAGGGTCTCAATGCTGGCACCCAGCAGAGTACGCACCAGACGAGGCTTAACGGCTTTCGGACCGGCAACAGAGATAACGCGGTTGTTGTTCAGTTCACCTGTGGTAAACAGCTGGCCAATGGCAATCACATCCTGATAGCCAACATGCCACACGGTACGCTTTGCAGAAGCAGGCAGAATAAAGTGGATATGGGTACCTGGCAGACCAGCAGGGTGCACACCACCAAACTCATGCACTTCGGCATTTGCGGCAGGGATATCGGCACCAGAGGCCTTACACAGATAAACCTTGCCCTCAGTCAGCTTTGCCAGCACCTTGAGGCCATTGGCAAAGTCTTCTTTATGCTCGGCGATCACCAGAGCGGGATCGGCTGCATGAGGGTTGGTATCAATAGCAGTAACAAAGATACCGGCAGGAGACGCGTCCACTGCAGGCACCTTGCTGAAAGGACGGGTACGCAGGGCGGTCCACATACCTGATTCGATCAGGTTGTTTCTTACTTGCTCGGCACTCAAGCTGTCCAGCTGGGCGGCATCGAATTTGTCAAATGCAACGGCGTCGTTGCCTTCGATTTCGATCACCACAGACTGAAGCACACGCTTGGCACCCCGGTTAATTTCAGTAACAGTACCACTGGCCAAAGCCGTATATTTTACGCCAGGATTCTTTTTGTCTTCAAAAATCACCTGACCCTTGGCTACCTTGTCGCCTACCTTGATTCTCATGGTAGGACGCATGCCAATATACTCTTCACCCAATGTAGCTACGTGTTTAATGGCTGGGCCATCATGGATAACTTGCTCTGGACCACCCGCAATGGGCAAATCCAATCCTTTCTTAATTGTAATCATATCCACATGCACTACGTTTGAAGGAAAGACAAAGCGCCGCGTTCCTGCGGGGCACCCGGTTTTAAACAACACCGTTAGCGTTGAGCTGGCGCAGATTAATCACAGAAATGCGATCGCAATCACGCTGGTCGCGCGCATTTTACCCCAAACGCCCTGCCATCGCCACGAAAATTATAAGTGATTTCAAACTTCCCGAGCGCCTGTTTGCGGTGAATTTGAAGGTTTTCCTGCCAGCTTTTGTGTCGCCGTGACAGATTTAAAAAAATGTCGCAACAAAAAACTTATTTCATTGATAAACAAAAACTTTAAACCATAAAAACGAAATGAAACCGCTTAGTATCCTAAGAGGGGCATAAACAAATTGAGGGACAATAAGGTCGGTGATTCAACCGTGCCAGCGATACCCCAGACTGACTAAAACCTCACCCGACATTGGACCAAAGTCGGTAGGCATTGACACAGGCTCGGCAGACACATTATCACCTCTGAGATACACCTGATGGGCGCCCCGTTGCCAGTTGATACTGACATCAATTCGGCGCTGGTTCTCATCGGCAAATTCACTGTCACGGCCGGTCACCGAGAGTGACCACTCACCTGCCTCCATCCCCATGGCAAGTGTGACCTGCCGCTCCGGTTGCCAGGGCACCCTGTCACCTTCCTGCCAGCAAAAGTCAACCTGTTCGAGACAAGCGCCCGAGGCAAAGCGAGTACGATTCTCTTCCAGTTGGATAGACAGGGGCATCTTCACCATGCCAAGTTGCCCTGACCACTGAAGCCCAAGACTCAGCCCCTCGGCATCCACCTCGCCGGCATTGAACTGAGATACACCGCGAACCGTCTCGCAGTCAGAATATTCCGTACAATCAAAATGTAAGTTATCAAAGGTCTGATACCAAAGCTCCCCGTGCAACTGCAAGTCGCCCAGGGGCCAACGGGCCGTTAATCGCAGGTGATCAGCGCTTTGGGATAAGGCCTCGAGATTACCGGGTGATGGCGGGGCAAATCGATGCTCTCCCCTCAAGGCAATGCGCTCGTCGGCAAACCACAGGCCGACACCGTAGTGCCAGCCCTCAGCCCTGAAGTCAGTGCCCGCTTCGCCGCTGTCACGGGCCAAATCGGCGCGGCGCCACAGAGCATCCATATCAATGTCTAACCAATCAAAGCCAAAACGAGCCCGGACACCGAGGTCAAGCACGCTGGCACTGTCGCTGATGATCTCATCTGCAAGCAAATAATCGGCTCCATCCCTTTGATAAGCAAGGCGGTAGCCGATGGCGTGGGAGCCAAATCTGTCAAGGCTTTCACTGACAATCCCATAGGTATGAAACTGGCTGTCACCAAGTTTGCCGCTGAAGTCCCCCGGATACTTATCCTGAGAAGCAGGCATCGCCGTCATATCCGCCAGGAAGGTGCGAAACCCGGTTTCCTGATAAAACAGCCGGGTGTCGGTACGGCGACTATCGCCGGTTTGTGCGCTGTGACTGAGCTGCAGCCGCTGCCTGTCACTTTTCTGCACAAACTCACTGCCGGGCATCGCCGATGTGTTGTCCTTATATAACCATGAGAGCTCGGTGCGCTGCTTTTTTCTGGCCCCCGGCAAGCTCGAGGCCCCAAGTCCAACGAAGACTTCGGTATCTTTGGTGGGTACCAGCCAGTCGCTGCCCTCTTCACGTCGCAGGTGACTGCCGGCAAAGCTCATATCCAGAGCATCGTTACGGGAGGCAAACCCAGCGATGAGGCCACCGGATTTATCATCCCGCGCCTCAAGCCCAATGGAATTAGCATTAGTGCCTATGGCGGGAACCAGGTAATTGCCAGCGCCTTGAGTGCCACAAGCAAGCTCGGCCCCGCTGATTGACGCACAATTTTCCATTGCCTCAACACCGAAACGACCTGCATCGAGCCAAACACCGGGGGCAATATAGGGCGCGGCAGCGAGGGATATGCCCATAAAGTTGGGGACGGTGGCGTGGCTGTCGCCATGAAGAAAGCGACTTTCGCCAAACACATGCCCCCGCCCGACCATCAGGCCGGAAGGGTAAAGTGGCAGTGCTGACGGGGTATTCAACCCGAGTCGCTCTAAAAAGAAAGGAGTGGTATCGGGCGCTGTAACTTCACTCGCCCAACCTGAAGTACTTGCAACGCCCATCAATAGGCAGCCAGCAAGCGCAGGGGTTTGTTTCATCCATTCATCCCGGAATTGCCACCTTGGGTGGCTTATTGTAATTTTTTTGTGACATGGATGATTTTAGACGAAAAAAAAGCGGCTGGCGCCGCTTTTTTGACGTTCTGTCAGAGAAATCAGAGTTTGTGCAAAATTTCGTCAGACAATGTGAGTTCGTCGTTGCGGTTCACACTGATCCCGGCACCAATCACTGCTTTGGCAATGTCCTGCGCCTGTGACAATGAGTGCATCTCAAAGGTCCCGCACTGGTATTCATTCAGCTCAGGAATCGCCTTTTGATCGGCCACATTCAACACGTCTTCCATGGCCGCAAGCCAGGCATCTGCAACGCGTTTTTCAGCCGGTTCGCCAATCAGGCTCATGTAAAAACCGGTGCGACAGCCCATGGGAGAGATATCAATAATTTCGACGTCGTCACCATTGAGATGATCACGCATAAAACCGGCAAACAGGTGTTCCAGAGTATGGATACCACGCTCGCTGAGAATATCTTTGTTGGGGGCACAAAAACGCAGGTCAAACACTGTGATGGTGTCACCTTTTGGGGTGCTCATGGTCTTGGCCACGCGCACGGCCGGGGCGTTCATGCGGGTATGATCAACGGTAAAACTGTCCAATAATGGCATGGTGCTCTCCAGCCCCTTCTGTTTCGGGGCACAAATTGGGTGGTGCAAAGTGACGCAAGCATAGCATCAAAGCCGGGCCACCAAAACTCATTCGCGTAATCGGCGGTACGCGTCCTCAGAAATCAGATGGTACTTTCTCACCCCTGCTTCGTATTTACGGTAGGCATCATTCACTTTTTTCATCAAGGGATCCTGGCTCGATTGCTCGGTAATCACCTCGGCTGACACCTTTCTGAGCTGAGTCATGACTTCTTCGGGAAACTGCTTTAGCACAACACCATGCTCATTCACCAGAGAATCCAGCGCACCTACGTTACGTGCCGTGTATTCATCCAGCATATCCTGATTGGTCGCCTTGGCTGCTATCTTCACTATCGCCTGCAGATCCCTGGGAAGCTTTTCAAAGGCTTCTTTGTTAATCATAAACTCAAGGGTGGTACCCGGCTCATGCCAGCCCGGATAATAGTAGTACCTGGCCACCTTGTGCAGACCAAAGGCCAAATCGTTGTAAGGTCCTACCCATTCGGTGGCGTCGATGGCACCGGTTTGCATAGCGGTATAGAGCTCTCGCCCCGGCAGGGTTACGGGCACCCCTTCCAGGCGCTTGAGCACTTCACCCCCGAGGCCCGGCAAACGCATCTTAAGCCCTTTGAGGTCTTCAATACTGTTGATTTCCTTGTTAAACCACCCGCCCATCTGCACGCCGCTGTTACCGCCCGGCATAGGGAGAATACCGAAAGGGGCATACACTTCTTCCCAAAGCTCCTGACCACCCCCATAGGTGAGCCAGCCATTCATTTCCTGGGCATTGAGCCCGAAGGGAATGGAAGTGAAAAACTGCGCCGCAGGCGCCTTGCCTTTCCAATAATAGGAGGCGCTGTGGGCCATCTGCACCGAGCCCTGGCTGACCGCATCAAACACTTCCAGTGCCGGCATCAACTCCCCTGCCCCATACACCTTGATTTTGAGACGCCCTGCGGACATTTCATCCACCATCACGGCAAAGTGCTCCGGCGCTGTACCAAGCCCGGGAAAGTTCTTGGGCCAGGAGGTTGCCAGCTTCCACTCTATGGTCTTGGCGGTGGATGGCTGCGCCGCTTCAACAGCCTGTTTATCGCCATTGCAGCCGGGCAGCATACTCGCTGCCATCAAGAGGCAAAGTCCTATTTTTATTTGCATTTCCTTAACTCCATTATTCAGGCCGGAACATGATTAGCCATACAAAACCGACGGCAGCCAGGTGGCAAGTGCCGGCCAAATGCCAAGCAATATCAACATCAGTAATTGCAGGATGACAAACGGGATCACCCCACGATAAATCTGTCCGCTCGAGACAGTGTCGCCACTGACACCCCTTAAATAGAAGAGGGCAAAACCAAAGGGCGGTGTCAAAAACGAGGTTTGCAGATTGAGGGCTATCATAATCCCAAGCCACACAGGGTCGAGCCCCATGGCAAGCAAGATTGGCGCAACCAGAGGCACCACCACAAAGGTGATCTCGATAAAATCCAGGATAAAACCGAGCACAAAGATAACCGTCATCACCAGCAACATGGCACCCACCACACCACCGGGCATGTTGGCAAACAGATGATGAATAAGCTCTTCCCCGCCAAGTCCCCTGAAAACCAGCGAAAACACAGAGGCACCAATCAGGATCAAAAACACCATGGAGGTGATTTTAACCGTGCTTTGCATCACTTCCTTCAGAGCCAAGACGCTCAGCTGCCGCTTGAGGAGCGCAATCACCAGCGCACCTGCCGCCCCCACTGACGCCGCCTCTGTTGGGGTCGCGATACCGGCAAGAATGGAACCCAGTACCAGAAAAATAAGCAGTAGCGGCGGCAGCAAAGCTGAAATCACCTTGGCCAGTGACGCAGGCTCCACCTCCTGCTCGGTGACACTGCCAAAATCTGCCGGTGAGCGCCATAAGCGAAACAGGGTGTAGAGCATATACAGGCTCACCAGCAGCAAACCGGGAATGAGGGCACCGGCAAAGAGATCCCCCACAGACACAGACTTGGGATTAAAAATGCCCATCTTTAACTGCGCCTGCTGGTAAGCGTTTGACAACACATCCCCCAGCAGCACCAGCGCGATGGACGGAGGAATAATTTGCCCCAGAGTGCCGGTGGCGCAGATGGCTCCGGCGCTGAACGCCGGACTGTAACCGCGTTTAAGCAGGGTTGGCAGCGACATCAACCCCATGGTAACCACGGTGGCGCCGACAATGCCGGTACTCGCCGCGAGCAAGACCCCAACAAAAAACACACTGAAAATCAGGCCGCCACGAAAGCGCCCCAAGAGTTCCCCCATGGTGGTGAGTAACTGCTCGGCAATCCGCGACTTTTCGAGCACGACGCCCATAAACACAAACAGCGGCACCGCCATCAGAATTTGATTATTCATAATGCCGAAAATGCGATTGGGCAGCAGGCCAAACAGCCCCATATCGAAGGCGCCGAAAAAGCTGGCGACCAAGGCAAACAAGAAAGACACGCCACCGAGTGTCAGTGCCACCGGGTAGCCCAACATCAAGACCAGACAAATGATCAGAAACAGCAGCAGCGCCATCAGCAAGCCTCCCTGCCAAAGAGCGCCTTGCCATGACGGTAAAGGTCGCACAGCCCCTGCAATATCAAGCTGGCGCACAGCCCCAGCAGCAGGGACTTTTGCAGGTATACCCAGGGCAGGCCACCGGCCTCGGCCGAGCTTTCACCGATCCGCCAGGCATTGATCACATAGTCAAAGCAGTAGATACCGATAGCGAGAGATAAGGGGAATAAAAACAATAGAGTACCGACAAAATCAATCCAATGGCGGGTGCGCTCGCTGCACTGACGATAAAACACGTCAACCCGCACATGGGCATCCCGTTTGAGGGTAAAACCCGCGGCCAGAGTAAACACGGCACCATGGAGATAAAGCGCGGTTTCCTGTAGCGCAGTGGCACCGGTTGCAAAGGCATAACGGAGCACCACCACCGCAAGGGTCATCAGCACCATGCCAAGGGTAAACCAACCCACCAGCCTGCCGACGGCCTCGGTTATCCCATCCAAAAATCCAATCAGTTTTCCCATAATTACGCTGTAGTTATATCGTTATTGTTATCAGTGCAACCTATTGATAACAGAAATCCTACAACGAGGAAACCGGCAACGCCCATGGCAGGGAGTGAAAAATAAAACACCCGCCAAAGGCGGGTGTTGTAACAGCGAACACCAAAGACGTCAGCCCCGACATTTGGGCGACGCTGGTACAGCATCCATGTCCTGCCACTCTGTGGGCGTATAAGTGAACATCGACAGGGCGTGAACCCCGTTGGCAAGCTCTTCGGAAAGTGCCGCATTCACGGCACGGTGACGGCCAATCAGACGCTGTCCCTCGAAGCTATCACTGGCGATGACCACCTTGAAATGGGTTTCTGAACCCTTGGGCACATTGTGCATATAGCTTTCGTTTATCACTTCAAGATGCGTGGGCGCAAAGGCATCATTCAGCTTTGCAGAAATAATATCGGCAACAGACATAGCAGTGTTCCGGTAATGGCAATTGGCGGCAGATTAGCGCCGCCCGGGTTAAAGATCAAACCCTGTGTGCCGCCAAGGCCGATTCCCGATAATGGACCCTGGCGTTAGGCTCCACCGCTTCCAGCGCCGAGGTCAGTGTCGCAATGTCCATCTCAGGCGGTAGGGCAACAGATAAGCTGGCGTTAAACAGAGTGCGCCCAAGGCTCGTGACCTGCACCCGATGGCTTTCCATACGCGACACACAGACGCCAAGATTGGCCAGAACGTCATTCACATCCCGGGTCAATCCGGGTCTGTCGTTACAGTCAAGTTCCAACTCAATCTGCTGCACGGGCCCTTCCACCGCGGCAACCGGCGCATACACAAACCCAAGGGTGGGAAATTCACGGGCCAGACAATCCCTCAGGGCGGCCTCTTTATCGTCTTCGATGCTGACTTTCATCATGGCCGCAAATTGGCCGTCCAGCATAATGAGTTTGCTTGAAAGCCACTCAGCGCCCTGCTCGCGGCTGACCGCTGCCAGGGATTTGAGCACGTCCGGACCGAGTGGCCCCACGACGGTGGCAATAAACTGAATTTTCATGGACACGCCTCCTTGAAACACCTCAGGGTGATGTACTCACTCTACTTGGGGCAGGTGTCCGGGTCTGTGGTTGAGTGCACAGTTCAGGTTGTCAGGTTGAGCCCGCGGCAATCAGCGGCCGTGAAAATAAGGCTTAAGGTTTCTGAAGGTGAAGCTTATCCGTGGAGGCAGTTTTTTTTGGCTGCGGGGAATGGCGTGCTCCCAGGTAGACTGCATGGGGGGATGCATCAGCAACAGGTCGCCACTTTGTAAGAGCACCCGGCAACGCAGACCATCCAGACGACGGCGCATCAGCAAGGGGCGGGTAGCGCCCAGGCAGACGATGGCAATGAGGGCGTCTTCCACAAGCTCTGGCTCATCGTCGGCATGAAATCCCATGGCATCTTCTCCGCCGCGATAATGATTAACGAGGCAACCGTTAAAGCCAGTGCCACAATGCCCCTCAAGCGCCTGCTTGAGCCGCATCAAGTAATGGGGCCAGGGTTTGGGAGAAATAAGTAAAGAAGAGTAGCGGTAGGCGCAGCCTTCATCGGCAAACCACACCTGCTGCCGGGGTATGGGGTGCCACTTGCCATAGACTTTAATCTCTGGCGACTCGAAGGGATAATCGGCGGCCTCTGCCATCAGCAGCGCCTGTTGACGGGGGCTCAGAAAGGCCGGTACATGGCTGACAGGCGGCTCTGACTTTGCCCCCTTTGCACCCGCCAATGTGAGTTCAAGCTGATTGGTCACATCTGCTCCTATGCTTGAGGTAACAGGAAGAGTCGCAAGCGGCGCGACAATTTGCGATAATCGCGCCCCCACTGAAGAGATACTCTGACATATGACGACCCGATTTTCAGCATTCCTTTCCGGTAACCCGTGTGAGCTGGACCTGCACAGGTTTCCAACCACCAGCGATCCCAACCTGCAAGCATGGGATGCCGCCGACGAACACCTGCTGAAATACCTGGAAGAGTCCAACGCCGATTTGGCAAACAAAATTCTGGTGATTAATGACAGCTTTGGTGCCCTTACCTGCGCCCTTGCCGCCGTTAAACCCGATGCGGACATCGTCTTTGCTGCCGATGGCCGCACCGCGCATTTGGGCTGTAAGGCAAACCTGGCTGCCAATGGGCTCGCAAACACCAACGTCGATTATCAGGACTGCACCGACATTGGCCGCAACGCCCAAGGAAGGCAAATCCTGATGAAGCTGCCCAAGAATCTAAACTTCCTGGCCGATACCTTAAGCCAGCTGAGCCAGACCCTGAAGGCTGGGGATGTGATTCTGTTGGGAGCAAAAGCCAAGCACATCAATCAGTCGCTGCTGGCCCTGATTGCCAAAGCTGTGGGCCCGGCAACCGCCAGCCTCACCTGGAAGAAGACCCGCGTCATCACCATAGTTGCCGATGGCAGCCCACGTCCCGCCCCAAAACCCAGTATGTGGGATGTGCCTGAGCACGGATTACAAGTAACCAATTTGAGTAACGTGTTCGCGGCCAGCAAACTGGACATTGGCGCCCGCTTGATGATGGAACACCTGCCGCAGGGGCAGTTTACCTCGGTTATCGACCTTGGCTGCGGCAATGGCGCGCTGGGGCTGAAGGCGGCCCAGAGCTACCCGGATGCCAGGCTCTATCTGGCGGATGAGTCGGCCATGGCGGTGGAAAGCGCACGCCGGAACTGGGCACTCAATGGCCTGGATACAAGCCGCGCCGAATTTATCTGGGATGATTGTTTAAGCCACCTGCTCAGTGAGGTTCAAGCGGATTTGGTGCTCTGCAATCCACCGTTTCATCAGGGTGAGGCCATTACCGACCATATCGCCTGGCAGATGTTCAACGATGCCAGGCGAGTGCTGAAGCCCGGCGGCTTACTGCATATCGTGGGCAACCGCCACCTTGGCTATCACATCAAACTCAAGCGCTTGTTTGGCAATTGCAAAACCATCGCCAGCAACGGCAAATTTGTGATTTTGCAAGCCGTTAAATAGCGCCAGCCTTTGCTGACAAAACAAAGTATAAAATCGAAAAAAACGCCCCTGAATGGGGCGTTTTTATTATCGAATGACGTTGCAGAAGCCCGCAGCCGCTATATCGCTATACCGTCAAACAGAGCGACGCCAGTGAGCTCTGCCACTTCATCTACATAGCGACGGATGTGCTCACCATAGTTAAGCCCTTTCACTGCGGTGAGGTTTCTCAGCACGGGGAAAAGCAGGATATCGTCGTATCCCAACTGGTTATTACGCTCGCTTGGCAGCAGCATAAAATCCAGTTCGCCAAACAATGGCTCCAGTGCAGCCATGTACTCTGCCGACGCGGCAAAGGCCTCGTCGAAGCTCATGCCTATCAGGGCACTTTTCTTTTCGGTGTACCAGCGGACGGCGGCTTCAGAGCCATATTCGGGTAAACCGAGCCGCACATTGCGTGGATGCAGCAATCGACTGCTGTAGTAAGCGGCCTTATCCAACCAGGCGGCGATATGCTGCTCATGCTCCGCAGGTTTCAGCAAAGCTTCACCACCCACCGCATCGAGATAGGCAACAATATCCAGACTCTCTGCCATATAACTGCCGTCATCTTTTTGCAGAATGGGCACCATATTGGCACCGACCATACGAATGCGGCTGTCCACATCATCGTTTTGCAGTATGACTTTTTCCAGCGCAATGCCCTTATAGCCCGCTGCCATCATGGCGCGAACACAATAGGGACAATGTTCAAACACAAACAGCTTCATTGAGTTTCCTCGGCACGCTTTGGTCGAATGGCCAGAAGCTTACCTGATTTTCAAGCCAGGGGTATAGGGGGCGAGATCCGGCTCAATCAACTATCTTTAACTGTGCACGTTTCTTCTAACAGGATGAACCATGGTCGCAGCTTCACTTCCGGTCATCGGCTGGCGTGAATGGGGCGTACTTCCGGAGATTGGCTATGAAAGAGTCAAAATCAAGATAGATACCGGCGCAAAAACCTCTTGTCTGCACGCCTTTAAAATCAAGCCTTTTTACCGTAACAAGGTTAAGTGGGTTGAAATCTGGCTACATCCGGATCAGAAGTCCTCCCGCACGGTACGTTGTGAGTTTCCGGTCCATGACAGACGTCTGGTCACTGACTCAGGTGGCCATACACAATTGAGATACGTGATCAAAACTTGCCTGGTATTGGGTCCACATCGGTTTGAACTGGAGTTGACGCTGAGCCGCCGCGACAACATGCGTTTTCGAATGTTACTCGGGAGAAGAGCCCTCGATGGACATTTTCTGGTTGATCCGTCGGCTTCCTATTTAACAGGAGTAGACTGATGCGAATTGCCATTCTATCCCGTAACAAAAATCTTTATTCCACCACCCGCTTGGTGGAAGCGAGCCAACAAAGAGGCCATGAGGTCATGGTCATCGATCCGTTGACCTGCTACATGAACATCAATATGAAATCACCCAGCATACACGCAAAGGGACAAGTACTGCCGCGATTCGATGCTGTGATCCCACGCATTGGCGCTTCAATTACCTTCTACGGCACCGCAGTACTGCGTCAATTTGAAATGATGGGAGTACAGCCCCTGAACGAGTCGGTAGCCATCACCCGTTCCCGAGACAAACTGCGTTCGCTGCAACTCCTGTCACGCAAAAACATCGGTTTGCCGGTAACAGGCTTTGCAAGCAAGCCGGCGGATGTCCCGGATTTACTGCAGATGGTAGGTGGAGCCCCCTGCGTCATTAAATTACTGGAGGGCACTCAGGGCATAGGCGTGGTGCTGGCCGAAACCCGCAAGGCAGCGGAAAGCGTGATCGAAGCCTTTATGGGGCTAAAGGCCAACATCATGGTGCAGGAATATATAGCCGAAGCCGGTGGAGCAGACATAAGGTGCTTCGTGATTGGGGATAAGGTTATCGCTGCCATGAAACGCCAGGCCATTGCCGGAGAATTTCGCTCAAATCTGCATCGGGGTGGCACAGCCACCCTGGTCAAGTTGACGCCGGAGGAACGTTCCACCGCAGTGCGTGCGGCAAAAACCACAGGGCTGAATGTGGCCGGGGTCGACATACTGCGCTCACTGCATGGCCCTCTGGTGATGGAGGTGAATTCTTCACCCGGCCTCAAGGGCATTGAGGAAGCGACCGGCATAGACGTAGCCAGCAAAATAATCGGCTTTATCGAAGCTCATCAAACCCACCACAATACCAAAACCCGAGGCACGGGCTGAGTCGGTCAAACCCCGTCAGCCCTTGGCTTAACCTCGTCAATGTCACAGGGGTCGGTGGCACCGGAAGGTGGCGCAAAAAGCTGACGCCAACGTTCACTCAGGCTGAGCCCGGGCGCCATCGCATCCCTGAACATATCATGCCATTCGCTGAAGGTGACAGTAAGCGGGTTCATGCTGTTAACTGGTTTGGTGATACCGTAGCGCACGGTTTCCTCTTCTTTTACGAAGGTGCCAAACAGCCTGTCCCAAATGATGAGCACACCGGCGTAGTTTTTATCTATGTATTGGGGGTTTGAGCCGTGATGTACCCGGTGGTGACTCGGGGTATTGAATACCCACTCCAGTGGCCCGAGCTTGTCCACCAGCTGGGTGTGCACAAAAAACTGAAATCCAAGGCTCGCCAGCACCGCAAACACCACCCAGGCGGGGTCGAAACCTATCACGACCAGGGGGATCCAGAATATCCACATTCCCGCCAGCGGATACATCAGGCTTTGTCTGAATGCGGTGGAAAAGTTCATGTTTTCTGAGCTGTGATGGGCCACATGTGCAGCCCACATCCAGCGGCAGCGGTGGCTGCAACGGTGGAACCAGTAATAGCAAAAATCCTGTGCCAGCAGCAGCAACACAAAATTCAGCCCATTCATTTCAATATCAAAGAGCCGCCAGCCGAAGAAATACAGGTAAAGTTTGGCAATCAGAAATCCGCAGAGCAGATCGGCAGCCTGGTGCATTCCCGCCAGGCTGAGGTTGCACAAGAGCTCTGCCTTGCTGTACCTGGCATTTTCCGGCAGGCGTTTACGCACGTTGGCGACCACAAACTCCAATGCCATACACAGAAAAAAAATCGGCGCCAACACTATCAGCAGCAGCTCCGGGTGGGCGATTAGCTTGTCGAGGTTCATTGTCTTCCCTGTTGTCTGTGTCCAAAAGCGCTTCCGCCTCAGGACAACTTATTATTCTTATGCTTTTAATCTTGATGCAGTGGCCACTTACCACTTGGCAAAATGATCTTCGGTGAGACCGAGCACGCCATCCAGGCTGACTTTACGGCCGTCCACGTCCCTCACCCATCCAGAAAATTGCCCCTGATACTGGCGGAAGTTACTTTTCAGCAGCATCAGGTTAAGCCGCTCAGAGCGGCTGGCCAATGGTCTGAAATCGAGTTCAAGCTCGTCCCGCTCAGACCACAAATGCCAGCGACCACGCTCTGCCTGACTGCGGTCAAACTCGAAATGCACAGACCCCAAGTGTTTACGCACCCCATCGAGCCAAAGCACGTTTTCGCTGCTGCCGGTTTCATTTACCCCGGCGGCAATATTTAGCCCCAGAATGCTGCCCCCGACATGGGCGTTGATGGAGGTCCAGCGCCAGCTGGTTTCCCGTCGCATGTAGCCTGCGGAGAAATCGTACCCCGCCAAAGCCCGCCCAAGAGGTTGAGGCTCATGGTTGATGTAAAGGCTGCCTTTCACATTCAAGGCATTGTGCTTTTGGGTGTAAGTCCAGCCGCTGTAGCCAGTGGGGCTGCAAAGTGCCATTGGCAGCGAAAGCGGCAATGCCTCAAGCTGCAACTCGGCCTTGAGTGGCAGGCCGTCCAGCACCAAATCCAGCGCCACCGACCAGAGTCCATCCCGACGGTTTATGCTGACCCCAGCCATGGAGCTGGAAGCCGACACCGGCGAAGGGCCAAGGGTAAAGCTGCCCGGTGGCCTTATCCAGTGCTTCTCATACACACGGTTTTTGCTTTTATCGTAGACGTAGCAAAAGCCGCTGCCGAGATAGCGGATATCAGCCAGGGCGATGCCTATCAGGTAATTGGGGGTGTTGACGGCGATAAACTCGAACTGTTTATAACCAAAATGACGTTGTAAGCGGGAGGCAGGCTTATCCATCTCGTTGGTCAGGATAAAGCTATCCAGCCCCAAAGACGCCACCGGGCCATCGAAGTGACCAAAGCGCGGGCGCCCTGCGGCCATCAGGCAATCCTGGATCCCCAAGGTTTTGAATGTGGCTGAATTGGTCATCCCCGGTGTGCTTGTTGAATGTTCCATCGTGCGATTTATTCTTTTTTTGGTTTTTTACTCTAACGCCGATTGTCGGCAGATTAAAGCCCGGCGTTACTGATTTGTAAAAACACCCTTGTGTGCGCCTCGCTGGCGGCCAAGGGCATCACCTGACCCAATAAGCAGCCGCACCGGTCACAGACAAAAACGCCCTCAAAGGAGGGCGCTATCAACGTCGAAACAGCCAGGTCTGCCAACAATCATCAAAACTGCCAGGAAAAGGCGATATTAACGCTCTGCACTTCGAGCTGTTTCAAATCTGTGTACTGGTACTCAACCCCCAGTCCAAAACCAGAGTGGAATCTGTGCTGCCAGCCGACCGCGCCAAAAAAGCCTTCGGCGTCTTCTTTGATGCGGGAGTCATCCAGATCGTATGTGATATTGGAAAAGGCCATCCCCGCTTTGGCATAGACGCTGTTGCCACGGGAGAAATTGTATTGGCCATACACTGCGGCCCGGTAGTTGGAGTACTCAAGCTCTCTCACATCCGACATTACATCGAACATGGCGCTGTAGGCACCGCCAGTCCCCTGGCCATAGCTGAGTTCCATGCCCCAATGACTGCTCAGCATATATCTGTACCAGATATCGTACTTGAATCCGTCACCGGCATCCCAGTGCTCACCATCACGGCTTTCATATTCCTGAGTACCGTAGCCCAGATTAACCCCTGCGATGTGAGGGCTGACTTCAGCCCGTACTTCAGCACTGGCAATACCCATCGCTATCAGTGTACTCATTACACTTAAACTGAATAGTTTCATTGATTTCCCTATGATTGGATGCGATTAGCAAAACGAGCATGCCAGAGACAAACTGAATGGTTCCTGAACTGGATTTCATTGACTGGCGATGGCGAACAAATCTGGTATTCTGATGCCACTTTTGTCTCGTATTGGATCCAAGATGAAGAAATCCTTAGCCGTATTGACTGCCATTCTGACCCTCAGCGGCTGCGCGGGCAGCCCTTCCAATTACCTGGCACTGAGCCCCGATGCTCCCGCCATTGCCAGCAGCGCCAGTGGGCGCATTGCCTTGAGCACTCAGGATGCCAGAAGCACCAACAACGCCGTGCGTATCACCAAAGGGGATGAGCCTGCCAAACTGCTGGGCACGGGTGAGTCGCCCGTGATTCAGCTGGGCAATCTCTTCCGCCAGTCTTTCAGTAATAAAGGCTTTCAGCTAGACCCGGCCGCCACCAACGTGCTTGAGCTGAAATTGGAACGTTTACAGTCAGATATCAATGAAACCTTGCTGGGTTACGAGGCCGCCAACGAAATTATCATCAGTGCCTATGCCCGTAACGAACAGCAGCTGTTCAGCAAGCGCTACACCGCTAAAGGCACCATGAAGGGACCGCTCAGCCTGGATCTGGCCACCCTGGAGCTGGAAATGAATAAGCTCATCACCCAGCTTGCCGGCGACATAGTCAACGACCCCGAACTGACCCAATTTCTGACGCAATAACAACGAAAAAGGAAACCATCAATGAAATGGATCATCGCAGCCCTGATGCTGGGTATGTCAAACATGACTCTGGCGGCCAAAGTGGACATTCAGCCAGACAACCTCTATCCCCAGGTTGAAATGCACACCACCATGGGCAAAATCGTGGTGGAACTCGACCGCACCCGCGCGCCAATAACCGTGGATAACTTCCTGACTTACGTTGTGAAAGGCGATTACGACAACACCATATTTCACCGCATTATTCCGGAGTTTGTGGTGCAGGGCGGTGGCCTTAACCCCAAACTGGAGGAGCTGCCCGAGTCGGCGCCTATCGTAAACGAGTCTGGCAATGGCCTGTCCAACGCCTTTGGCACCATCGCCATGGCAAGGGAGAATAATCCCCATTCAGCCACCCGCCAGTTCTACTTCAACGTGGCGGACAACACCAAGCTAGACCCTTCCAAGCGCCGCTGGGGCTATGCCGTATTTGGAGAAGTGGTTGAAGGACGCGAAATTTTGGAAGCCATGGCGGTGGTGCCCACAGAGCACAACAGCAAACTCAACTGGCCCGATGTACCTGTAACCCAAATCGTGCTCAAGTCAGCCAAATTGTTGCCAAGAAAATAAACTGTGTTTTGAGTCAGCACTCTAAAGCTGGCTATACTCAGATGGCAAAACAAGGAGGCGATACGATGACACCAACGGATTTCATCGATAGCAAAGCGCCCCAATTGGCTCAGTATGGAAGAGCGTTCTTGAGTGATCAGCTCGATTATCGCGAAATCCAGCTGTATTTATGGGATACCCTCGAGGAGTGGCAACAGTTGTCACCCCAGGGTGAAGCGCAGTCTGACACTGAAAGGGTGTTTTGGCATCTGATGCACTGCTTTGACCGCTGGCCCGTTTGGGTGCTTCGCGGCAATCTTTTTCTGCGAAAGCAGCTACAGGACTGCTGTGATTACCTGAGCATTGGCGGTCAGATCCCGGGCGGCTGCATCGGTGTACGACCAGCATCCTGACTCTGTCCCCAAGACCCGCCAATGGCGGGTCTTTTTTATGCGGTCAGCGGATTAACTTTTGCCAATCCGCTTGACCCGGGCTTGGCAAAGTAAGTTATTCTAGAGCCCCTTTTCGCCAGTCCGACCATAATGTATTTACCTACCGCTGCCTTAATCAGACTCTGGGATCTTCTGGAGGTATACCGCCATCGTCGGGTGCTGGTGATGCTGTTTCTGGGGTTCTCCGCCGGTTTACCCCTGATGCTGGTGTTTTCTACCCTGTCATTCTGGCTGCGTGAAGCCGGTGTCGATCGCACGGCCATCGGCTATTTCAGCTGGATTGCCATTCTGTACGCCTTCAAGTGGCTCTGGTCCCCACTGGTGGACCGCATGCCGCTGCCGGTGTTCTCTAAACTCTTTGGGCGGCGCAGGGGCTGGATGTTGTTCGCCCAATTGATGCTGATTGCCGCGATAGCAGGCATGGCCAGCAGCGACCCCAAGGACAGCCTCACCTACATGGCGGTGTGCGCCCTGATGGTGGCTTTTGCCTCGGCAACGCAGGACATAGTGATAGATGCCTTTCGCATTGAATCTGCCCCCCAGGAGATGCAGGCGGCCTTGGCGGCTGCTTATCAAATTGGCTATCGCTCGGCCATGATTATTGCCACCGCAGGAGCCCTGACCATTGCTGCCTGGGTCGCGCCGGAAGCCGATGGATACCGGCTCGCATCCTGGCAAACCGCCTACATGGTGATGGCGGCCCTGATGCTGATTGGAGTGATAACCACCCTGTACGCCAAAGAGCCCGCCGTCGACCAGGGACGCGCCGACGCCATGGAAGCCGAGATGCGTGAGCGCCTCAGCGAGAAATACTCTCCCCGCACGGCCGCGGCCTTATCCTGGGTTTATAACGCAGTCGCCGCGCCCTTTATCGATTTTTTCAAACGCTACGGCAAGAGTGCCATCCTGATATTGGCGCTGATTTCCTGCTACCGGATTTCAGACATAGTCATGGGGATTATGGCAAATGTGTTTTATGTGGACATGGGCTTTTCCAAAGAGGAAATTGCCTTTTTGAGCAAGGTGTATGGCCTTATCATGACCCTGGTGGGCGCCGCCTTCGGGGGCGTTTTGCTGGCGAAATACGGCACCATGCGTATCCTGTTTCTGGGCTCGCTCCTGGTAGCCACCACCAATCTGCTCTTTGCTTGGCAGGCGGTGGTCGGTTACAACATGGAGCTGCTGACGCTGGCAATATCCATCGATAATTTCAGTGGCGGTATCGCCACAGCGGCCTTTATCGCCTATTTATCGAGCCTGACCAGCAGCGGCTACAGCGCCACCCAATATGCGCTGCTGTCGTCTATCATGTTGCTGTTTCCGAAGTTTATTGCCGGTTTCTCCGGTGCCTGGGTCGATGCCTTTGGCTATGTGAACTTTTTCATCACCGCCAGCCTGATTGGTCTGCCGGTATTGCTGCTGGTGTGGCTGGTAGAAAAGGTGTCCCCCCCTGCCCGCGCAGATGTAAAGGGCAGGCAGGTGTCAGACTGAACCGGGACTTGAATCAATCGCGGAAATTATTGAACTGAAACGGCTGGCCCAACTCGGATGTGCGGGCCAGTTGCATAATGGCCTGCAAGTCGTCGCGCTTCTTGCCGGTGACCCGAATCGAATCCCCCTGAATTTGCGCCTGTACCTTTACCTTGCTGTCCTTGATGAGCTTGATAAGCTTTTTCGCTACGTCCTGCTCAATGCCCTGCTTGAATTTCACATTCTGCGCAAAGGTTTTGCCTGTGTGCACTATCTTGTCGTCCACTTCCATGGCCTTGGCATCCACGTTGCGTTTGGCAAGCTGACCCCGAAGGATATCCACCATCTGACGACACTGGAAATCAGACTCGGAACGCAGGATAACCACCATATCCTTGAAGTCCACGCTGTACTCAACTCCGCGAAAATCGAAACGGCCATCCATCTCCCGGCGGGTGTTTTCCACGGCGTTTTTCAGCTCTACGGCATCCACTTCCGAAACAATATCAAATGACGGCATTTTTTAACCCCTTGAAAAGCAAAACAGGCCTCTGACGGAACGGGCCTCAATCCGAATAGAGCATAGTGTAACGATCCGGCCAGCACAGGTGAAGCCCCAAGTCCATCGGTGAAGACACAGAGTTTTACAGGCCGGTGAGTGACTTTGGCTGTACATTTCCCTATCATGGGCGCCTATGTCTACCAACGAAAGTTCCGCGTGAAGAATCGGCAGTTTCTGTTCAAAGTCATTTTGGTGATAGCCCTGTGTATCACCAGCTATCTGGTCTTTTCCAAACCCAGCTATACCCAGTCTATTCCTCACCTGGACAAGGTGGGGCATTTCGGCACTTTCTTTGGTTTGGCCTGGCTCACCCAACTGGCGTTCAAACCACGCTGGTACATCATGTTGCTGGCTCTGGCCGCGTACGCCGGTTTGATTGAAGTCATCCAGTCGCGCCTGCCCTACCGCTCCGCCTCCTGGGGCGATATCGCCGCCGATCTTGCCGGTGTGGCCGCCTTCTTCCTCACTGCCTGGCTGTACCGCAAGTATCTTCGCGCCTCGAGGCTTGAGGGCGTATGAGCCAAATAGGCATCCTGGGTGCTGGCGCCGTTGGCCAGTTGATAGGGCATCAGTTGGCGGCATCGGGCACCTTGCCCATGCTGATTGACCGGCAGTTGCATGCCATCAGCGAACTGCTCACCCTTATGGACTTAAACGGTAACCCAAGCACGCTGCGCTTCACCAAGCCCGAGTACAATTCCCCCCCACTTGGCAAACTTGACCTCCTTATCGTTACCGTAAAGGCCTATCAGGTAGTTGAAGCCGTGACCCGGGTGCTCCCCGAATTATCACCGCACTGCCACCTGTTATTGCTGCATAATGGCCTCGGCCCCCACGAGCAGGTCGCTGCCATGTTAAATGGCCGGGGCTTGACCCTTGGCACCACCAGCCAGGGAGCGCTGCGCCTAAGCAAATACGACCTAAAACAAACCGGCAGTGGTCTCACGCAATTTGGTCATTGCATGGGGCCCGCCATGGCGCCAGAGCTTAAAGCCTCGCTGCTCAGTGCCATTCCCGGCAGCGAGTGGGTCGAGGCCATACTGCCAGCCCTGTGGCAAAAGCTCGCCGTCAATGCCTGTATCAATCCCCTCACCGCCATTCACGGCGTCTGTAATGGGGAGCTGGCAGATGATGCCTACCAAGCGACTATTGCCGCGGTGCTGAGGGAACTGGTTGAGGTCGCCAGGACTCAGGGCATGGCGTTACAGGAAGAGAGCTTGTCTGCCCGTGTGTATGAGGTCATTCGCCTTACCGCATCCAATCGCTCCTCAATGAGGCAGGATGTGGACCATAGGCGCAAAACCGAGATTGATGCCATCAATGGCTATCTGGTGAGCCTTGGCAATCGCCACGGCGTTGCCACGCCAACCAATAAAGCGCTGGTCGATGCCATTCACGCCCTGGAGCGACGCTTTTAAGCCACGCCTCCAGTTATTGCGGCCACATCATTGAGGCCACATCACCATGATGGCGGCAAGCGCAATCAGCACCAGCGCGGCCATGTCCCTCACCTGCACTTTTTGCTTCAGATACCAGCTTGACACAAGCATCATAAAGAAGATTTCCACCTGCCCCAGGGTTTTCACATAGGGGACGGCGGTAAGCGACATGGCCGAGAACCAGCCAATGGACCCCAGGCAACTGCTGACACTGATAGCCAACGTCAGCCGGTTTCTTACCATCATGGCCTTAAGCTCATCAGGCTTTCTTATCAGCAGCCACAGCAGCAAAATCACCGTTTGGATCAGAATAACCAGCAAGAGCACCCAGGCGGCTCTATGGGGGAAAGGCACATCGAGGCAGAGGCTTGCTTCACGTACCCAGAGGGACGTCAGCGCAAAGGCACTGCCGCTGGCAAGCCCCAGCAGCAAGGTTTTGGGCGACAGGGTACTGAGCCCGCCCTTGCTTGAGAGCATAAACACCGCCACAGTGCCCACAATCACCCCAAGCCAGCCAAAGAGCGACAGGCTGGTACCAAAGAAGGCCACCCCAAGTATGGCCGCTACCAGCGCCTCGCTCTTGGCAAGCCCGGCGCCAATGGCAAAGTTTTTAAGCTGAAACAGCTTCACCATTAAGGCAGTAGCGAGAATTTGCATCAGCGCCGCCCCGAGAATAAACCCCAGCGCATCCGCGCCGAAGGTGGGAATGGCCGCATCCTGCCACAGGTATAACCCGGCCAGATACAGTGCAGCCAACGGACCTGCATAGAGAAAGCGCGCCAGGGTCACCCCAAGCACGCCCACATCGCGGCTGAGCTCACTTTGAAAGGCGTTGCGCCAGGCCTGCATAAAGGCCGCCATCAGGGTGAACAGCACCCACATACAAACTCTCCCTGATCTCAATTCCCCAGAACAAAAAACGCCCGGCAGAGCCGGGCGTTTGAGCATATCACAGCCAATTGGCGCTGTGATTTACTTGCTGGTGTCCAGAGCAGGAAAAGATTTCACCAAATCATCCACGGCTTTCATCTGGGCCAGATAAGCTTCCAGTTGATGCAATGGTAGGGCGCAGGGGCCGTCGCACTTGGCGTTGTCGGGATCCGGATGCGCTTCGATAAAGAGACCGGCCAGACCCAGCGCCATACCGCTGCGGGCAAGCTCGGTTGCCTGGGCGCGGCGACCACCGGCAGAATCTTCACGGCCACCGGGGCGCTGCAGCGCGTGGGTCGCATCGAAAATCACCGGATAACCACTTTGCTTCATCTCATCCATGCCCAGCATGTCCACCACCAGGTTGTTGTAACCAAAGCAGCTGCCACGCTCACACAGGATGATCTCGTCGTTACCGGCCTCGTTGAATTTCTTCACGATGTGGCGCATCTCGTGGGGTGCCAGAAACTGTGGCTTCTTCACGTTGATGATGGCTCCTGTCCTGGCCATGGCAATCACCAAGTCAGTCTGGCGCGCGAGGAAGGCCGGCAGCTGAATGATGTCCACCACTTCGGCAACGGGGGCACACTGATAAGGCTCGTGCACGTCGGTGATGAGTGGCACATTGAAGGTATCTTTGATTTCCTGGAATATCTTCAGGCCTTCTTCCATCCCCGGACCGCGGTAGGAATTGATGGATGAACGGTTGGCCTTGTCGAAAGAGGCCTTGAACACGTATGGGATCCCGAGCTTTTGGGTCACTTCCACATACTGCTCGGCAATCCTCATGGCCAGATCCCGTGACTCAAGCACGTTCATGCCGCCAAAGAGAACAAAGGGCTTGTCATTGGCAATGGTGATATCGCCAAGTTGGATTGTCTTGATACTCATCTAAGCCTCTCAAAGAATAAACCGGCGCAGGCGCCGGTGGAAAAATCAGCCCACTAGCTGCAACAGTTGGCCACAGAGCCAGGCCATATAAGTGCCCAAAGCATAACCGAACACGGCCAAAAGCACACCTACCGGAGCCAAAGACGGGTGGAAGGCCGCGGCCACAACCGGGGCGGATGCGGCGCCGCCCACGTTAGCCTGGCTGCCGACCGCCATATAAAACAGCGGCGCCTTGATAAGCTTGGCCACCAGCAGCATAAAGCCCGCGTGCACCAGCATCCAGGTAATGCCAAGCAGGAAGTAAATCGGCGTCTTGAGGATTTCACTCACGTCCATGTGCAGGCCAATGGTAGCCACCAGCACATACAGGAAGGATGACGCCACCTTGGAGGCACCTGCCGCTTCCAGATGACGCAGCGGGGTAAAGGACAGCGCCAGACCGGCAGTCGTCACCAACACCACCAGCCAGAAGAAGCCGGAAGTCAGGCTGTACTGTTTGGTCCAGGGGAAGTGCTCGGAAAAGAAGGGAGCCAGGAAATCCGCTGCGATATGGGCAAAACCTGTGACACCAAAGCCCACCGCCAGAATAAGCATCAAATCGGTCAGGCTGGGGTTACGCTCATTTTCCGCCTTGTACTTTTCAACCTTCTCTTTAAGCGCCTCGATGGCACTGGTATCGGCGCCGGTTTTGGCATCGATTTCTTTGGCGCGGGAGGCCATAAATAGCAGTACCGCCATCCACACGTTGGCCACAATCACGTCGACGGTGATCATCACCGAAAACACACTGCCGCCCACCTCATAGATTTCTTTCATGGCCGCCTGGTTGGCACCGCCGCCAATCCAGCTGCCGGCTAGCGTAGTCATGCCACGCCATACAGAATCCGGCCCCATATCGTTGGTCAGGGAGGGGTCAATGGCCGACACCAGAAGCAGCGCCACCGGACCACCAATCACAATCCCCAGGGTGCCGCAGAGGAACATCACCACCGCTTTTGGCCCAAGCCCCATAATGGCCTTGAGATCCACCGACAAAATCAGCAATACCAAACAGGCAGGCAGCAGATAACGGGTGGCAACAAAATACAGCTGCGAGCTGTGGCCATCGACTATGCCGAAGGTGTTGAGCAGCGAGGGCAGGAAGTAGCACAGCAGCAACGCCGGGACAAATTTATAGAATTTTTGCCAGCTGGGGTGGCTGTGGGTGTAAAACACAAATCCCAAAATAATGGCCAAAAAACCCAGTACAGTTGCGTCGTTGGTAACCAATGGCGCCGTTGTCATCCTTTCTTCCCCCTGAAAGTGTTTATTATTTTGTAAGGTATGCGGTTGTTAATGCAGGATTTCGTGATGCTCACCCAGCTCGCGCAGCTGCATCTTCACCAGCTCCACGACAGGATCGTGGGGGCTTAAGTCGATAAACTGCCTGAGGTCGGCTTCTGCCGCCCGAATGGCACCCAGCTGCTGGGCAATAAAGGCCCGTTCACGAATGAGCATGGTGTCGTCGGGATGCCAGTCGAGCAGCATATTGCTGCAGGCCAGTGCCACATCAAAGCGCTGCTGCACTATGGCACCCGCCTTAAGCTCACCCAACATACGGCCAATGAGCGCCTTTACTCCGGAAGGCTTCACATAGGCCGGCTTCATTGGCGCCCAGTTACCCAGCTCGCCACGCACCAGCGCATGTACCCGTTTGCGGTCGATAATCTCGCCACTGAGCGGGTCGATTAACAGTTTTTTCTTCCCGTCCCTCATGCAAAGGAGGGTATGGCCGGGCAATAAAATGGGTTCAAGTGGCAAATCCAGTTGCTTGGCGAGCAGCATCAACACTGTGGCCAGCGTGGTACTGTTTCCCTGACGAAACATCAGGGTGTGTGCCAGACTCGCCGCCTCAAGGCTGAAGTAGTCATCCTTGGCTCGAAAGCCCAGATCCCGGTAAAACCAGCTAAGCAATGCCTTGAGTCTGGCATCCCGGTCCACCAAATAATGGCTGAGCACACCACCGGCGATTTCAAGCCAGGCCCACTCGGCTTTTTGCCGGTCCGCGAGCCCCAAATGCGCAAGTACATCCAGCGGCGTCTCCGGCAGGGAAACACCGTCTGCTAAGGAAAATTCACTCATGATGCCAGCATTATGGCCTGTTTAAAGACGGCGATTTTGGCCGCATACACGACCCAGGCGATGGCGCCAAGGAAGGCAAAAAAGCGGAAAAACTTATTGCGGTTGGACTTCATCGCCATGATGGCGAGCAGAATATAGGCAACCACAGCCAGGATTTTCTCGGTCAACCAAGGGTCAACGAAGGGATACTGTTTGATAAGGAAACACATCAGCAGACCCGAGAGCAAAAGACAGGTATCTATGATGTGAGGCGCAATGCGCATGACCTTTTTCTGCAGCAGGGCAGATTCTCTTAATTTGAGCACGAAACGCACCACAAAAAAGATCACACTGATTGCCACCAGCGTAAGGTGCAGATGCTTGAAAACGGGATAGAGGTTGTTGATGGATTCCATAGCCTGGCTGCCTTTTGTAAAAGAGTCCTGAAACTAAATGCCCGAAAAACAAAGGCGCTAGTGTACCCGAATCCTTAAGCCCTTACCAATGCTGCCCTCACCTGGGCAGGCCTTGGCTAATGTTGCTCTCAATAAGGGGGCCCAAAGTGGCCTCAGGCATCCTCACCATGCCACAACCCAAGGGTGCAGCGATCGTTGGAGCCAAAGTCCCGCACGGTGGCGACCTTGTCATACCCGAGAGATATCAGGGTTTCCCTCAGTTTCAGCGCCTGGGCAAAGCCGTGTTCAAGCAGCAGATACCCGCCCACATTCAGGTGTTCCCGGGCATGCTTGGCGATATGGTTCAGGTCTGCGTAGCCTTCGTCGGCGGCGGTGAGCGCGCTCAAAGGCTCAAAACGCACATCCCCCATCGCCAAATGCTCATCGTGCTCATCGATATAAGGCGGATTGGAAACAATCAGGTCAAAATCGTCATCCTTCACCGCGCTGAACCAATCGCTCTGGAGGATTTCCACCTGGGTTAAACCCAGTTGCTCACGATTGGCCTTGGCAAGGGCGACTGCATCATCCACCTTATCCAGCGCCGTAATGCGCCAGTTGGGGCGCTCACTTGCCAGCGCCAGAGCAATGGCGCCTGTGCCCGTGCCCATATCCAGCACCCTGGCGTTATCCGGCAGCGGCAGATTGAGCGCCGTCTCCACCAACATCTCGGTGTCAGGCCGTGGAATAAGGGTGGTTTCATTCACCAAAAATTTCAGTGACCAAAACTCCCGCTCGCCGAGAATGTGCGCCACAGGCACACCTTTGGCGCGGCGGCTCACCAGCTGCTCGAAGTGTTTCCACTGCTCGATGGTCAGCGGCCGTTCGGGCCAGGTGTACAGGAAGGTGCGATTTTTACCCAGGCAATGCTGAAGCAACACCTCGGCATCCAGGTTGGCAGACTCGCTGCTGGAGGCCAGAGTGCTGAAACCCCATTGTAAGGCTTCGCCTATGGTGGATTGGGCTGCCAAGGTTTACCCCTGCTCATCCGCCAGAGCCGCCAACAGATCGGCCTGGTGTTCCTGTACTATGGGTTCGATAAGGGCGTTCAAATCCCCTTCCATCACCTCATTCAGGCGGTACAGAGTCAGGTTGATACGGTGGTCGCTCACCCGTCCCTGAGGGAAGTTGTAAGTGCGGATACGTTCAGAGCGATCGCCGCTGCCCACCAGATTGCGGCGGGTGGTGGCTTCGGCGCTGCGGCGTTTCTCATCTTCGGCCGCCTGCAAACGGGCTACCAGCACAGACATGGCTCGGGCCTTGTTTTTGTGCTGCGAGCGCTCGTCCTGACACTCCACCACAGTGCCCGTGGGCAAGTGAGTGATACGGATGGCCGAGTCGGTTTTGTTCACGTGCTGACCACCGGCGCCCGAGGCGCGGAAGGTGTCGATACGCAGCTCAGATGGATTAATTTCGATAGCTTCTGCTTCGGGCACTTCGTGCAACACCGCCACGGTACAGGCCGAGGTATGTACCCGGCCCTGGGATTCGGTTTCGGGCACCCTTTGCACCCGGTGGCCACCGGACTCGAATTTGAGTTTGCCGTATACGCCATCGCCGCTGAAACGGGCGATCACTTCTTTGTAGCCACCATGTTCGCCTTCGTTGGCGCTCATGATTTCCACCTGCCAGCGCTGGGTTTCCGCATAACGGCTGTACATGCGGAACAAGTCGCCGGCAAAAATGGCGGCTTCGTCACCGCCGGCGCCGGCACGGATTTCAACAAAGGCGTTGGCTTCGTCGTTGGGGTCTTTGGGCAGCAGCAGGATTTGCAGCTCGGCTTCGAGCAGTTCCAGGCTGGCTTTGGCAGATTTGATTTCTTCCTGGGCCATTTCTTTGAGCTCAGGGTCGTCCTCTTCCAGCATTTCTTTGGCGGTTTCCAGGTCGGCTACCGCCTGCTGATAAGCCTTGAAGCCTTTTACCACGTCTTCAAGCTGGGCATATTCTTTGGACAGGGCGCGAAAACGGTCCTGATCGGAAATGATGCTGGCGTCGCTGAGCAGCGCCAATACTTCTTCGTTGCGCTCGAGCAAGCCTTCCAGCTTGCGGATGACGGATTCCTTCATTTAACTCTCAAAAGTCTCAGTGTTTATCCAGGCCGAGCGCGGTCCGAAGTTGCCCCAGAGTATTGAGGTCCCCCTGACGACTGGCAGTCGTCAGGGCCTGAGTCGGCGCATGGATCAATCGATTGGTCAGCTTATTGGCAAGCTCCAGAATAACCTGCTCGCCATCGGCGCCCTGCGCCAGCTTATTGAGGGCCCGTTCTACCAATTCATCTTTGATTGCCATACTGGCAGTGCGATATTCGCGAATACTGTCTACCGACTCCAGTGAGCGGATCCAATCCATAAACAGGAAAGATTGCTCCTGGGCTATCACTTCGGCTTGCTCGGCCGCCTCCTTACGGGAGGCCATATTCTGTTCGATGATGCTCTGCAGATCGTCGACCGTGTACAGGAAGGCATCGTCGAGTTCACCGACTTCTGCCTCAATATCACGGGGAACTGCTATATCAACCAATAACATAGGTTGATGTCGACGCTGCTTGAGTGCCTTTTCTACCATGCCCTTGCCAAGAATGGGCAGCGGGCTGGCGGTAGAGGATATCACGATATCAGCCTTTGGGAGAAAATCCGGTATTTGTGAGAGCGTAATAGCGGTGGCGCCAAACTCTTCGCACATGGCCTGGGCTCGCTCCACGGTGCGGTTGGCCACCACCATGGAAGACACGCCGTTTTCTTTCAGGTGCCTTGCCACCAGCTCTATGGTTTCACCGGCACCAATCAGCAACACCTGGGTGGATGCCAGTGAAGAAAAGATGTGTTTGGCCATGCTGACGGCAGCAAAAGCCACAGACACGGCAGCAGTACCGATTTCGGTTTCGGTTCGGACTTTCTTGGCCACCGAGAAGGTACTTTGGAAGAGGCGATCGAGGGTGACTGCCACAGTGCCGGCTTCTTTAGCCTTGGCAAAAGACTGCTTCACCTGACCAAGAATTTGCGGCTCGCCCAATACCAGCGAGTCCAGCCCCGAGGCTACCCGCATCAAGTGCCGCACCGCTTCCTGCCCTTCATGGTGATACACACAGGGCATCAGCTCGTCATGGCTCAGGTTGTGATAACTCTCCAGCCAATGGATGACTTCCTCGGCACGGGCGTTATTGCAGTATAGTTCGGTGCGGTTACAGGTAGAGACAATCACCGCCTCATTGGATGAGGTGGTACAGGCGAGGCTTCGCATCGCATCATGGATTTTGTCCGGGGAGAAGGCGACCTTTTCGCGAAGATCGACGGTGGCCGTTTTATGGTTTATCCCGATTGCTACAAGGCTCATCTGACTCTTTCTGGATCCTGTGCGGCGCTTGTTTGAATTACGCCATTCTACTGAATTGGGGCCATTAAAAACAGAATAGGCTTAACAAAACCGAATAAAGATCTCTGTTGTTATCCACTTTTTCCATCAATGCGGGGGCGAAAACCGTCCGCAGCCAAAAAGCGGGTAAGGCCATTGGTATAATTTTTAAAGCCCTCGTATCATAAGGACTTATTTAATTCAGTCATAGATGATTAACTTGCGCCGATTCACAAAATTCACTCTTGCCGGTCTCACAAGCCTTCTTCTGCTCAGTGGTTGCAGCCTGACGCCAACGGTGGCGCTGCAGCCTGTCAGCGTCCAAAGTGCCAGCGATGCCAAGGCCTGGGAGCTTAAAGGCAAGCTGCTCATTCGCACCAATGGCGACAAGGTTTCGGCCAACCTCTTCTGGCTGAATACCCCTGACAATGCCGAACTCAGACTCACCAGCATGCTGGGCACCACTGTGCTGCTGCTGACCCAAAACCGGGATGGTGCCACCCTTGAAGTGGATGGCAAGAGTTATTCAGACCCGAGCCCGCAGCGGCTGCTCGATGGCTTGAGTGGCTTTACTCTGCCCATCGATGCCCTGCCCTACTGGATAACCGGCCAGCCCATGGCGGGTGACGAAGTCGAGTACGATGCTCTCAATCGCCCCAAGACCATCATCAGCGCCGATGGCCTGTGGAGCATCAGCATTAGCAGCTGGCAGACTCAAAGCGGTGCATCTGTGCCACGCACGCTGGATCTCAAACACGCCAGCGCGTCTATCAAGCTACAAACCAATGAATGGCAGGCACTGGCCAGTGCCCATGGTTCGAAAGGAGCCCAATAATGCCTGTATCCCTCGCCTGGCCTGCACCGGCAAAACTCAATCTGTTTTTGCACATCAATGGCCGTTTACCCAATGGCTACCATGAGCTGCAAACCCTGTTTCAGTTTATCGACCATGGCGACTGGCTGGATTTTAAAGTGCTGAACACCCCTGAGCTGAAGCTGCACTCCAATCTCGGTCATGTTGTCGCCGACAGCGATAACTTAATTCTGAAAGCCGCAAAATCTTTGCAGAACGTCACAGGTTGCACCCGGGGCGCCGAGATCTGGCTCGACAAACGCCTGCCCATGGGAGGCGGACTTGGCGGGGGTTCATCGGATGCCGCCACCACACTGGTGGCACTCAATGCCCTGTGGCAGCTGAATTTGGATAAAAAAGCCCTGATGGATATCGGCTTAACCCTTGGCGCTGATGTACCTGTTTTTATTAACGGAATCGCGGCTTTTGCCGAAGGTGTTGGTGAAAAGCTGCAACCAGTGGACGTCGCCGAGCCCTGGTATCTGGTGCTGGTACCAGACGCCCATGTTTCTACTGCCGAGGTATTTCAGCACCCTGATTTACCAAGGAATACGCCCAAGCTGGACATGGCCTCACTCAGCCCTGAACAGTGGGCGAATGATTGTGAGGCTCTGGTGTGTGCCAAATACCCCCAAGTTGCCAATGCCTTAAGCTGGCTGGTAGAATATGCGCCGTCCAGAATGACCGGAACCGGTGCATGCGTGTTCGGGGAATTCGGCTCGCAGCAGGCCGCGCTGGAGGCGTTGGCTCAAAAGCCATCTGATATGCAGGGCTTTGTTGCGAAAGGACTGAATCGTTCGCCGTTGGAGTTGAGACTCGCTCAGCTTTAAACTACTTCTGCGCTGCACGCCAGGGAACGCGCGGCAGCAGCTACACTAAAATATCAAGCAAACGCCTGAGGTTCATACAGTGCCCGACATCAAGCTCTTTGCTGGGAATGCTACCCCCAGTCTCGCGAAAAAGATTGCCGACCGTTTATTTTGCAAACTTGGAGAGGCTGAGGTAGGCCGTTTCAGTGACGGTGAAATCAGTGTCCAGATCAACGAAAATGTACGTGGTGCTGATGTTTTCATCATTCAATCCACTTGCGCCCCCACCAATGACAACCTGATGGAACTCATTGTGATGGTCGATGCCCTGCGCCGCGCCTCAGCCGGTCGTATCACCGCCGTCATCCCTTACTTCGGTTATGCCCGTCAGGACCGCCGTGTGCGCTCTGCCCGTGTGCCTATCACCGCCAAAGTGGTTGCCGACTTCCTGTCCAGCGTAGGTGTTGACCGGGTACTGACCTGTGACCTGCACGCCGAGCAGATCCAGGGCTTCTTCGACGTACCAGTAGACAACGTGTTCGGTAGCCCAGTGCTGCTGGAAGACATGGTTGCCAAGAAGCTGGACAATCCAGTGGTTGTGTCTCCGGACATCGGTGGCGTTGTACGTGCTCGCGCCGTGGCCAAGCTGCTGAATGATTCTGATCTCGCCATCATCGACAAGCGTCGCCCGCAGGCCAACGTGGCCCAGGTAATGCACATTATCGGTGACGTTGAAGGCCGTGACTGCATCATCGTTGACGACATGATCGATACCGGTGGCACCCTGTGTAAAGCCGCCGAAGCCCTGAAAGAACATGGTGCCAACCGCGTATTCGCCTACGCCACTCACCCCGTGTTCTCCGGCAAGGCCGCTGAAAACATCAAGAACTCTGTGATTGATGAAGTGATTGTGACCGACACAGTGCCACTGAGCGAAGAGATGATGAAAGTTGGTAAAGTCAGCCAGCTGACCATGTCTGCCCTGCTTGCCGAGGCCATCCGCCGCGTGAGCAACGAAGAGTCTATCTCTGCCATGTTCCAGCACTGATAGCCCGGGTGCCGGTTAACAAGCCGGTACCAGCTGTCTGCCCATGGCAAAAAACGCATCCTCAGGGGTGCGTTTTTTTATGCCTGTACCATTTCTCGCCCTGATCCGTGTTTGCTTTTCCCTTGAACCCTACTTTTCACTTGAACCCTGCTTTTCACTTGAAATAGGACGTGCCTGTGTCTTTTACAGCTCCTGCACCTTCTTAATGAAAAGGCACTTGTCCAGCCTCTGCACGCGCCATGAGAGCATCTCCTTAAGACAGCCATATACAAGGCACCACAGAGACCGAAAACGGCCGACGCACAGCATTGGCATACTGCCGGGTATCTTCAGGGCAGCGGACCAGACTACACGGGAGAATCGACGCAGAATCAAAAATGACAAAACAAAAAGCCCGTCCATTGGACGGGCTTCATGTATGGCTGGGGTGCTAGGATTCGAACCTAGGTATGCCGGGATCAAAACCCGGTGCCTTACCGCTTGGCGACACCCCAATCTGGGTTCAAAAAATCCGGATTCAGCGGACTCTTCGAGAATATGGTAGCTACGGCGGGACTTGAACCTGCGACCCCAGCATTATGAGTGCTGTGCTCTAACCAGCTGAGCTACGTAGCCATGGCTGGGGTGCTAGGATTCGAACCTAGGTATGCCGGGATCAAAACCCGGTGCCTTACCGCTTGGCGACACCCCAATTTTTTTCGGAGGATGGAGAGATGGCTGGGGTGCTAGGATTCGAACCTAGGTATGCCGGGATCAAAACCCGGTGCCTTACCGCTTGGCGACACCCCAACAGCACTTACTTCTCCGACTAAGCGAAAGCTTAGTTCATGGTACGGGAGGAGAGACTTGAACTCTCACACCTTGCGGCACCAGAACCTAAATCTGGCGTGTCTACCAATTTCACCACTCCCGCTCCGGTCTCAATTTTACATCCTGAGAAGATGGTAGCTATGGCGGGACTTGAACCTGCGACCCCAGCATTATGAGTGCTGTGCTCTAACCAGCTGAGCTACATAGCCACTACGATTTCTCGCATCCCTCTTGGCGAGGAACGGGGCGTATTATGCTGATTCACCGAAGACAGGTCAACAGCTTTTTTAGCACATTTCACCCCAAAGATACCGTTCGCCTAATCCTTCATCAAAGCGGGTAACAGATAAGCAAAAAAGCCTGTTTCCCGCCCGACCAATGGCTTAGACGTTGAACAGGAAGTGCATCACATCGCCGTCTTTAACGATGTAGGTTTTACCTTCCACACGCATTTTGCCTGCTTCTTTGGCACCCTGCTCACCCTTGAAGTTAATAAAGTCTTCGTAGGAGATCACCTGGGCACGGATAAAGCCCCGCTCGAAGTCGGTGTGAATTTTGCCGGCAGCCTGAGGTGCGCTGGCGCCCACTGGCACAGTCCAGGCACGTACTTCTTTCACACCGGCGGTGAAGTAAGTTTGCAGGTTCAAAAGCTCATAACCGGCGCGGATAACACGGTCAAGACCCGGCTCAGTCAGGCCGAGGTCCGCCATGAACTCGTCGCGCTCTTCGATATCCATCTCGGCCAGCTCAGATTCGATAGCGGCGCAAACAGGCACGACCACCGCGTTTTCTTTGGCGGCAATGGCACGCACAGCGTCCAGGTGCGGGTTGTTTTCAAAGCCGTCTTCCGACACGTTGGCGATGTACATGGTCGGCTTCAGGGTCAGCAGGTTCAGATAAGCCACGGCTGCCAGCTCTTCCTTGGACAGTTCCAAAGAGCGCAGCATCTTGCCTTCATCCAGCACGGGGCGCAGCTTTTCAAGCACATCCACTTCGAACTTGGCTTCTTTGTCGCCGCCTTTAGCGCGCTTTTGCTGACGCACAATGGCACGCTCAACGCTGTCGAGGTCTGCCAGCGCCAGCTCGGTGTTGATGACTTCAATGTCGCCGGCCGGGTCAACGCGGTTAGCCACGTGCACAATGTTTTCGTTCTCAAAGCAGCGCACCACATGGCCGATAGCTTCGGTTTCACGGATGTTGGCCAAAAACTTGTTGCCCAGGCCCTCGCCCTTGGAGGCACCGGCCACCAGACCGGCGATGTCCACAAACTCCATGGACGTCGGGATAACGCGCTCAGGCTTAACAATGGCAGCCAATTCGTCCAAACGTGGGTCTGGCATTGGCACTACGCCGGTGTTTGGCTCGATGGTACAAAACGGAAAGTTTGCCGCTTCAATACCGGCCTTGGTCAGCGCGTTGAAGAGCGTTGATTTACCAACGTTGGGCAGACCAACGATGCCACATTTAAAACCCATAGCTATAACCCTTTATTTGACTTACTTGCTTAACTGATTATTCGGCCTTGAAGGAATGCAATCTGTGCATTGCCTTGGTCATGTCTTGCTTGAACAGGACTTCAGTGCTGCGCACGGCTTCATCGATAGCCGCATTCATCTTTTCCTGTTCGGTCGCGGGTGCCTTACCCAGCACATACCCGCTGACCTTGTTTTTGTCGCCGGGATGGCCAATGCCTATCCGCAAGCGATAGAAGTTTTTGTTATTGCCCATCTTGGCAATGATGTCTTTCAGACCATTGTGGCCACCGTGCCCACCACCCAACTTGAACCTGGCCACACCGGGCTCCATGTCCAGCTCGTCATGGGCCACCAGAATTTGCTCCGGTTCGATGCGGAAAAAATTCGCCAATGCCGCCACCGACTTGCCACTTAAGTTCATAAAGGTTGAGGGGATGAGCAAACGCACATCCTTACCACAGAGAATTGCCCTTGCCGTTAAACCGAAATACTTGGGATCCGGCGCCAGACTCACATTGGCGATGCGGGCCAGCTCCTCAACATACCAGGCACCCGCATTATGGCGGGTTTGAGCGTATTCCGCCCCTGGATTGGCCAGGCCCACAATCAGTTTAATATCGCACATGGAAAACAGAACTCTTGTCCCGAACCCGTTTCAGACTAGGCCAAAACCCGGGCACTGGTGTTGAAAACGGCGCATTTTAGCACCCAATTGCACGTCCCAACAAATAAAAGGCGCAACAAAGGGAGAGAGGCAATGAAGGAAAGGAACCTGGGCTTGTGAGTGGCATTAACACCAAGGCGCCCCGGGGCGCCTTGATTGATACCTGAGGGTGCTATTTCAGCCCCATGGCATATTTGAGTACCTGACGTTTGACAGGCCCATCCACATTGGCCAGTCGCAGCGCCGCATTACGCAGCAACTTAACGGGCAGTAAGTCGTTACTGAACGAGGCATAGAAGGCATCCATGGTGGACATCATCAGCTGATTGTCGCGCCAGCGCCGGTGCTGATAACGCTCCAAAACCGGTTTCGCGTGCCAGCGTTCGCCCTGTTTAAGTGCGCTGACAATTTCATCCAGCAGCACATCAACGTCTTTAAAGCCCAGGTTAACCCCCTGGCCAGCCAGGGGATTTATGGTATGGGCAGCATCACCGAGGAGCACCAGATTGGCATCGAAATAACGCTGAGCGTGGCGGCGGGTCAGCTTGAAGTAGCCCTTGTCCAATACCCGAAAATCCGGGTCAAGACGGGCTGGGAAATGGGACCGGATTGAGTCTGCCAACTCGCTGTGGCTCAGTTTTGCCAGCCGGGCTATGGTTGCCGCATCGTCATACCATACGAGAGAGGCATTTTTGCCCGGAAGCGGCAGCAGTGAACGGGGACCCTGGGGCGTAAACTGCTGCCAGGTCACATCCTGCTGTTCGCAGGCGGTGGCGATATTGATAAGCATGGCCGACTGGGCATAGTCCCACCCCGTCACCCCGATGTGGGCAAAAGCACGCACCAGGGAATTGGCCCCGTCCGCGCCCACCAGCAATCTTGCTTTGATGCGTTCCCCTGAGTCGAGGGCGACACAAATCGCATCCTCATCCACGAGGCGTTCAAAGCCCGTGACGTTGACGGGTGACTTAATGGTGACTGAATCCAGCGTCGACAGTGCGTCCCAGAGCGCCAGCTGTACCACCCGGTTCTCGACTATGTGTCCCAGGTGGTCAGCGCCGATTTGGCTGGCATGAAAACGGGTGATGCAGGATTCCACTTCCCAGGTTTCAAGCCCAAGGTAAGGCACAGCGCGCCTTGATATTATCCCTTCCCAGGCATGAAGGCGCGTAAGCAGCGCCTCGCTCGCCACACTCAGGGCCGATACTCTGACATCCAGCGGCTGACTCGCTTCAAACGCCTGTGGCACCTGGTTTTCAAGCACAGTTACTGACAATCCGGCGCGGCCAAGGCCTGCGGCCAGGGCTGCCCCTACCATGCCACCACCCACTACCACTACATCCTGTTCAATCATCTCAGTCAAAGAAGCTAAACCTCCGCCGTTTGTAAATTCCTGTGCCCATTAGTGTGCAATTGTTTCTAACTGTGGGTTTGGCCACACCTGGTTACAAAGGCCACGGCAGCCATCAAAAAGTAACACCTACACTCAAGCAGCCACAGTTGAGTTCCCGCCAGTATCGGCATTTTATGAAAGCATCGAGAGGTAGACTATGAAAACGTTACTCATAACCAGCAGCCTGCTGGGCTTCACCTTACTGGGCACCACCGCCCTCGCCACCCCCATGGAAACCATGACGGTAATCTATCGAAGCCCTGTGGATTATGCCCTATATCAACAAAAGGCGGAAATGCTGGGCTATTTTCAGCTGGAAGTGCATGAAGGGATACAGCTCGACGCCAAATCTCAACTCAGACAAATGGCTACACGATTTGCCCAAGCCGATAACCTGCTCGTTCATCGTTCTCAATCTGTTGAAGCCCCCAAACTATCAGTCAGTGCGCCGAGATAATTTTGACCTTAGCGATTAAAAGGGTATTGGCTCGGCACCAGGATACGGATGAAGTCGCCTTGGGCCTTGGCTAAAAAATACTCCGATTATTGCAGGCCAACCCTAGCCACGATGGGTTTCAATGGGTAAAATGTCGCGCTATTTTTTATGTGGTTTCAAGAGCGACGCAAACCGATGAGTAAAAAACTCCATATCAAAACCTGGGGCTGTCAGATGAATGAGTACGACTCATCCAAGATGGCCGATCTGCTGGGCGAATATCAGGGCTACACCTTGACCGAAGAGGCCGAGGAGGCAGACATATTGCTGCTGAACACCTGCTCAATTCGTGAGAAGGCGCAGGAGAAGGTGTTTCATCAGCTGGGTCGCTGGAAAACCCTGAAAGACAAAAAACCCAACCTCATCATTGGTGTGGGCGGTTGCGTGGCGTCTCAGGAAGGCAAGGCCATCAAAGACCGCGCCCAGTGCGTGGACATCATCTTTGGCCCTCAGACCCTGCATCGCCTGCCGGAAATGATTGACCAGGTTCGCGCCGGCGAAAAGGCGGTGATTGACGTGTCCTTCCCGGAAATTGAGAAGTTCGACCGCCTGCCCGAGCCCCGTGCCGAAGGCCCAACCGCCTTTGTGTCCATCATGGAAGGCTGTAGCAAGTACTGCTCTTTCTGCGTGGTGCCTTACACCCGCGGTGAGGAAGTGAGCCGTCCGATGGATGACATCATCCTCGAAATCGCCCAGCTCGCGGAGCAGGGCGTGCGAGAAGTAAACCTGCTCGGTCAGAACGTGAATGCCTACCGCGGCGCCAAGCACGACGGCGAAATCTGTACCTTCGCTGAGCTGCTGCGTTATGTTGCCGCCATCGACGGTATCGACCGTCTGCGCTTTACCACCAGCCACCCCATTGAATTTACTCAGGATATCATCGACGTTTACGAAGATACCCCAGAGCTGGTGAGCTTCCTGCACCTGCCGGTGCAGTCCGGTTCCGACCGTATTCTCACCGCCATGAAGCGCGGCCACATGGCCATCGAGTACAAGTCGATTATCCGCCGCCTGCGCAAGGCCCGTCCTGACATTCAAATCAGCTCCGATTTTATCGTGGGTTTCCCCGGCGAAACCGCCCAGGATTTCCAGGACACCATGAAGCTGATTGAAGACGTAAACTTCGACATGAGTTTCAGCTTTATCTACAGTGCCCGCCCGGGCACGCCGGCGGCCGATCTGCCGGACGATGTGGATATGGAAGAGAAAAAGCAGCGTCTGGCCGATTTGCAGGAGCTTATCAACCAGCAGGCCATGCGCTACAGCCGCCAGATGATGGGCACAGTGCAGCGCATTCTGGTGGAAGGCCCCTCGGTGAAGAACCCAATGGAGCTGCGTGGCCGCACCGAAACCAACCGGGTGGTGAACTTCGAAGGTCTGCACAAACACATAGGTACCTTCGTGGATGTAGAAATTGTGGACGTGTTCCCCAACTCCCTGCGCGGCAAGTTTATCCGCGGCGAAGACGAGATGGACCTGCGCAAGAGTCTGCGCCCGGAGGACATCCTCGCCAAGCATCAGAAGGCAGACGACTTGGGTGTGACCCATTTCAAGCCCTGATGGCACATACTTACAAGGGCGACGCGGGTCGCCCTTGTTGTTTTCAGGCAGTACACAGCTTTGCATCAAAGCAGCGAAACGCAGTATATTTCAGCTATAGGCGTTGGGCATTTGCTCAACAGGATGGATATTGACGCCGGAGTATTGATTGGCCAGTAAACTCACCACCATGAACCTCTATCTGGAGCCCGCAGACAGCCGCCGCCTGGCCTCCCTCTGTGGTCCCTTTGATGACAACATCAAACAGCTCGAGCGCCGTATCGGTGTTGAAATCAGCTACCGCAACAACCATTTTCAGATCGTTGGCCAGCCACGCAACTGCCTGACAGCCAATAACCTGCTCAAATCCCTGTACGTGGAAACCGCACCTGTGAAGGGCAGCACCCCAGACCTGGAACCGGAGCAGGTGCATATTGCCATTCAGGAAGCCATCGCCCTCGAAGCCGAAGACGAGCACGAGGATCTGAAAGAGCACTACATCAAGACCCGCCGCGGGGTGATTAAGCCGCGCAATCCCAATCAGAGCCAGTATGTGGTCAACATAGTGCGCCACGATATCACCTTTGGCATTGGCCCCGCCGGGACCGGCAAAACCTATCTTGCCGTGGCCGCCGCCGTGGATGCGCTGGAGCGCCAGGAAATCCGTCGCATTCTGCTGACCCGCCCTGCCGTGGAAGCCGGTGAGAAACTGGGCTTTTTGCCCGGTGATTTGAGCCAGAAAGTCGACCCTTATCTGCGCCCGCTTTACGATGCCCTGTTTGAAATGCTCGGCTTTGAAAAGGTTGAACGCCTGATTGAGCGCAGCGTGATTGAAATCGCGCCGCTGGCCTACATGCGTGGCCGCACCCTGAACGATGCTTTTATTATTCTGGACGAGAGCCAAAACACCACGGTGGAACAAATGAAAATGTTCCTCACCCGTATCGGCTTTAACTCCAAGGCCGTGATAACCGGCGATATCACCCAGATTGACTTGCCCAAGCATCAAAAGTCCGGTTTGCGCCATGCCATCGAAGTGCTGGGGGATGTGAATGAAATCAGCTTTAACTTTTTCCAGTCCAAAGACGTGGTACGCCACCCCGTAGTGGCCCGCATCGTTGAGGCATATGAAGAGTTCGAAGCCAAACAGCAAGCCGGCAAGGGTCGACACGACAGTCAGTACCGCCTGGCAGACAGCCCACAGGCAGACACTGCCGAAGGAGAGCCCCATGGCGCTTGAACTGGCATTGGATCTGCAATTTGCTGTTAACCCAGGTAATTTGCCTTCGGAAACAGAGTTTGAAACCTGGGTTCGGGTCGCCCTCGGCGACACCCTCGATGAAGCCGAGCTGACCATTCGCATTGTGGATGCCGCTGAGAGTCAGCAGCTTAACCGCGACTACCGCGGCAAGGACAAACCCACCAATGTGCTGTCGTTCCCCTTTGAGGCGCCTCCCGGAATGGAGCTGCCGCTGCTTGGGGATCTTGTCATTTGCGCGTCTGTCGTTGAAAATGAGGCCCTTGAGCAGCAAAAGGCCTTAGAGGCCCACTGGGCTCACATGGTTGTACATGGTTGCCTGCATCTGCTAGGTTATGACCATATTGAAGACGCCGAAGCTGAAGAAATGGAAGCGCTGGAAACCACGCTTCTGACCGGCCTCGGTTACCCCGATCCCTATAAGGAGCAATAATCGGCTTTTTAATGAGCCGTGAAAATCACTATGAGTGACGACATACCCCCGAGTAGCAACGCCCATAAGAAAGGCTGGTTTGAACGCGTTAGTCAGTTATTCCAGGGCGAACCTCAAAATCGTGACGATCTGGTGGGAGTGATCCACGATGCCGAGCAACGCGACCTCATCACCGAAGACACCCGGGAAATGATCCAGGGTGTGCTGGAAGTCTCAGACCTGAGAGTCAGGGACATCATGATCCCCCGCGCCCAGATTGTGGCCATCAAAATCGACAGCACAGTAGAAGAGCTGCTGGCTACCGTCATAAGTTCGGCCCATTCGCGCTTCCCTGTGGTCAACGACGATAAAGACCATATCGAAGGCATACTGCTGGCCAAGGATCTGCTCAAATACGGTTTTAATAACAGTGATGAACCCTTCGCGCTGGAGAAGGTGATCCGCCCTGCCGTGGTGGTTCCGGAAAGCAAGCGCGTGGATGTGCTACTCAAGGAATTTCGCTCCCAACGTTACCATATGGCCATTGTCGTGGATGAGTACGGCGGTGTGTCCGGCTTGGTAACCATCGAGGATATCCTCGAAGAAATCGTGGGTGAAATCGAAGACGAATTTGACCACGACAGTGTGGAAGAGACCGAAATCCGCAAGGTCAACAACACTGTATTTATGGTCAAGGCGCTCACGGCGATTGAAGACTTCAACGAAGAATTCGGTACCGATTTCTCCGACGAAGAATTTGATACCGTAGGCGGTATGGTGGCCCACGCCTTTGGCCATCTGCCTGAGCGTAATGAACAAATCAGTATCGGCGGCATCGAATTTAAAGTGATCAGCGCTGATACCCGGCGTCTTATTCAGCTGAGGGTCAAGTTTCCCGACCCTGAGCAGGCTGAGATCGTCGAGATCTGAGTTCCCCGGAACGGGCCTTCACGGCCCGTTTTTTCCTGTCTATGGATGATTGACTGCAATTGGATCTGAATGCCATCGCCGGCAGCCGCTGGCCCCGACTTGTTCTGGCTTTTCTTGCCGGCGCCTCAACCTCTCTCGCCTTCGCACCCTATTCGCTGTGGTCCGTTTACCCCATTGCGATAGCCCTGTCACTCTGGCTGTCGCAGGGGCTTTCACCCAAGGCCGCATTTGGCCATTGGCTCAGCTTTGGATTTGGCAGCTTTGCCTTTGGGATCAGCTGGGTACACGTTAGCATTGACCGATTCGGTGGGCTGCCACTGGTCGTTTCTCTGTCCTTGATGGCGCTGCTGGCGCTGTATCTTGCACTCTATCCTGCGCTCGCGGGGATGCTTTACGCCCGATTAAAGACTGCCCATGCCCTGCCCAATCTGTTACTGCTGTTCCCGGCGTTATGGATATTGACCGAGTGGGCGCGGGGATGGATGTTGACCGGCTTCCCCTGGCTTTGGGCAGGTTACAGCCAAACCGATGGTCCCTTGCTGCCTCTGGCCGCCTTCATTGGTGTGCAGGGCATAGGCGCGCTCGTTCTGGTGTGTGCCGGCGCCTTGGCGCTGCTCAGTCAAAAACGCGGGTTACCGCTGGCATTTTTGTTGCCAGTGCTGGCCCTTCTGGTATTCATGGCCAACCGATTTCCTCAGGTAGAGCGCAGTGGCGAAACCCTCAAGGTGCTGCTGGTACAGGGCAATATCCCCCAGAGCATGAAATGGGAACCTGAGCAGCTTTGGCCCACCATGCTCAAATACATGGATTTGAGTCGTCCGCACGCAGATGCCGATATCATATTGTGGCCGGAAGCCGCCATACCCGCCCCCGAGTCCATGGTGGCGGATTTTCTGGATAACGCCAACCGGGTAGCCAACCTCAACAACAATGCCATTATCACCGGTATCATCAGCCATCAGGATAATCATTGGTATAACTCGCTGATCGTGCTGGGTAATCATCACGAAAAAGTGCAGCAGGAGCCTGATTATGAGGCCAATGGCACCAACCGGTTCCGCAAACATCATCTGTTGCCCATCGGCGAATTCGTGCCATTCGAGTCCCTGTTGAGGCCCTTAGCCCCCTTCTTTAACCTGCCCATGTCTTCATTCAGCCGCGGAGACTACCTGCAGCCGAACCTGTTGGCAGCCGGTTTTCAGCTGGCGCCGGCCATTTGTTATGAAATAGCCTTTCCAGAGCAGTTGCGACAGAACGTGACTGAGCACACCGATCTGCTGCTGACAGTGTCAAACGATGCATGGTTCGGGGAGTCCAACGGCCCTCTGCAGCACATGGAAATTGCCCGCATGCGCTCGGCTGAGCTCGGTCGTCCCTTGCTTCGCGCCACCAATAATGGCGTCACGGCCGTGGTGGATGAATTTGGCCAAATCTCTGAGGCAGTGCCTCAGTTTGAAACCCAGGTGCTTAAAGCCGACGTTGCCCTGACCAAGGGCACCACGCTGTTTGCCCGCACGGGTCACTTGCCACTCTATCTGCTCTGTGTCCTCATCGTGTTGGCAGCTTGGGGTTACAGACGCAAACAAGCGCACCGATAAGTCGAAAGTTCGTCCACCGCCTTCCCCTAAAATCCATCAGCTTAGTGAAGACAACCACTTTTTTTGCTTGCCTGAAGCCACATTGAGACTAGGCTTATCTAAAGGTAAGTCTCCGGGGGGCAAAGGGACATGCTCGGGCAACAACAAATCCTGATAATCGACGATTCTGAAGCCATTTTGATGGTGGTAAAGACCATGCTTGCACGCATGGGCTTTGAAAAAATCACCACCATGACGTCCGCCACCAAGGCGCTTGCTGTTGTGGGACTGGAGCCGGCGCGTTTCCAGATAATATTGACCGATCTTAGAATGCCGGATACCGATGGGCTGGATGTGCTCAGAAAGCTTGGCGAAATGGGCTTTAAAGGGGCTGTGGCCATCATTTCTGAAATGGACAGGCGCATCATAAATCTGGCCGCCGACATTGCCCGGCGTCATCGGCTGCACATGATTGGCTGCATTTGTAAACCGGTGCAGCTGGACGATTTATCGGCCCTGGTTGAAAAGGCCTCTGAGCTGCGTGTCACCCTTGAGCCCCCTGCAGCATTGCTGACCCGAGAGCAGGTTCAGACCGCCTTCAATCAAATTCAGGTTATCCCCTACTACCAGCCCAAGGTAGATTTGAACAAATGCCAGGTTGTGGGCGTGGAAGCGCTGGCCCGCATTCGTTTCCCCGGGGAAATTAATGCCCTGAGACCCTGCCGATTTATGCCGGTTATTCAAGAATATGGCATGCTGCCTCAGCTCTCCCAACGCATGCTGCAACAGGCCTGTAAAGACTTGCCCACTATCAGATCTATCCTCGGCAACGACATAAAAATCAGTTTGAACATCAGCCCGGAAGAGCTGGAGAACACCTATCTGGCAGACAGTCTGGAGCATATCTGGCGTAAGAGTGGCACTGGCAACGATTCGCTGGTGCTTGAAATCACCGAAGAACATTACATACACAACAGTGCCCAGCTCGAGTCCCTGAACAGGCTGCGTTTGAGGGGATTTGGATTGTCTCTGGATGACTTTGGCATCGGCTTTACCAATATCAATCAGCTCAGAGACTTACCCTACACAGAAGTCAAAATCGACCGTTCGCTTATCATCAATATTCACAGAGACAGTTTTTGCCAGGCCATTTTGAACGGTCTGGTAGAAATTGCCCGCCAGTTGGGGATTACTCTGGTGGCAGAAGGCATAGAGCACATGGACGAGCTCAAATACCTGATGCAAACTCACCCTGAGTTGGTATTGCAGGGATACCTCATCAGCCTGCCCCGCTCTCTCGACACACTGAATACATGGCACAAGGGCTGGCAGCATCAATTTGGCAATCGGGCCAATATCCACCGGCATCAGCCCCCCGCCAATGAAGACTGAAATGCCAATCAAGACTAAAGTGCCAACAAAAAATTAAGGTGCCAGCGCCTCGCGAATAAACTCATCGTTATCACACTCAGGGCAATCAGGCACGACCGACGGGAATTCAATGTCCATCCCGTGGCCACAACTGGTACACACCATGCGTCCCTGGCTGATGATTTCGCCACTTTGATAGTAACCGTGATGTTTAAAGTCCTGTGCCAGTTCATGCCATTGCACCTGACTGCGGTCAGTTATCTCTGAAAGCCAATGCCAGAGCGTGTTTTCGATGGCAATAAAAGACGGACTGTGCGTCAGGGAGCTTTCGTTTTTTTCCTGAAGAAAAGCGGCGATGTCGCGCCTGAGAAATTCCAGTGCCAATGCCAGCTCTTCTTCATCGGCCTGGGCCTTGAGGCGTCCAAAGGCCTCGCCGGAAGTCATCAGCCGGAACAGATTCTTGGCGTTCAGCTCCGGGTTTGCCTCAAAGTGGGTGGCCAAATCCTTAATGAGATCCTGATACAGGGCCAGTAATTGCGTGCTTCTGCTGGTCATCGTCAATACTCCTTCAAGGGAACCTTTTTAATGAACCGCTTCTGGTTTATTCTATGCAGATCCCGCAGCGCAGACCAAGCGCGTGATCAAACAAACAGGCGGCAATGCCGGAAAAATTGATGCAAGAGCAATACATCCATTCGGAAATCGAGGCTGAGGTACAAAAGTACTGGGCCGATAACAAAACCTTTGAAGTCACTGAAGATCCTGCGAAAGAGAAGTTCTATTGCCTCTCTATGTTCCCTTATCCTTCCGGCCGACTTCACATGGGTCATGTGCGTAACTACACCATAGGTGATGTAGTTGCCCGTTTCCAGCGTCTGCAGGGCAAGAACGTACTTCAGCCCATTGGTTGGGATGCCTTCGGCCTGCCCGCCGAAAACGCGGCCATCAAAAATGCCACCGCGCCGGCCCCCTGGACCTACGAAAACATCGATTACATGAAAAACCAGCTGAAAATGCTGGGTTTTGGCTACGACTGGAGCCGTGAAATCGCCACCTGTACCCCGGAATACTATCGCTGGGAACAGTGGTTCTTCACCAAGCTGTATGAAAAAGGTCTGGTTTACAAGAAGACTTCGGCGGTGAACTGGTGCCCGAACGACCAGACTGTACTGGCCAACGAGCAGGTGCAGGACGGTTGCTGCTGGCGCTGTGATACCCCGGTTGAGCAAAAAGAAATTCCCCAGTGGTTTATCAAGATCACTGCCTACGCCGAAGAGCTGCTGAACGACATCGATAACCTCGAGGGTTGGCCTGAGCAGGTCAAGACCATGCAGCGTAACTGGATTGGTCGCTCCGAAGGCGTGGAAATGACCTTCAAGGTCAAAGACTCAGACGACAGCTTCGATATCTACACTACCCGTCCCGATACTGTGATGGGCGTGACCTACGTGGCCATTGCTGCCGGTCACCCTCTGGCCGAGAAAGCCGCCCTGAATAACCCAGAGCTGGCTGCCTTTGTGGAGGAGTGCAAGCAAAGCGGCACCTCTGAGGCCGAGCTTGCCACCATGGAGAAGAAAGGCGTGGCCACTGGCCTGTACGCCATTCACCCCCTGACCGGCGAAGAAGTGCCGGTATGGGCCGCCAACTTCGTGCTGATGAACTATGGCACCGGCGCCGTGATGTCGGTACCGGCCCACGACCAGCGTGACTACGAATTTGCCAAGAAATACAGTCTGGCACTCAAGGCAGTTATCAAGCCTGCCGATGGCGAGGTGGATATCTCTGAGGCCGCCTACACCGAAAAAGGCGTACTGTTTAACTCAGGTGAATTCAATAACCTCGACTTCGACGGTGCCTTCAATGCAATTGCCGATAAGCTCGCTGCCGAAGGCAAGGGCAAGCGTCAGGTGAACTTCCGTCTGCGTGACTGGGGCGTGAGCCGTCAGCGTTACTGGGGCGCGCCAATCCCTATGGTGACCCTGGAAGATGGTACTGTGATGCCAACGCCCGAAGACCAGCTGCCGGTTATCCTGCCGGAAGATGTGGTGATGGACGGCGTGCAAAGCCCCATCAAGGCCGATAAAGAGTGGGCCAAGACCCAGGTGAATGGTCAGGACGCGCTGCGCGAAACCGATACCTTCGACACCTTTATGGAGTCTTCCTGGTACTACGCGCGCTACTGCTCGCCAAAGGCCAACGAAATGCTGGACCCAGCCAAAGCCAACTACTGGCTGCCAGTGGATCAGTACATCGGTGGTATCGAGCACGCTTGTATGCACCTGTTGTACTTCCGCTTCTTCCACAAGCTCTTGCGTGATGCAGGCCTGGTGAACTCCAACGAGCCTGCCAAGCGTCTGCTGACCCAGGGCATGGTGCTGGCCGATGCCTTCTACTACAACAACGAGAAAGGCGCCCGCATATGGGTATCGCCCCTCGATGTGACCGTGGTAGAGAAAGACGACAAGGGCCGTATCCTTAAGTCCGTGGACAACGAAGGCCATGAGCTGGTGTACACCGGCATGAGCAAGATGTCCAAGTCCAAGAACAACGGTATCGACCCTCAGGTGATGGTAGAAAAATACGGCGCCGACACTGTGCGTCTGTTTATGATGTTCGCCTCACCGCCAGAGCTGACTCTGGAATGGCAGGAATCCGGCGTGGAAGGTGCACACCGCTTTATCAAACGTCTGTGGAAACTGGCCTCTGAGTACAGTGCTGCCCCTGCCACCGAAGCCCTGGATGTAGCCGCGCTCAATGGGGATCAAAAGACACTGCGCCGTGAGCTGCACAAAACCATCGCCAAGGTGACTGATGACCTGGGTCGCCGTCAGATGTTCAACACCGCCGTCGCCGCCGTGATGGAGCTGATGAACCATCTGCAAAAGGCGCCGCTGGAGTCTGCCCAGGACAAGGCGCTGATGAACGAAGCCCTGTCTGCCGTGGTACGTCTGTTGTACCCCATCGCACCGCACGTCTGTTTCAACCTGTGGCGTGAGCTGGGTAACAGCAGTGCTATCGAAGATGCAGGCTGGCCAGCCACCGACGAGTCAGCGCTGGTTGAAGACAGCAAGCTCATCGTGGTGCAGGTAAACGGTAAGGTACGTGCCAAGCTCACCGTAGCGGCCGATGCCACCAAGGAACAGGTGGAGGCCCTGGGTCTTGCCGAAGACGCCGTGCGCAAATACACAGACGGTGTGACTGTACGCAAGGTCATCTATGTGCCGGGCAAATTGCTCAACATCGTTGCCAACTGACCTGTAGCCTGCGACACTGTCGCCGGTTCAGGGGATTGAAGAAAAACCCGCTGCTGCGGGTTTTTCTGCTTAACAAAAGGAAGAAGCATTTCGCCATGGTTAGAACATTGCTTACCGCCATTTTGGGTTTGGCGCTGCTCACTGGCGTCACAGGCTGCGGCTTTCGTCTTCAGGGCAGTTATCAAATTCCGGCCTCCCTCAAGCAATTGAGTGTCGACAGCGCCGATGAATACAGCGAGCTGACCCGCTTGGTAAAAGACCGCCTACGCCTCTCCGGGGTCAATGTGGTCGCTTCAGATGCCAAGGTGCCTTCAGTGAGGTTGCTGCGCGACACCCTCGAGCGCACGACCCTGTCGCTCTATCCCACCGGCCACGTCGCCGAATACGAGCTGATATACCATGTCGACTTTGCCGTGGCTTTTCCCGGTGAAGAGGCCAAGCCATTCAGTGTGGAAATCCGCCGCGACTATCTGGATGACCCCCGCACCGCACTGGCCAAGAGCCGCGAAATGGAACTGCTGCTCAAAGAAATGCGCCAGCAAGCGGCCGACAATCTTATCCAAACACTATCCGCCCTCGGGGAACGCTGATGCGGGTCTATCCTGAGCAGCTGGGCCGCCATCTGACACCGCTGGCCCAATGTTACTGTTTATTCGGTGACGATGCCTGGTTGATAGAAAACGCCCGCTCTCAGTTATTGGAAGCCGCACGGCAGCAAGGATTTGAAGAGCGCATCAGCCTGGAGCAGGATAGCGGCTTCAACTGGAACGACTTACAAAACGAGTGGCAGGCATTGAGCCTCTTCGCCAGTCGCCGCATTATCGAACTCACCCTGCCCCAGGCCAAGCCCGGCGCCGACGGCAGCGCCATGCTGACGGGCCTGATGGCGCAGCCCAACCCGGATCTGCTGCTTATACTGCGCGGCCCCAAACTCGCCGCCGAACAAACCAACAGCAAGTGGTTTAAAACCCTCGACAACGCCGGCGTTTATGTTCCCTGCAACACGCCTGAGGGACAGCAGTATTTCCGCTGGTTAGATGGACGCATTACCGCCAACCGATTGATGCTGGACAGCGACGCCCGCCAGTTGCTGGCAACCCTGTATGAAGGGAATCTGCTGGCTGCCGAGCAGGCGGTGCAATTGCTGGCGCTGCTGGCAGCAAATCGACGTGTCAGCGCCGAAGAGCTGAGCCAGTATTTCGACGACCAATCCCGCTTTAACGTGTTTCAGCTAAGCGATGCCCTGCTTGGAAACCAGCAGCAGCGGGTAGCCCATATACTGGCCCAGCTCAAGGCTGAAGGCACGGCCTTGCCCATTGTGCTCTGGGCGGTGTTTCGCGAACTCGCCAGCCTGCTGCAATTGAAAACTGCCATGGTACAGAGAGAGTCTTTGGCACCGCTGTGGTCAAAGCTTCGGATTTGGGACAAACGCAAGCCGCTCTATGAAGCCGCGCTGTCGCGATTGTCGCTGCCACAGATTGAAGCCATGCTCGCCCTCTCATCCACACTGGAGCTCAAACTCAAACAGGGCGGAGAAGAGGACTGGACGCTGCTGACTCATCTTTGCCTGCTGTTTGATGCCAGTGCCCACAGTGCTTTGGTGGATACCCGGGGTTAATATGAGTATGCGTAAGGCAAAGCGGCATACCGCGATTCTTGGTGGCACCTTTGACCCGCCACACTTCGGCCATATCAGGCCACTGCAGGATGTGCTTAAGCACTGGCCCTTGCAGGATTGCTGGCTGTTGCCAAACCATATTCCGCCCCATAAACCGGGCACCCATGCCAGCACGAGTGCAAGACTGGAGATGATAGACGCACTCTGTCATCAATTCCCGGCATTCAGCCTGTGCGATATTGAGCTTCGCCGCGATGAGCCCAGCTACACGGTCAACACACTTAAGCAGTTGAAGGAACTTTATCCCGACAGGGTGTTCTACTTTGTCATGGGGATGGATTCTTTTCTGTCGCTGGATAAGTGGTTTCAGTGGCAGCAGCTTTTTGACCTTTGCCATCTGGTGCTTTGTGCCCGGCCCGGTTATCAGCTGGCAAACGAGCATCCCATGGCAAAGCTGCTATCACAAAGGCAACACACGGGAGCTGACTTGCCGGCAGAGGACAGCGGCAAAATGCTCATCACTGACATCAGTGAGCAGGATATCTCCTCTACCGACATCCGCACGGCTTTGGCCAGCGGGCGGGATATTCGCCAGTTTGTGCCCGAGTCAGTGGCCCGGGTGATTGAGGCCCAAGGCCTGTACCGCTAGGCGGTGTATTCCACCACTGGCTGCTGCTATACTGTCGCGCTCTTTTTTTAGGAAACACATGAGGTAATTTCGCGTGCGAAGCGAAGAACTGAAGCAATTTGTTGTCGACAAGATTGAAGATCTCAAAGCTCGGGATCTGGTGGTACTGGATGTCAGCAAGCACTCCAACATCACCGATTACATGGTGATTTGCTCGGGTACCTCGAAAACCCACGTGCGCGCCATCGCAGAAAACCTGCTCTCCAAGGCCAGAGAAGCCAACATCACCATACTCGGCAGCGAAGGCCGCGACACCAGCGAATGGGTTCTGGTGGACTTGGGCGAAGTGATTCTGCATGTGATGCAGGAGCAAACCCGCGACTTTTACCAGCTCGAAAAGCTCTGGCAAGAGCCAGCCTGATGAAGCTGCAACTTGTCGCCGTGGGTACCAAGATGCCCGACTGGGTCACCCGGGGATTTGAAGAGTACCAGCGCCGTTTCCCAAGAGATATGGCGCTGGAACTGGTCGAAATCCCCGCTGGCAAGCGCGGTAAAAATGCCGATATCGCCCGCATCCTGCAAAAGGAGGGCGAACAAATGCTTGCAGCAATTCCCAAGGGTAATCATATTGTTACCCTGGATCTTCCCGGCAAGAACTGGACAACTCCCGAACTGGCCGGCGCCCTGTCCAAATGGCAGCTCGATGGCCGTGATGTCAGCCTCTTGATTGGTGGCCCTGAAGGCCTGGCTCCAGCCTGCAAACAGGCCGCAACCCAGAGCTGGTGTTTATCGGCGCTGACTCTGCCCCACCCCCTGGTGAGGGTAGTCGTAGCGGAAAGCCTCTACCGGGCCTGGAGCATTAACAACAACCATCCTTATCACAGGGAATAGCGTGCCCTTGTCAGGCCGCTGATTGCACCGGAGACGTTGAGTGACACCAAAAAAACGGGTAGCCATGCATGACCACGCCGCAGAGGCAGCACTGTTTAAGCGGCGGGCCATATTTACCTTTCTGTGCGTGGTGGCACTTTTTGGTGTCCTTCTGACCAACCTGTATCACCTGCAGGTGACTTCTTATGCGGATTACACCACCCGTTCCAACGACAACCGCATCCGGGTAACCCCCGTCGCCCCAAGCCGGGGCCTGATTTACGACCGCAATGGGGTGCTGCTTGCGGAAAACCAGCCGGTGTATTCCCTTGAGCTTATCCCCGAAAAGGTCAAAAACGTTCCCGAGACGCTGGCACAGCTCTCGTCAGTAATAGCGCTGACGGAAGAATCCAAAGCCGAGTTCCTCGAAGCACTCAAATATCATCGCCGGTTCAAACCGCTGACGCTCAGGGATAACCTGACCGAAGAGGAAGTCGCCGCATTCAGCGTAAATCAGCATCAGTTTCCCGGCGTAAGGGTGGAAGCCGGTCTGAAACGCTTCTATCCCCACGGCGAACTTCTGACCCACGTGCTGGGCTTCGTGGGCAAGATCAACGCCAAAGACAGGACCGCGCTGGAAAAGGCCGACCGCTGGCCAAACTATGCCGCCAGCAAGGACATCGGCAAACAGGGCGTTGAAAAGTATTACGAAAACCTGCTACACGGCAAACCGGGGCACCTGGAAGAAGAGGTGAATAACCGTGGCCGCACCATTCGTACCCTGAAGACAGTGCCACCAGAGCCCGGTCAGGATCTCTATCTGACGCTGGACATCAATCTGCAGAAAAAGGCGATGGAACTGCTGTCAGGTCGCCGCGGCACCATAGTGGCCATCGACCCCCGTGACGGCGGCATCATGGCACTGGTATCCAGCCCCTCTTACGACCCCAACCTCTTTGTACAGGGGATCAGCTCAAAGGATTACAGCGCCCTGCTCAACGACAAGGCAAGGCCGCTGATTAACCGTGCCACCCAGGGGCTGTACGCCCCCGCCTCAACCATCAAACCCCATATGGCACTGATGGGGCTTGAAGAGCAGGTCGTCACCGAACGCACCCGCATCTGGGATCCTGGCTACTGGCAAATGCCCGGCGTCGAGCGAAAGTGGCGTGACTGGAAAAAATGGGGCCATGGCTACGTGGATGTGTACCATGCCATTGTCGAGTCCTGCGATATCTTCTTTTACGACATGGTGCACAAGATGGGCATAGATAAGATTGCCGCCTTTATGCATCAATTTGGCTTTGGTGAAAGCACCGGCGTGGATATCTTCGAAGAATCTGCCGGCATCATGCCCTCTTCGGACTGGAAGCGTATCCGCCACAACCAGCCCTGGTATCCGGGCGACACCATCTCGGTGGGGATTGGTCAGGGCTACTGGACGGCAACCCCCATCCAACTTGCCAACGCCACCGCCATCCTTGCCAATCGCGGCAAGCGCTTTGTTCCCCATCTGCTCAAGGCCATGAAAGACAACAGCGCCAAAATTGAGCGGCCACCAGAGGAGATGCCCTCGGTTTCGCTGAAAAACCCCCGCAACTGGGAAATCATCAACGAGGCCATGCGCCAGACGGCCCATAAGTCGCGTTTCACGGATGCCACTTATACAGCCGCCATGAAAACAGGCACGGCACAGGTGTTTTCGGTGGCACAGGATGCCAAATACGATCACGACAAGGTGGCCGAGCACCTGAGAGATAACGCCCTGATTGTGGCTTATGCCCCCTTTGAATCGCCCAAGATAGTTCTGGCAGTCGTGCTGGAAAACGCCGGTTGGGGCGGCGCCAATGCGGGTCCGGTGGCACGTGCCATGCTGGATGAATTTATGCTCCATGAACAGTGGAAGGTGCAACCATGACAAGGGATCATGCCCGTAAAAATATCTGGCAGCGGATGCACATCGACTTACCGCTTTTGCTTGGACTGCTGGCCATTATGGGATTTGGCCTGTTTGTTATCTGGTCAGCCTCGGGTGAAGATCCGGCCATGCTGGAGCGGCAACTGGTGCGTATAGGGCTTTCCCTCGGCATCATGCTGTTTATGGCGCAGGTAAACCCGGAAATCCTGCGCCGCTGGGCACTGCCGATTTATATCGCGGGGATTATCCTGCTGCTCGGAGTACACTTTTTCGGTGAAATCAATAAAGGGGCACAGCGCTGGCTCAACCTGGGTTTTATGGAGTTTCAGCCATCCGAACTCATTAAGCTCGCCTTCCCCATCACCATGGCCTGGTTTATCAGCAAGTTTACCCTGCCGCCAAAGAAACGTTATCTGGCGGCTGCGGCCATTATCATGCTTATCCCAACCCTGTTGATTGCCAAGCAGCCTGACCTCGGTACCTCAATCCTGGTGGCGGCATCGGGCATCTTTGTGTTGTTCCTGTCCGGAATGAGCTGGTACATAGTACTAGGGCTGCTGGCCTCCGTGCTGTCGTTTCTGCCGATACTCTGGTATTTCCTGATGCACGACTACCAGCGTCGCCGGGTACTGACACTGCTGGATCCGGAAAAAGATCCCCTTGGCGCCGGTTATCACATTATCCAGTCGAAAATCGCCATAGGTTCAGGCGGTGTGGACGGCAAAGGCTGGCTGCAGGGCACTCAGTCTCAGCTGGAGTTTCTGCCCGAGCGTCACACTGACTTTATTTTTGCCGTGATTGGTGAAGAGTTTGGCCTCATCGGCGCCATCCTGTTACTGACCATGTACATCTACGTGATAGGCCGGGGACTGGTCATTGCATCGCGGGCACAAACCAACTTTGCCCGTTTGTTGGCCGGCTCCATTACCCTGACCTTCTTCGTGTACATCTTCGTGAATATCGGCATGGTAAGCGGCATTTTGCCTGTGGTGGGCGTGCCCTTGCCCCTGATAAGCTACGGAGGTACCTCAATGCTGACATTGATGACGGGTTTTGGCATTCTAATGAGCATTCAAACCCACAGACGCTTTGTCGACCGCTAAGGAATGCCGATGAGTTCTGCCCCGGGCCTTGCCTTGTTGCTTGGCCTTTTCGCCGCCAATCTTGCGCTTGCTGCCGAGACCGAAATAGACACTGCCAGGGACAGCTTTATTTCCCGCCAGAGCGCCCTTGGCTTTTCCCGCGCGCAAATCGATGCTTTTCTGGCCGATGCTCAATATAACCCCAAGGTGATTGAAGCCATCAGTCGCCCATGGGAAGCCAAACCCTGGTATCTCTATCGGCCGCGCTTTCTCACCGAGGCAAGGCTTAACGCCGGGCTGGAATTCTGGCGTACCCACGAAAGCACCATCGACAAGGCATCGGCGCAATTTGGGGTTGAGCCCCAGATGATTGTGGCCATCATTGGTATAGAAACCCATTACGGCCAAACCATGGGCAGTTACAGTGTGCGCGATGCCCTGTACACACTGGGGTTTTACTACCCGCCCAGGGCCAGCTTTTTTCTGAAAGAGCTGGGAGAACTGCAAAAGCTTGAGCAGGAAGAAGGCCTGAATCTGGGAACATTAAAAGGCTCTTATGCCGGTGCCATGGGATTTGGTCAGTTTATGCCATCCAGCTACCGATACTACGGTGTTGATTTTGATGGCGATGGCCGCAAAGACTTACTCGGCAGTCCAGCCGATGCCATAGGCAGCGTTGCCAACTACTTTCACCAACATGGATGGCAAGCGGGTGACGCTGTGGCCGTTCGATTGGAGAGTCATGATGAGGCGCCGCCCACAGCCGCCCTCTGGCAAGGAGAGCCTTTAACCCTCAAGGCATCCGATATCCTCGGTGGCAGCTTCGGCCTTGCCGATAAACGGGATCTGGATGTAGCGCGACCTGCGATGCTGTTTAAATTAGAGCAGGAAACTCATGACGAATACTGGATGGGTTTTAAGAATTTTTTCGTAATCACCCGTTATAATCGCAGCCCTCTTTATGCCATGGCGGCCTATGAATTCAGTGAGCAGCTCAAACATGCCCATGCCAAGTATTAAATCCTGTTGGCCTTTATTGGCCATAGCGCTCGTTCTGGGCGGTTGCTCCTCGTCACCGGAGCCAACAAGCAGCAACAAACCCAGCACCAAGGGCGACAGGTATCATCAAAAGCACGATGCCTACCCTGACTCGGCGCCGGATGTCAGCCAGGTGCCTGACGCCGTCCCGCGTTATGAGCCGTACAGCCGGGGGGGCAACAAGCCATACTCGGTGATGGGTAAGTCCTATAACGTACTGGCTTCCGCCGCCAATTTCCGAGAATCAGGACTCGCCTCTTGGTACGGCACCAAGTTTCACGGTTATCACACCTCCAACGGCGAGGTGTACGACATGTACAGCATGACAGCAGCCCATAAGACCTTGCCATTGCCAAGCTTTGTCCGGGTGCGAAATCTGGATAACAAAAAGGAAGTCATTGTCAGAGTCAATGACAGGGGGCCGTTTCACGAAGGGCGTATCATAGACTTATCCTATGCTGCGGCTTATCGCCTCGGCATGCTGAACACGGGTACGGCCCGAGTCGAGATTGAAACCATTTACATTCCCTCGCCGGAAAATGAGGCTTATACCAGCAGTCAGGACCCCAACCATTACTTTATTCAGGTTGTCGCATCCAAAGACAAAGACAGGTTGAATCGGCTCGGCAAGGAGCTGGCCGACAAATACCAGCTTGGCTATCGATTACAGGAAAAAGATACCCTCTATCGCCTGCAATTGGGCCCCTTGGGCCACGAAGGTATCGCCAGCAAAATGTTGCAGCAAATGCGCCAGCAGGGATACCCAAGCGGCTATCTGGTCACTGAGCCCAAATCCTGAACATGAAGGAACCTTCACTGCAATCCCTTGTCAATTAATGTTAGACTCGACGGGTTTCATACCGTTTACTAAAACCTCCAGAGAAAACGTGTAGTTAATGATGAAAGTATTCAAACCTAGCGCCCCAAAATCGATGTTGCTCCTGGCCATTGTGTCTGCCAGCGCCTTTGCAGCACCACCGACCGTTGTTCCTGAAGCCCCCTCCGTGGCCGCCAAAGCCTATGTGTTGATGGATTACCACACCGGCCAAATCATCGCCGAAGAACATGCCTATGAGCAGCTGAATCCAGCCAGCCTTACCAAGATGATGACCAGCTATGTGATTGGTCATGAAATGAAAGTGGGAAACATCTCACCGGAAGATGACGTCACCATTACCAAAAACGCCTGGTCAAAGAACTTCCCCGATTCCTCAAAGATGTTTATCGAGGTAGGTAAAACCGTAAAAGCCGCCGATTTGAACCGTGGCATCATCATCCAATCGGGTAACGATGCCTGTGTGGCCATGGCTGAGCACATTGCCGGTACAGAAGATGCCTTCGTGGATATGATGAACTCTTGGGCCAAGCAGCTCGGCATGACCGACAGCTATTTTGAAAACAGCCATGGGCTGGACTCTGACAACCACAAGACCACCGCCTATGACATGGCGATTCTGGGCGCAGCACTTATCCGTGATGTGCCGGAAGAGTACCGAATCTACTCCGAAAAAGAGTTCACCTTTAACGGCATCAAGCAATACAACCGTAACGGCCTCTTGTGGGACAAGAGCATGAACGTGGACGGTATCAAGACCGGCCACACCTCTGGGGCGGGTTATAATCTGGTGGCTTCTGCCACACAGGACGACATGCGTCTGATTTCAGTAGTCATGGGCGCCAGCAGCGAGGCTTCACGTAAAGCCGAAAGCAAAAAGCTGCTGTCCTATGGTTTCCGCTTCTTTGAAACAGTGACTCCCTACAAGGCTGGCGACAGCTTCGTTAATCAGCAAATTTGGTATGGCGATCGTGAAAGCGTTGATTTGGGTGTCGCCACAGATACGCCTCTGACCATTCGCCGTGGTAAAGGCAAAGAACTCCAGGCCAACTTCGAGCTGACCAAGCCACTGGAAGCGCCACTGGCCAAAGGCGAAGTTGTGGGCCGCGTGTATTTCCAGTTGGATGGCAAAGACATAGCGCAATTCCCGCTGGTCACGCTGCAGGAAGTGAACGAGGGCAGCTGGTTCTCCAAACTGATGGATTATTTCAAGCAGCTCTTTGCCAGCTGGCTGAGCTAAGCCAACTCAGATGAAAATGCCACCTTAGGGTGGCATTTTTTTCGCCCCCGGGCCTTGATTGGGCTATAATCGCCGCCATATTTGAGCCTCGAGCCCATGATTGAGATAGATGACGATGTTGAATACCACTTTTGACCAGTACCTGGAGTTTCCCTGTTCCTTCCCCTTTAAGGTTGTGGGTGACGCCAGCGATACCCTGGCCGATCGCGTGGTAGCCGTGGTGCAACAACATGCCCCCGGCGACTACAGCCCCACTTCCAAAGCTTCTAGCAAGGGCACCTATGTGTCGGTCACCATTCGTGTGAGTGTGACCAGCAAAGAGCACATCGAGACCCTGTACACTGCGCTTGCCGCCATCGACGGCGTAAAGCGGGTACTTTAATGTTTCTCACGCGTCGGCAAAGCGTGATCTGTGTTACATTTCGACTGTCGCGGCGTATAATGCCGCCAAGCCGAATCTGAGGGGGAGAGGTTGCCCTTGCAAGCCAAGACTCTGCATATCAGACACCTGGGAAATCAGGACTATGAAACCGTCTGGCACGCCATGCAGCACTATACCGATAACCGCGATGAAAATAGCCCGGATGAACTCTGGTTGGTTGAGCATCCCCCCGTTTTTACTCAGGGGCAAGCCGGTAAAGCCGAACATATTCTGAATCCCGGTGACATTCCCGTTATTCAGGTAGACCGTGGTGGCCAGGTGACTTATCACGGTCCGGGTCAGCTGGTCGCCTACCCCCTGCTGGACATCAAACGCCTGAAAATCGGTGTGCGTCAGCTGGTTACCCACATTGAGCAAAGCATAGTCGACATGCTTAAACCCTACGGTGTTGATGCCTATGCCAAAGCCGATGCACCCGGGGTGTACGTTGACGAGCGCAAGGTTGCATCGCTTGGCCTTCGTATTCGCCGAGGCTGCTCCTTCCATGGGCTGGCACTGAATGTCGACATAGATATCTCCCCCTTCCAGCGCATTAACCCCTGCGGTTATGCCGGCTTGGAAATGGTGCAGTGCAAAGCACTGGGCGGCCCCAATACCGTAAACGAAGCCGGTGAGAAATTGACACTGACCTTTAGCCAGCTTCTTGGCTATGAGCACCTGGTCCATCACCAAGGATTAGCAGAATAAAATGAACAGACCCGAAAGATTGCAGCCGGGCGTCAAACTGCGTGACGCAGACAAAGTCGCCCGAATTCCGGTAAAAATCATGCCATCCGAGCGTGAAACCATGCTCAGAAAGCCAGATTGGCTGCGGGTAAAGCTGCCTGCCTCCAATCAACGCATCACTGAAATCAAACAGGCATTGCGCAGCAATGGTCTGCATTCTGTGTGTGAAGAGGCCTCCTGCCCCAACCTGGCAGAATGCTTCAACCACGGTACCGCTACCTTTATGATTTTGGGTGCCATTTGTACCCGCCGCTGCCCATTCTGCGACGTGGCCCACGGCCGTCCGCTGAAACCTGATGCCGATGAGCCGGTGAAACTGGCCAAGACCATCCGCGATATGAAACTCAAGTACGTGGTGATCACCTCGGTTGACCGTGATGATCTGCGTGACGGTGGTGCCCAGCACTTTGCCGACTGCATCCGTGAAATCCGCGCCCTGAATCCGCACATCCAGATTGAAACCCTGGTGCCCGATTTCCGCGGCCGTATCGATGTCGCGCTGGATATCTTAAGCACCAATCCACCGGATGTGTTCAACCACAACCTGGAAACTGCGCCGGCGCACTATCGCAAGGCTCGCCCGGGCGCCAACTATCAGTGGTCGCTGGATCTGCTCAAGCGCTTTAAAGAGCGCCACCCCCATATTCCAACCAAGTCAGGTTTGATGATGGGCCTGGGTGAAACCAATGAAGAAATCATTCAGGTACTCAAAGATCTGCGTGCACACGATGTGAACATGCTGACTCTGGGCCAGTACCTGCAGCCGTCCAAGTTTCACCTGCCGGTAGAGCGCTACGTGAGCCCACAGGAATTTGATGAGCTGAAAGCCATTGCCGAAGATCTTGGATTTAGCCACGCCGCCTGTGGCCCGCTGGTACGCTCAAGCTACCATGCCGACCTCCAAGCACAGGGCAAGGAAGTCAAATAAGCAGGTTGCAATTAAGCCCGCTTTAAAACTGAAAAACGGCGCATAAGCGCCGTTTTTTATTGGGTTATCCGTGCAGAGCAGGCTCAGCAGTGTTCAAGCCTTAAATCCATCAATACCGCATCTTCGCGGCCATCAGCTGTGGGGTAATAGCCCTTTCGCCTGCCAATTTCTGTAAATCCCAGGCGCTGATACAGGCTAATGGCAGCCCTGTTGGACGCACGAACTTCAAGCATCAGCACCTGTGCGCTATGGCGTTGCGCATCGGCAATAACCTGCTGGAGCAGTAACTTGCCCAGCCCTTTGCCCTGCGCCGAGGGCAGCACGCAAATATCAAACAGCGTTGCCTCATCCACAATCTGCTGCACTATGGTAAATCCCAGCAGCGCATCATCCTCATAGAGTCCGCTACAGCGGTACAAAGGGCCAAAGCAGTCGGCCAACGCGCCCTCAGACATCGGATGGGAATGAGCCTTAAGCTCGATGAGCGCCATTATTGGCGCATCTTGCCGACTGAGTGAAACTATCTTCATTACAAAACTCCGCAGTCACTGAGCGCCCGCCAGAGCGCACGTTTGCCCTCTGGGGTTTCCAGCTGCCCCAGCGCCACAGAAGTGCCTTCGCCAGTACGGGACCCAAGTACGATGGAGAGCTCTGTCATCTGGCATTGCAGCGCCGCAAACAACGGATGGTCAAACATCCTGCTAACCGCCTGAATAAGCTCAGGAGATAAAGGCGCTGACTCGCCTGCCTGACGCCAACGGGTGATCCCCATGGCATCCAGGTATGCCGCTTTTTCCATTGTTATTCCTATTTATCTAATCGAACCACCCAATCTATTATTTCAATTTCAGTAATATTTTTTAATTCATTATTATGATTAAAACTGAAACCAAAGGAGACTTATCATGATCAACAATGGTATCGACCAGCAGCATCGACTCGCTATCGCCAAGGGCCTGTATAAACTATTGGCTGACAGCTATGGCCTGTATCTCAAGACCCACAGCTTTCACTGGAATGTAACCGGCCCCATGTTTACCAGTCTGCATCTCATGTTTGAGCAGCAGTATAACGAACTTGCCCTTGCGGTGGACAGTATTGCAGAGCGGGTTCGGGCCTTGGGCGTAAAAGCCATTGGTTCCTACAGCGCTTTTGCCGCTGTAACCGACATTCAGGAAGACACAGGTGGCCTCAATGCCAGAAACATGATTGCCAGCCTTATAGAGGGCCAGGAAATTATTATTCGCGGTGCCAGAGCGCTTATTCAGCTCGCAGCTGAAAGTGGCGATGAAGCCTCGGTGGATTTGCTCACCCAGAGAGTCAGTGTCCATGAGAAGAACGCCTGGATGCTGCGAAGCCTGCTGGAAGAATAACGCACTGACAAGGTGCAGCTGAACGCGGTAACCGGAGAGTTAACCAAACCCTGAAAAGACGAAAGGCCGTTCATTTCTGAACGGCCTTTCTGGTATATGGCAGGGGTGGCAGGACTCGAACCCGCAACCGTCGGTTTTGGAGACCGCTGTTCTACCAATTGGAACTACACCCCTGTTGACGGAGGGCATTATGCAAAAAGCCCCCCTAAAGGTAAAGCACTTTTTAATGAAAACCGCTTGGTTGCAGCTTTTTCAGCCATAAAGACCTGTTTAGCTCTCTGTCGTGCTGCCAAAGCTTAAATCTCTTCTTTGAGCCTGGGTGGATTGGACTCTGGGTTTTACCGATAACGTCCAACAGAGGCCGCTCTGGTCAGCTTTAAGAGAGGATTATCAATCGGCTATAGAGCCACAGAAAGCCCACTTGTGCGTTTCAGGGCAGCGCCGGCATAGAATGAAAACATCCAGGCGACGTAAAAACATCGCGCTGATTAGCTCTGGGCGAAAGATGTGAATGGAGAGAAGAATGGGAGTTGGCTGATAATAATGGAAAGCCAACTCCCGCCTCTACCTTGCGAGGGGGTTGGGTTGGTTAACCACCGTGATGGCCACCATTTCCTTTGCCGCACTGTATTACAGTTTGACTTCCGCCATTTGCACCGGCTCTGATAGTCACGGTGCCTGCATCTGCAAACATTGAGAATGAGCCATTCTGAATATCATCCATGTTCGGGTTGTCTAAATGACCAAGACAGCTATAGCCAACACGATAAGTACCTTCTGGCAGAAAACCCATTTCAAAAAACCAGTTACCCGAACGATCTTGTCTCATTGGGGAAACGGCTATGGGTGCAACATGACCATTTGATCCGGAATCATGCACATCGCCCATCTGTTCAAGGCGGGTAACGGAACTCGGATATAAGTAGGCCAAATGACTAAACGAACCGCTGGGAGGGAGTGTCACAGCATTGCCAGCTTCGCAGTCAGCAATCCATTGCGGGTCCATTTCACCCAGCAAATGCCCCATTGATGTATTGTTTACTGACCAACTGCCAAAATGGCGCAGTGTATAGTTAAAGTCGCCATCACGATTGAGGCCCATATACAGCCCAATCTCCATAGTAAAGGCATGGTGTTGATTTGCCGAAACTGAGAAGTCCATGAGTGGGAGCATGCCGTCCTGCACCTGCATTGGGTGAATGCCTTGGCCATCTTCCACATAGCAGCCATTATTGCCATCACCAGCGATCACTGACATATGAACATTATGATAGTTACCTACTGGAATACTCAGGCCATCAACAATCGTGATACTTTGTTTACCTTGATAGTCAAGAAGGTTGAAGTTCTTATCTTTCAATGAATAACGGTGCTGGATATTGGACTCATCTGTCATCACCAATTCATCCAGTTGGATTATCACACCAACAACCCCCTTCATAGGAGAGTCAGATATGGCGATACTCACAGTCCCCGTTTGATTTCCAGTTGCAGGGATGTTTGGCGAAAGATTGTCATCGGTATTATTACTTTCTCCACACGCTATTAAAAATGTGCAGAAAAATAACAGGATAAGTTTGGAACACCTCATATTACCCCCCCAGCTGATTTAATGGTGCAGCATGACCGTCAATCATCATGCGATAGAGGGTAAAAAATTGTGATGGGCATCAAAGCCATCAACATTTGATTAACAGCGGCATGGGTTTTTAATCAATTTGAGAGCAAGCATAGAGAACTGGAAAATAACTATTCACTTTTGAGTAATACTCAGGCAGGAAAGGACTTCCAGCACAAGAAAAAATCAAAAATCTATCTCGGCTGAAAGATTCGATTTGATTTACAAATATCAAGAATCACTCCCAAAACCCTGAAATATTCTTCAAGGCAGAGCCAACCAACATCCAATTAAATGTTCGGAAAATTCAAATATAGACTTGATATAGCAAGCTCAAGAAGAACATTTGGCCCCGGTTCGCCCCCCCTAAACTGAGGTAACCCTGAATGATGTCACCCTGAACTGATGCTTCCATAAAGCCGCTATCACGAAGCGACTTACTTGCAAGCGAGAGACAGGCGTGTCCGGCTCTCCTGTCCTTCAAGGTACTCAAACTCCTGACTATCAAAGGCCGAACTTGGCTGTTAAGCAAGGATGGCTTTAGACGAGACCATTGGTCCGGCATCCTGTGCCCCGGGGCTTCCTGACTCCGCCCAGAGTGCACAGCGCTTTAGGGAGCGTTAAATACGAAAAACCCCGCTGTTTCCAGCGAGGCTTCATGTTGTTGGCGGGCGCGCTGTGTATATGAGCGAGAGGCTGGAATTCCGAACTGAGCTGTTAAACAAGGACGCTGTTGGACGGACTCGATGATCCGGCATTCGACTGAGCGGCCGATGTGGCCCAGAGTGCGCAGTATTTTCGGGAGCGTTAAATACAAAAATTACCAGCGTAAGCGTAGCTGGGGCGAATTTATCCAAGACGCCATAACGAAAAAAGCCCCTGCATTGCTGCAGAGGCTTTCGTCTTTATGTTGGCGGAGCGGACGGGACTCGAACCCGCGACCCCCGGCGTGACAGGCCGGTATTCTAACCAACTGAACTACCGCTCCTTTGGGCTAGGCCCAAATTAGGCGTCTGGCAATGACCTACTCTCACATGGGGAGACCCCACACTACCATCGGCGCTGCTCCGTTTCACTTCTGAGTTCGGAATGGGATCAGGTGGGACCAGAGCGCTATTGTCACCAGACAAATTCGTTATGCCCTCGCTTTTCAGCAAGAACATGCAATTCGGAAAGCTGCATTTCGCAGAAAAAGATGGTGGTCGCTACTGGGATCGAACCAGTGACCCCCTCCTTGTAAGGGAGGTGCTCTCCCGGCTGAGCTAAGCGACCGGTATTCTGTTCTATTGAGTTATCACTTCAATCAAGTCTGGTTTCTTCAAGACTATCTACTTCAACCATCAGTCAAAACCCATCTGGGTTGTATGGTTAAGCCGCACGAGTCATTAGTACAGGTTAGCTCAACGCCTCACAACGCTTACACACCCTGCCTATCAACGTCCTGGTCTCGGACGGCTCTTCAGTGGACTCAAGGTCCAAGGGAAGACTCATCTTGGGGCTCGCTTCCCGCTTAGATGCTTTCAGCGGTTATCGATTCCGAACGTAGCTACCGGGCAATGCCATTGGCATGACAACCCGAACACCAGCGGTTCGTTCACTCCGGTCCTCTCGTACTAGGAGCAACCCCCCTCAATCTTCCAACGCCCACGGCAGATAGGGACCGAACTGTCTCACGACGTTCTGAACCCAGCTCGCGTACCACTTTAAATGGCGAACAGCCATACCCTTGGGACCGACTTCAGCCCCAGGATGTGATGAGCCGACATCGAGGTGCCAAACACCGCCGTCGATATGAACTCTTGGGCGGTATCAGCCTGTTATCCCCGGAGTACCTTTTATCCGTTGAGCGATGGCCCTTCCATGCAGAACCACCGGATCACTATGACCTACTTTCGTACCTGCTCGACGTGTCTGTCTCGCAGTTAAGCTGGCTTGTGCCATTACACTAACCACACGATGTCCGACCGTGTTTAGCCAACCTTCGTGCTCCTCCGTTACTCTTTGGGAGGAGACCGCCCCAGTCAAACTACCCACCAGGCACTGTCCCTAGTCCGGATTCACGGACCGAGGTTAGAACATCAACACTACAAGGGTGGTATTTCAAGGTCGACTCCACGAGAACTGGCGTTCCCGCTTCAAAGTCTCCCACCTATCCTACACATGTAGGGTCAATGTTCAGTGCCAAGCTATAGTAAAGGTTCACGGGGTCTTTCCGTCTAGCCGCGGGTATACGGCATCTTCACCGCAATTTCAACTTCACTGAGTCTCGGCTGGAGACAGCGTGGCCATCATTACGCCATTCGTGCAGGTCGGAACTTACCCGACAAGGAATTTCGCTACCTTAGGACCGTTATAGTTACGGCCGCCGTTTACCGGGGCTTCGATCATGAGCTTCTCTTGCGATAACCCAATCAATTAACCTTCCGGCACCGGGCAGGCGTCACACCGTATACTTCCTCTTGCGAGTTTGCACAGTGCTGTGTTTTTGATAAACAGTTGCAGCCACCTGGTATCTGCGACTGCCGTCAGCTCAGGGAGCAAGTCCCGTCACCAACAGCAGCGTACCTTCTCCCGAAGTTACGGTACCATTTTGCCTAGTTCCTTCAGCCGAGTTCTCTCAAGCGCCTTGGTATTCTCTACCCGACCACCTGTGTCGGTTTGGGGTACGATTCCTGCTAACCTGAAGCTTAGAAGATTTTCCTGGAAGCATGGCATCAACCACTTCAGTGCCGTAGCACCTCGTCATCAGCTCTCGGTATATGTGTGCCCGGATTTGCCTAAGCACACTACCTACCACCTTAAACACGGACAACCAACGCCGTGCTGGCCTAGCCTTCTCCGTCTCTCCATCGCAGTTAGCAGAAGTACGGGAATATTAACCCGTTTCCCATCGAC